>JBKDRW010000171.1:0-5530 GCA_046341255.1 Planctomycetota bacterium
CCTCGACACCGTTGGCTCCGTTCATGGCGGTTTCCAGCGGAAACGTGATCAGTGATTCGACTTCCTCAGGCGCCATCCCCGGAGCTTCGGTCATGATGACGACTCGTGGCCGATTCAGATCCGGAAAGACATCGATCGGCATCTGGAGAGCTTTTGACGTACCAAAGGCTGTCAGAATGCAGGCGAAGACAATGACGAGTAGTCGATGCTTCAGTGAGAATCGGATGATGGCGGTTAACATGGCAAATGCCGATTGGGAACGGTTGAGATGGGACGATGGCGGGCGATGGTTTATGGTCAGACGTCAATCAACGAATGGGGAAAAGCCGCTGGTGAGATTTCATGGAGGTCTGCCAGATGCGCCTGCGACGACGATTCTGATCGACAGAGTGAGCCTCCGGAGCAATTGCCGCTTCCTCTGAGGAAGCCTGTGTCAACCGGCTGCGAGGTCGAGGATTCTCCCAAAGTTGATCTCCAATGTTCTGCAACTCGATGATGGTCGACATGTCGTTGCGGGATTCAGACTTTGCGAAATCAATGGCTGTGGCCCGCATGGGGATCAGCTCCGGCTCCGGATTTGTTTCTGATGGCCATTTGCATCTGATGTGCAGAACGCAGCGCGATCACATCGCCCGGGAATACGGCTCCATCGTTGGCAATGACCACGTTTGCCTGATCCCGATACCTGACATGAACAGGAACACGATCGAAGCGTTTTCCATTTCGTCGAAACACGAACCAGTCCACACCATCTCGGGCGACGGCGTCGATCGGCACAATCATTTCCGCCGGCCATTCCTCGACCGGCACAAGGAGCTGCAGTCGCTGGCCCGGTCGGTATTTCCATGACAGGAATCGCTGACCTTCACGGTTCTTCTTTTCTCCAAGCACGATATTGGGCAGGTCGATGTAAAATCCGAGGGCACGGGATTCCCGATCCACTTCACTGGCCACAAATGACAATGTCAGGTCTGATACCATCGACTCGCCATCTGCCCCGGGGAAGACGGCGGTCAAAGGCCAGTTCTTTGATGCTGCGAGGTTAATGGCCGGAGCATCCTGATCGAATGCCTGGCCTTCGATGTAAAGTGACTTCAGGTCGGCCACCACACACAATGTTTCGCCCGCGGTGACGGATTGCCCTTTTCGAACCGACAGCCGTTCGATCACAAGATCCGGCAGCTGATCATCATCAGGTGTTTCGGCACCCTTCACATGTGTTGAGCCAGTCTGGCCATGGGAGACGGGCTGCACCGACCTGCCGCTCAGGTGCAGTTCCTCCAAGTGATCATGTGTGTCGATGGAGGGTGCGACGATCTGCAGACTCCGCAGAAGTCGACGTTCTCTCTCGATTTCCTCGATGTGGCGATCTGACAGTCCATGCAGCCTCAGCGCTTCACGCTGAGCACGAATCAGGGCTTCCAGTTTATCTCGAGAGTATTTGCGCTCCAGCAGCGTGCGTCCGGCAATGGCGCCGCTCTCCGCTGCGGTTTCCAGTCTGGCAATCTCGACTTTCTCCACTTCCAGTTCACCGAGCGTCTTCAGAAACTCCGTCTGTGCTGTGACGAGTTCTTCGTGCGTCAGTCGCACTTCAAACAGCATGGTTCCAGGAACGACCGACTCGCCCGTGACCGCATGGACGTGCGTCACCATACCCGTCAGCGGGGCCGAGACCTCGATCTGGGTTCGCCCGGGTTTCGTCACGACAACGGCAGGAATGGTGATCGTTCGGCGAAATGATGAAACTTCAAGTGGCTTGAGATACTGAGCTGTCAGTCCGAGGTTTTTCATGGCAACGTCGGACAATTCGAGTGATTCGCCATCGGAATGGCCCGCATGTGCATGATCATGTTCTGTCTCATGATCATGCACATCTGCCGCCGATGAAGCACTCGACTTTCCGGATGCGTTGTCAATCAGTCTGCTGAGTCTCGGCCACCAGAAAGTCAAACTCATGGCGGCGGAACCACAGACGATGAACGCGATTATCCATCGCATGCGCGATACAGGATTGCGACTCTCTGAAGACATAGGGGCCCCGGAGCGGTTGAGGGATTTCAAAGCGGAAGCTGCAGTCGTCTCGAAGAACGACGGCTCACCGTTTCATGTCCCGCGTGTGTCAATCACGCGGCACGTGTTTCAGCGATGGGCATGTGTGTCAAAAGACAGGCATCACGCAGGACTGGCGTGATGCGCACGACGGAACGTGACTCGTCTGAGACTAAATGAGCCACACCTGAAGGGACGCGCGCAGCGATTGCGCATCGGTGTGCAGGAATTCTGTGGTGCCTGGTGTGCGCGGAAAGCCAGCAACAGCATCGCTCGTGAGAGAGGGTATCGGCAACGCGAGTGAAAATGTATCCGATTGGAACGAGCCGAGAATCTCGTTCATTCGAATGAGCCGCTCGGCCTGAAAGGCACACGTCGACTCGTGACACGGCGGTTCGTCGTTCGACGGTCGTTCCTGGTGGCTGTCGCCGACCGGTCGCGAATCTTCGTGATGCGCACAATGATGTCGGCACCGCACAGACAAAATGTCCGGATCATCGACTGATATCGCCGAGTTTGCCTCATGATGATGGTGCAGACAGCATCCCACAACGGCATGAACCGCGAAGGCCACCATCGTCAGAATGTGAATCAGATCACGCACCGATCACCACTCTTATCTCAAAACTCTTCTCCGGAGTACGAATGAAAACACATTGACTTGCCTGCCGTCAATGGCGTTTCGCACACTCTCAGGATTTCATGGCGTTCATCGAAGCCAGAGATCAGCAGTCTGCACACAGTCCGAGTGCACATGTTCAGCGACGCCGAAACATGGTGTTGATGAGGAAATTCGGCATCCGGGAACCTGCCGTGCTGACGCCGAATACATTCGGAAGACCGCCGGGGATGAGTGCTGCCGGCAAAGGTGGGTGAAGGTCAATCGAAAGAATGACAAAGGGGAATTGACGGACCCAGCACGGGCGAGCGTTTCCCGGGGGCCGTTTCGTCCCTATCCCAACATGATCCATGCTGACCGGTACCAGAACGACATCAGATCGATGTTGGAAAACTCACTGCCCTGTGTTGTCTCGCACGTCAGTCTTCGACGCGGTTTCTCACGACGTCTGTTGAGGTGTGGAAGTGGAGATCTCTGAAGCAGAGAAACGCTCGATCATTCAATCAGCGGGCGCTGGCGGCTCGATTGTTTCTGACGTCGAAATTCGTCGAATTCGGCGGGCAGCAGGTCGAGCAGTTCTTCGGTACCAAGTGAGTGGAGATCCCATGTCAGATCCAGCTGACTCAGAATGTCGGCGAAACGACGAGGACTCCCCGGGCCTTTGCCGGTCAGTCCTGAGCGATTTCGACCTTTGGCTGAATCGTAATACAGTCGCGTCGCTGCCCCCACAACTGCCTTGCAGGTCACCAGAGATGGATGCGAGGCGATCAATGTCACAAGTGGGCCCAGATGATCCGGAGTTCCGCAGAGTAACGCCATCGCGCGAGTCGGATCATCTCGATGCGCTCGATAGACCTGGAAGGGCCCGGCCAGAATATGACGACACGCTTTGCGAGGATCCTCGAGATCGGCAATCCATCGATTGCGATCACCTGGCCTCCACCGCCCGTTTCGAAACGGACAGAGTGACTCGAACCAGCACAGGGCCAGCCACGACCAGAACCCGGAATCGGTTCTCAATGTCCCCGAGTCAATCTTCAGAATCCGGTTCAGATGTTCGGCCACTTCCAGTCGGGAATGGAACTCGCGAACCGTTGCATCCACTTCGGCATCCAGAGGAGCCGACGTGTCCGAGCCGGTCAGCAATTCCATCGGGGCATCGATCGTGGCATCCGTTCGCAGCGCGGAGAGATACGTATCGAACCGCTCGATCCCCTGTGTTGTCAGCCGCCGAGCCAGCATGTTTTCTGCAGACACCTTTCTGCTGCACCGACTGAATCAGGGTTCCGCGTTCTGCTGATCCTGCCCCCGGCAGGAACGCTCTGCTGATTCTCGATTCATCTCAGGATGGACTACAACCAGAAATATTTCCGCACTTCATCAATCACGTCACCAAAGCACCAGTAGAACAACGAGACCTTCACGGTCGTGATACGAACGTCCACCTCGAGACCGATGCTTTTCTCGGGAAGCTGTTCCGGCTGATCCGGCACAGCGATCAGTTCGAAAACCGTTCCGTCTTCGGTATCCGTCGTGGAACGAGTCGCCACTTCAGTCACGCGGCATGGGAACTGATACTCCGGATAGCTGGCCATCGTAAACTCGGCTGCCAATTCTTCTCCCAGCCCGGCGGATCGTCGCTCCCGCTGCGCACGCAGAATGTGCCCCATTTTTGATTCCGGAAGCATGACCTCGAGACGCCACGGACCACTTTCGTCCATGATGTCAAACAAATGATCGCCCTGCTTGACCGGACGATCTTCCAGGAGCTGCCGCAACTGAAAGTTCGGGATCCTGCCCGAGGCCTGAGCCTTGATCGTCAGTCGATCCTGTCGTCGTTTCATCAGGTTCTGCAGATGGAGTTCGGCAGCAAGGATTTCGCCTTCGATGCGGGTGAGCTCCACATCAAGCCGTTTGACCTGAGCCTGCGACTGATCAGAATCCGCCGAGGTATTGTTGCGACTCAGCATGGCCGAGTCTTTCTCTTCCTGCTTCGCGGTTTTGATGTCCTTGTGTTTCTGGACAGCGGCGGCAGCTTCGTCAATCTCGTTGTTGAGCTCGTTGTTCTCGAGCTCGATCAGGATGTCTCCTGAACTCACATTGTTACCACCATCAATCTTTAATCCTGCCCGGGAAATCTGACCGTCCCATGTGGCAAAGACGGCATGCTGTCGCGCAGGCATCAGCGTCCCGGATGCTTTCACGGGATAATCCAGCTGGATCAATGTCATGGCCGCGGAAACGACGGCAATCGCCGCGGCAACAGCCAGAGTCATCATCAACTTTCGACCTCGGAACCATTCGAGTCCCGAACCAATGAGCTTCCACACACTCAAACCGAAGATTCGACCGTGCTGACGAGAATTCCAGAGTGCTGCTCCGACGTGATCGGCCAGCAATTCCGCTCGCTGCTCCAGCTGGGGCGCCGGTTCAGATTCCGCAATCTGTTCCACAATCAGGCACCCGGTCACCTTCGGGCGTGTTTTACGTCGCTCGCGGTCAGCTTCCTCACCCTGCTCGCGAACCAGGGTATCATTTTCAAACGTCGGGATCAGCATCACCATCCGCGAGCCGCTCTCCTGCACAAAGGCAGCAAGAGGTTCCTCGATCTGAGGAGCCAGCCCGTCGATCTTGCCTGTGTAAACGAGCGTCTCGCCCATCTCGATGACACGACGAGCCAGTTTACTCATCGCCACGATCAGATTGGCCCTCTGATTGACACTGCTTTGTCCGCTGACGGCGCGGATAATGATGGCCTTGCCCTTACGAACCGCCACACTCAGTCGATCACACCCCAGCAATGATCGACCGTCACTCGCTGCCGCGTCCGCGACCTCCTGCTCAACCAGTGAACGCTGAAGT
>JBKDRW010000172.1:0-2550 GCA_046341255.1 Planctomycetota bacterium
GGATGTCGCTCGCCGGGATCGGCGCGGTCCTCCGCCACGCCACGCTCGACACGACCCGCATCTACGCCAAGGTGGATGTGGGGTCGCTCAGTACGGTGGCCCGGCCCTGGCCGGTGGGGGTGTCGTGATGACGCTCACCGAGTTGGCCGCCACGTACGTCACCGTCCGCCGGGCGGCGGGCTTCAAGATGGAGCAGGCGGAGTACCACCTGAAGGGGTTCGTCGCGTACGCCGTCGCGCGCGGCGACACCCACCTGCGCACCGAGACCGCCATCGCGTGGGCGGCGACCGCCCGCTCGCCGAACGCGCGGTGCAACCGGATGCAGCACCTCAACATCTTCGCGCGGTACGTCCACCTCGAGGACGCCCGGCACGAGGTCCCCCCGGCCCAGGTGTTCGCCCACAAGCGGCATCGGCGGCCGCCGCACATCTACACCGAGGCCGAAGTCCGCTCGCTCGTCGAGGCCGCCGGGCGGCTGGAGCCCCGGGGAACATGCGCACCCGACACCTACGCGACCCTCTTCGCGTTGCTGGCGGTGACGGGGATGCGGGTCCGGGAGGCACTTCGCCTGTGCATGGGTGATCTCACGTCCGACGGGTTGGTCGTACGGCAGACCAAGTTCAACAAGTCCCGCCTCCTCCCTCTGCATGCCACGACCCGATCGGCGCTCGACGCCTACCGCGACCGCTGGCGGGCCGCGGCGGAACCGGAGGAGCCGCTGTTCATCTCGCGACGGAAGAGCGCGGTCAACTACTCGACGTTCGGGAAGGTGTTCCTCCGCGTCGCGCGGAACATCGGCCTCCGCCCGGCGGCCGGGAAGGTCGGGGAGCCGCTGGTCTGGCCGCGGATCCACGATCTTCGCCACACGTTCGCGGTGCGCAACCTGGAGGCGTGCCCGCGCGAGCACGGCGCGATCGGCCGACACATGACGGCGCTCACGACCTACCTCGGGCACTCCTCCGTGGCGTCGACGAGCTGGTACCTGCACGCGTCCCCGACCCTCATGACGGACATCGCGGATGCATGTGCCGAATTCGATGCGGGAGGTGCCCGATGAGCCCCATCGCGCCGCACATCAGCGCCTGGCTCCTCCAGCGCCTCCCGGTGGAACGCGGTGCCAGCCGGCACACCTGCGACGCCTATGCGACGGCGTTCCAGCTCCTCTTCGCGTTCATCACCCGGCGGGCCGGCACCGCGCCGTCCGACGTCCACTTCGAGCAGCTCGACGCGACGCTCATCCTGGCCTTCCTCGAGCACCTGCAAAAGGATCGGAGTGCGTCGGCCTCCACGAGAAACGCGAGGCTCGCGGCGATCAAGTCGTTCATGCGGTTCATGGAGCACCGGCTGCCCTCGGGGCTGGAGCAGATCCGCCGCGTGCTCGCGATCCCGTTCCAGCACACGGAGACGAGGCCGGTCCCGCACCTCGACCGCACCGAGTCGCAGGCGATCCTCGACGCGCCGGACCCCACGACGCGCATGGGGGTCCGCGACCGCGCGCTGTTCCACGTCGGGCTCACCGGCGGGCTCCGCGTGTCCGAACTCGTCGGGCTCCGCATGGACGAGCTGACCTTCCGGGACAAGTACCTCGACCTGCGGATCCGCGGAAAGGGACGGAAGGAGCGAGTCTTGACGCTCTGGAAGGTGGTTGCGGCCAGCGTCCGGGCGTGGCTCGCCGTGCGCGGGACCGTCGCGGTGCCGGAGCTGTTCGTCAACGCGCGCGGCGACGCGCTCACGCGCTCGGGGGCCGAGTACATCCTGCGGAAGCACGTGGCGGCCTCCTCGGACGCGTGCGCCTCGCTCACCCGGAAGCGGGTGTCGCCGCATGTCCTCCGGCACACCTGCGCGATGAACACGCTGCAGGCAACGCGCGACATCCGGAAAGTGTCGCTCTGGCTTGGCCATTCCAGCACGCAGACCACGGAGATCTACCTGCGTCAGGATCCCAGCGAACGCCTGGAGACCCTCGAAGCCGTGGTGCCCCCGAGCCTCAAGCCCGGGACCTTCAACCCGTCCGACAAGCTGATGGAGCTGCTCCGGCGGCGCTGACGTTATGCGGAGTCCGGCTCGTCGAGATGCGCGTTGGCGTCGTGATCGGCGAGTCGTGACTCCGCATAAGCGCGGGCTCTGCATAATACAACTTATGCTTTGCAAAGCATAAATTGTAGAACCCGATCTCCCCGAGCAGCTTGATGGGCACGGAGAGCCCCTCGCCGTCGGGGATGGCGAGCGGGTACACGTCCACGACGCCGCCGAGGACCGGGCGCTGGGTGCGCGGGCCGATCATCAGCGACGCGAGCACGTCGGCGAGGTCCATGCCGATGAGCGCCTTGAGCCCGTCGAAGGCGAAGGGGCCAAGGCGCACCGCCGTGGTCGGCACCGTGAGGTTCACGCGCAGCGCGGTGCGGTCCTGGGCGAGGGCGGGGTTCACGCGGCCTCCGGCGGCTCACGGCGGGCGGGGAGGACCGCGTCGGGGACGACGACTTCGGGCTCGTCGCCGTGTCCGTGGTCCTCGTCTTCGATCTCCTCGGCGTCCTCCTCCTCCTCGCCCTC
>JBKDRW010000173.1:0-2054 GCA_046341255.1 Planctomycetota bacterium
TGATCCAGAAACAGTTTCAGCTTCTGATCACAGATGATAATCCTTCATTCCGTAAAGTGCTCCGCGAAGTTCTCGAAAGTCGTCCGTTTCTGACGTTGCACGAAGCCGAATCCGGCGAAGAAGCGGTCGAAGTCGTGAAGCAGCAAAGGATTGACATCGTTCTGCTCGACATGCATATGAAATGCCTGACTGGCATTGAAACGATGCGGATCATGAAGCAACTCGACATCGTTCGTCCCTGCATTCTGATCACGTCAGATCTCAGTGAGGAAGTCTGTCGGGATGCTTCAGACGCAAGCGCATTTCGTGTACTCAGAAAACCTGTTCCACGCCACGAGCTTGTCGAGACTGTCTCTACCGCCCTCACATCAGCCTATTTGTCGTAGTCGTGGCAATCAGCCTGGCCCTCTGCAGTCTGAAGACGCCGATTCTGGCAGAATGAGTATTCTGCCGATCGAGCAGAATGGCGGGTCAGGGAGAGTTCGATCCGCATGGGTATGTGCGATGACGCAACGAAAACACCCTTGCCGAGCGTGTCTTCGGCAAGGGTGCTTTTTGTTGATGGGTGTTAACCATCCGATGTCAGCAATCTTTGGCCCGGCGGTGATCGCCTAGTAGCCAGCCATTTCAGGAACGCCGACGCTGCTCGTCAGCGTATAGTCGCCATTGTCGGAGCCACTCGAGTCCGCGTCGTTATAGGATTGGTCGCAGGCCCGAGCGACGTCATTGAGTTCATTATTGACAGCATGTGAGAGTGATGCGAGACCAACAATCGATCCAATCACTAGGATAGTTCCCACGATGACAATCTCTGAAGAGATGATCATCCCGCATTCGTCCTTCAGGAGTTTCTTCAGCAATGTTCGCATTGAAAAACTCTCTGCTCGGCTGTGGCGACTCGGATTTCTCGTCGACCGGGTGGCATCCGGATCGAGTGATGAATTTTGGCAACCATACCCCAAAAACAGCGGCGTGCGAAAAATCGCAACCCTGGCAGCCGAATTCATTCGCGCGTTTTCTTTCCGGATTCCGAATGTAACGAGCGTTACTGTTGTGCTGCGGTGGCTTTCTGCGCAGTTCTTCAAAACCTTGAAATGTAGGGGCCGACCGTCTCCAGCATTTCCTGATGAAGCAGCGTGTTCGATGCAAGTATGCTCGACTTCTGGAGCGGCATAGACTCGCCCGTACACGTGGTCACAGTTCCGCCGGCTTCCTCCACGATCAGTTGACCGGCCGCAAAGTCCCAGGGGGACAACTGGAACTCAAAGAACGCTCCGTACAGCCCGGTTGCCACGTGAGCGAGATCCAGCGCCGCTGTCCCGAATCTCCTGACACCGTGAATCTGGCGTCGAAAGCAGTCTCCGACGGCCCCGAGCGTTGCCTCCATCATGGCCCCGCGATCGTAATAGAAACCGATCCCGATCAGAGCTTCGCTCATGCGAGTTTGAGTACCAACGCGTATGGCAAGTCCATTGTGGCGAGCCCCCTCACCGCGAAGTGCTTCATACATGTCATCGCGGATCGGATTCCAGACGACTCCGCACTGTGCCTTCCCGCGATGCATGTAGGCAATCGAGACTGCAAAATGGGGGATACGATGTGCGAAGTTTGTAGTGCCGTCCAGAGGATCAATAATCCACAGGTGCTCAGCCGTGGTGTCACCGGAGTTTTCCTCCTCTCCAAGAATTGCATGATCCGGAAAAGTCGCGCGAATGATTTCGACAATCATTCGTTCCGATGCGATGTCTGCGTCGGTGACGAGGTCGGCAAGTCCTTTGCTGCGGACGGAGAATCCGTTCTCAAAGCAGCGGGCCAGTACTTCACCACCCGCGCGAGCTGCACTCATGGCGACATCAAAGGTCTTGTTCATAGTGATCCTGATTTCTTTCCCGTCGTGTTTTCATGCTCTCACCGCACCGTCGCACCTGCGCAAAGGCACCTGCCGTGCAGCCTGACGCGGCTCATCAGGCGGCCTTTCGAAAGTCGAGACGGCCGACTCCGCAGATGCATCATCGGCCCGATCCGAGTCACGTTTGCCAATAGCGGCGGTCCAG
>JBKDRW010000174.1:0-8346 GCA_046341255.1 Planctomycetota bacterium
CAGTCGCATTGTTCTGAGGCGACCCGATCTCGCGCTGCTCCGCAATCATCGACTGGGTTACCAGGTGACAGACGGTCTGCTGGTGGTTCATCTAAGCAATGGACCTGATCTCCTGAGGCTGGGAGCCATTCCCTCAATTGAGGTCTGGGCAAACCGAAGCAGACGCGACGGGGCCCAGTCTTCTGAGTTGATCGAGGTTGAATAGAGTGTTGAAGGACCTTGGTGTTTGATCCTCCGTCTCCGAGATTATTCAGGGTTGATGAGGATCGATGTTGTACCAATCTTGTGCATCGTCTTCTGGAGCCTTTTCTCCGCTCAATCTCAAGCGCTCAGGTCTCTGCTACAGGTCATGAGCAGCGTAGATGCTGCGTTGATGATTTGGGTCGGCCGTCGTGCCGAGGAATGCTCTGCAGTGGTTGATGGATTGCAGTTCCTTCAGAAATGCCTCGAAACGCCGTCGGTCACGTCAAGGATCTATGGTGGTGAAGGCGGCCTTTGAAATCAGAATTCGGTCGTTTCGAATTTCAAGCTCGGGTGATCAAAACAAGTCTTCTCCGTTTGGATGGGAAGTTCCTCGGAACCTGCAGGCCGTAGACTCATGACGCGAGGAGCGGCAGGTGGGCAAAGACGATTGCTTTCGCGGTTGCCTCTCGAATGGCGGATCAATCCTCGCTGATCGCCTCTGGTCAGGACCGGCAAGCCCGTCGCGTTGTTTGGGTTGAGGGATCACCGCGTCCAGTTTGAAAACGCTGGACCTCCAGAAAAACGGGCCTCTTAAGACATAAGACGTGGTGCAAAGCATGAACGTAAAGAAGGTCCACATGCGATCTGTGGTCCATGCCTTATCTGATAGCGAGTTGATTACGGGAGCGTTGGCTGTCGTAATCCCGCGGCTGATCTGGGTCGAACGATGCCCGGGACCGGAGCCGTTATAGTACTCGATAAACTTCGAAGATCTGCTGCGAGGATTCCGGGTGCAGGCGACGCCACTTCAGGGAGAAGAGATCGAGCAGCGTGGCCGTGCCTGGAAAATACGGGACCTCTGCCACTTCCGCGAGGATTGACGCTCTGGCAAAGCGTTCGTCCCAAAAGCCTTTTGTCCGTTTTGCATGAGGTCCGATCACAACAAAGGTCGGTATGGCTGGAGTCTTGTCGCCAGGGTCTTGCAGATTCAGATGGCTGATCGGGGCCGCGGTGATGCCTGCGGCATTCAGGTGCATGAGCAGAGCCGGCTCGCCAAAGACGTAGACAATCATCTTCTCGACTCGACGCTGTTCCATCGAATAACGGGGGTGAATCGGGGTGTTTGTTATGAGACTCGGATCATTCGAGTCTGCTGCCGACTGTTCGTTCGTTGAGCTTGACGAAGTTCGAGACTCAGTCTGTGACTGCGGCAAATCGTCAGTCGGCTCTTGTGATCTCCCGCTCTCTTCCGGGTTTCCAGCGTCTGCTCGCAGGATCTTGCCGGGATGAATCGTTTCGCCAACAGGAACCCTCGTCACAGAGTCCGGCGGAACTTCGTCGCGTGCCGAGGCCATACAGGAATCGGCAATTGCCAATGCAGCATGCTCGATGGATCGTCGTTCTTCGTAGCCGGGGACAGACAGCAATTCCGAAAGTGGAACAGGCTCGAGCTCATAGTTCTGATTGAACTGTACGAATGACGCCAGCACTGCACCCGCCACCATTGCTCCGACAATCCATTGAGCCATGGTTTGCCAGCGCGAGACCTTGGTCAGCGGGATACCTCGTCTGGCGACGCTCAGATTAGACTCCAGCCACCAGCTGACACCGGCAGCACTGGCAATCCAGATGGATGCCAGGAGCGGAAAGAACAGTCGGGCGTAGGGATGGTAAAGTGGAGTCACAATCAGCAGGCCCATGAACCAGCACAGCAGCACTGAAAAACCAAGCGACGGGTCGGCGGTCGCAGCGACCTCAAGATCACCGGAAGTCAGCCGCATGGCGTCGGGAGCGGCAGGAGAGACATCATTTGTTCGGCGTCGAATCCAGACGCGATGCAGGACCGGCCAGAGATGCATGCCGGCGATTCCACCGAGCGTCATGCACATCATCATGAGAGGCGTGCGAATTCGAAGCGACAGGAGAATCAGAGCGATTGACGCCACGATGAACCGAAGAGCAAGTGAACGCGGAGGGAAAGTTGAGTCGGAAGAGTTTGCCTGAGCTGATACGGCATCCGTTTTGTTCCACGTGGAGCAAACGGCAGCATTCCAGCGAATCCATGCCGCCCAGAGCACACCGAGCCCAAGCGAGAGGACTCCGAAGATTCCGTCCTGGAAGATCTGAAATGACAGTTGATCTGTCATGTTTTTTCGCCAGGCACTGAACAGCGAATCTCCGGAAGCTGCAAAGGATCGATGATGAGCTGTGATCGCGGAGTACCCGCCGATGGATTGCAGCTGAATCCACCAGGGAGCGAACGTGGCAAATGCGGTGACAAGCATCAATCCGACAATCATCAGTGTCTTCAAAGCACGAACATCAGTCCTTTGACGACCGCTGCGGATCCACCACAACGCAGCGCCGCTGCCGACGATTGCGAGGGGCAGCCAGCCAGTATATTTGATCCACCACGCAATGCCGCAACAGAACCCGGCGGCCGCAGCAACCTTCAGCGATTGTCGATCGATCGCCAGTGCTCCCATGGCAACTGCCAGAACAATCCAGAACAGGGTGGGCACATCCGTCAGGGCCATTCGGGAATATTGAATGTGGAAGTCGCTCATTGCGACGGTCGCAGCGAGTACGACACCGGCAGCCGTCCCAAACCATGTGCGGCCAATCCACCAGAAGAGGATGATTGATCCGATTCCAAAGCAGATTGAGGGAAGAAAAGGAGCCATGCGGCTGGCTCCTGGAATCCATGAAGCCACCTCAATCATTGTGGGCAAACCCGGTGGTGCGAAAAATTCACGGGCCGGGTAGGTTGGCCCATAAACACCGTCGTACCAAAGTATCGACGAATACACGCCTTCGTCGAAATGCTCGACGCATTCTCGGTCAAGGTGCCAGCACCGCAAGATCGTTCCGATGGTCAGAAACGCCCCCACAACGATCCATTCGGCCTTGGCAGGACGATGAGTCATTGATGTCACGGGGTTCTGAGTGTCCTGTTCGGCCGATGATGTCGAGCAAGAGTTGCCAAAGGGCCTGCGAACACCACCATTTTGATGGTCAACATTTGAGATCATCTTCGATCGAAGGGGCTGCTGGGACGGGCAATGTCACCGAACGCGTTTGCAGACTTTACCGCGCAGCACGGGAATGCTCCAACGAAAACGATCCCGCGGCGCATTGAAGGCGATCTTGAGGGTTTGGTTTGCAACGGCTGGCAAAGTCTTTGGAGTGGTATTTGGCGGACTCATCCTGACGCATTCACCGGCGGTCCTGTTTGATCATCACAGTGGAAACCGTAGAGATCGGTCGGCCCTCGGGCGTGTCTGATTGCAGGCCTCGGATCGAGCACAGGGTCGTGGTGACGTGTTCGCCCCCGACTCACGAATTGACCGGTGCTCGGTCTGGCCGGGGCGAGGCAATCTGGAGACGGATCAATCCGCCGGCGGTCGAGCCGGGCAAGCTGCTGAGCGTGTTCGGTGGGTCTTGATGGGTTCTGTGTTTTCTGGGAACAAGGCGAATTTAACGATGAATGCGTTCCACGTGGAACACGCGAAACGTCCTTCCTGTCCGCGAAATAACGAATTCACCGCTCGGGCGGGGTAAGGTATGGATCTGAACCCGTCTGCCGCCAAACCATCCGGAATTCGGGGAGGTTGGAAATTGCGGCAATCTTCCTCGAAATGTCCCGGACGAATGAGCGGAGATCCCCGAGGGGAGGCGGGGTGTCCGGAGTGCAAATTATTGAATCGGGCTTATCGACTCCGCAAATTTCCGAGCCCCGGTGGAATCGGAAGGAATTCGCTGCTATCCTTTCGCCCTTCAACACCGGGAGGACTACGCGCTGGATGGACGTGGCGTGTGGCGAACCCTTATTCCAGTCAGATGCCTCGACCGCGATTCCCCGTGAATCCGGCCGTTGGGCTGCCCAAGGTTTGGTAGGAACAATGGCAAAAAGTCGACTCGCAATGCGTCGGGAAGTGGAAGCGGCTGAGGCCGCGGAAACTGACACCACCGCGAAGAAAAAGAAGTCCCGCAAATCCGCAGACGGCGCTGAGAAGGCCGAAGCCGGCTCAAAGAAGAGAGCCACGAAGGGTGAAAAAGAGGGGGCTCCGAAGAAGAAGAAGGTCGCCAAGCCTCGTACTAAACGTGCGAAAGAGGCGATGCAGCGTCGACGGATTGTCTGGGTCGTTTACAGCAGCACCATGCGTGAAGAAGGCCGATTTCTGTACCATGAGAAGGACAAAGCTGAAGATCTTCTCGCGACCTTGCTCGGACGTGGGAAGCGCCGATACTTCATGCAGCCCGTTAAGGAGGCTCTGAACCCTGATGGGACTCCAATCATCCAGGTTGTGGCTCCACCACCTGAGGAGGAGGTTGAAGAGGAAGTCAAGATCGACGCAGAAATTGATGGTGGTGAAGACATCGATCTGGACGCCGAACTGGAAATGGAAGAGGAGCCAGAGGAATCTGAAGGCGAAGCCGAAGAAGCCGCTCCTGAACCTTGATGGCTCTTGTGAAACGTGTTGAATTGCGAACGCCGGGACAGTCGTCTGTTCCGGCGTTTTTTCATTGTCCATCGCTGATCCGGTTTGACCGGAGGGCTCTGGTATGGCTCGAACTGCAAAGCTTCTTGTTTCCGTACGCTCGTCGGAAGAAACGATCGCCGCTATTAGCGGTGGTGCAGAGATTGTGGATATCAAAGAGCCCGAGCACGGTCCCCTCGGATGCGCCGCGGCGGAGACGATCGATCAGATTGCCTCGGTTCTCTCTCTACAGGATTCATGTCGACCGCTGAGCGTTGCCTTGGGCGAACTGAGAGATTGGTCCAACATGCTGGCAGGAAAGCAGCAGTTGTTGCGTTGCCTCGAAAATGCCCAGCCGGCGTTTCTGAAGATGGGGCTTTACGATGCCGTCCGACCGGGCAGTGACTGGAGATCGAGCCTCGACCGGGTTCGACACGAGCTTCCATCAACAGCTCGTTGGGTTGCGGTTGCCTACGCAGACCACCAGCAATCGCGTAGCCCGACGGCCTTCGATGTGGCTCAATACGCGATTGAAAGTGGCTGTGCCGTGCTGCTCATCGACACCTATCGAAAGGACGGAACGAACCTGTGCAATTGGCTCCGTCCCGAGCAGATGCAGGAACTCCGTACTGTCACATCGCGTGCGTCGGTGAGACTGGCACTTGCTGGAAAAGTGACAGTGGCGGATCTGCCTCATCTGCTGGCGGCGAATCCCGATATCATCGCGGTGCGAGGAGCCGTCTGTCAGGATGGTGAACGAAACCGCTCCGTATGCGAGGATCGTGTTCGCTGCTTCCGCCAATCGCTTGCGCTGGCCTCAGGGTTTACCACTGATGAACGACTTGGTGAAATCCACTGAATCCCGTCCAGGTCGCCGGGTTTGGGGCGTCATCGTGAGCATCTCGCTTCTGACGATTCAGAAGCGAGGACTCGTGGCTCGTTGAATTAGAGCCTTGAACGTCTACCATACCAGGAAATGATCTGCCCATTTTTACCGAAGGCTGAATGATGTCTGACGCTGCTGCTGAACTGGATCCCAACAAGCTTTACGACGCGGCGATGAAACTGAAGTCGTCAGGAAATCTGGAAGGCTGTGTTGAAGCTTTGAGGCACATTCTGACCATCGATGCCAACAACGTGCAGGCTCACATGGCTCTCGGTGTGCATCTCCAGAAGCTCGGCAAATTTGATGAGGCCATCGCACACGCGGTGAAGGTGACCGAACTGGCGCCCAACGATCCATTTTCGTTCACTCAGCTTTCTGTGATCTGCCAGCGATGCGGAAAGATCTTCGAAGCGGAAGATGCCATGGCACGGGCCCGGATGCTGCAGGGCAACGCCTGTCAGACTTAGGACTTTCCATCAGAGTGCGTCATCCGTATGGATGAAAGACGAGCGGTTGGAGGTCACCGCCATCGCTGGTCGCACTGCGGCGATTGGCGGGAAGGGTCCTGACTGCTGTCTGACCCAGAGGGATTTGTAGAAAGTCAGCGAGCGGAGGCCACTCGATCGACAACGCGTTGTATTGCGTCCACCATGCGGCGACGGTCGATCTGATGGACATTGATTGGACGTCCGATTTTTTCAAGCATGGTAATCGTGAGCCGTCCACCAAGATGCTGGCGGAATTCCTCAAGGCCTGTGAACAATTCTTCGGTCCGCTGCAGGGTCGGGTGGTCGATCATCAAACCAAGTTGATCGAGTGCTGACAGAACCCGATCTGCATCTTCGGTGGGCAGGCCGTGAACCAGACTGGAGTAAACCGTATCCACGGCAACCCCGATCGCAACCGCTTCCCCGTGTCGTAAGTCAAAGTTGCTCATGGCTTCCAGCTTGTGGGCTGACCAGTGACCATAATCAAGGGGCCGAGCCTCAAGCATCTCAAAAGGATCGCCACCTGCTGTAATGTGTCGCAGGTGCCACTTCGCGGAGTCTGCGATCGCCTGCCAGCAGGGTTGTTCCCGTCGAGCGATAGCTTCAGCATCCCGCAGCAGCCGAAGAAAGAATGCTTCGTCCTTCAGCAGAGACACCTTGACCGCTTCAGAGAAGCCGCAGCGAAAGTCTCGATCACTGAGTGTCTCCAGAAGTTTGCGATCATTCACGACGCCCCATGGCACAGCGAAAGTGCCGAGCCAGTTCTTCTTCTGGAACAGGTTGACACTGTTCTTGACACCGATGCCGGAATCCGCCTGAGCCAGTGTGGTTGTCGGGATGCGGATCAACCGCAGTCCCCGATGGGCAATGGCCACTGCAAAGCCGACCGCATCCAGAACTGCCCCGCCACCGATCACAACGACATAGCTGCGACGGTCGAGGTCTGCTTCGTGAAAGACCTTGAGCATCCGTTCAAGGATATGAATGTCATTCTTCACCGCCTCGCCGCCAGGGATCAGTTGCGGATTCCCCACGACCTCGAATCGTTCTGCATTCTTCCGTGCAAAGGCACGAAGGCGTTGCCTCAGCTCGGGATTTGCGCTGGCAACATGTTCATCGATCCAGAACTGAACCCGAGGGATTCGCCCCTCAGACGATTCCAGCAGGTCTGCGAGCACGTTCGAGTCCGCGCCGAGCACATCGTGGGTCAAGCGGAGTCGATGGCTGAACGAGACTGCAAAATCAACGTCCAGGAAGGTGCTGGTGGAATTCTCGGGGGCTGATGACAGGGGAAGGTGATTTCGAGGAAGTCAGGACTGTTGCTCAGCTGCGGGGCAGCTTCGCATGGAAACATCGAGCATTCCGTCTCGGGAAGCGTTGAGTATGTCATGTGGCTTCCGTGGATGGGTCCACGAACGCACCGCGCGTGGATCTTCTCCGAGTCATCCGAACCCGGTCAGAGGATAGCCCCGACCGACACCAATTTCCAACGGAAACGGTTTCCTCCGTCTGCGAGACAGCATTCTTCTGAGTATCGCTGACCGGATTGACGTCCGGCGGCACTGCCGGCCTCGGTGCGAGTCACCACGATGGTTCCCTGGTCAGGAACCGCAAAATGAACTCGTCAAGCGATTTCAGACACGATTGTAGAACGAGGATCTCAGCAGAATCGATACAGCCGTTACAGTCCCACACAGACGACAAACTAACCGGCAATCGTTGCGCTTTGCCTTGAACTCAGAGTCCAGCCATTCCGAAAACATTAGCGGTGTTACCCAAGAGCGAATACAGGACTCATCAGAAAACAAGAATGCGGCGTGTGCATTCAAGATGATTCCCTGGTTCCTCAGCAAGACCGATGTGTCAGGAGAATTGAGATGAAAGCGATCAAGTTGTTTGCGGCTCTCGTTGTGTGTTCGATGGCTACCAGCGCTCAGGCTGGTCTGTTTGGCTGCTTCAAGAGCAACCATGGTTGCGGATGCAGCGTCGAGCCAACCTGCTGTGCTCCGGTTGAAGCATCATGCTGTGCACCGGCTGCCTGCGATCACGGCTGTGCACCCGCTGCTGAGCCAACCTGCTGTGCACCTGCAGCATGCGGCGTCGTAGCTGACCCAAGCTGCTGTGCTCCAGTTGCTTGCGAGCCAAGCTGCTGTGCTCCTGCTGTTGACTGCTGCGGCGACAGCTGCGGCAACAGCTGTGGCTGCAAGAAGTCCTGCTTCAAGATGCCAAAGCTGAAGATGCCAAAGCTCCGCCTGCCAAAGTTCAAGATGCCTAAGTGCCATCTTGGCGGATGCGGCAACAGCTGTGG
>JBKDRW010000175.1:0-2554 GCA_046341255.1 Planctomycetota bacterium
GCTTCAGCGTGTCTCTGTTTGAGACGAGAGGCTCGAGACCGACGACGACGCTCATCGCAAGTGGTTGCGGGAAAGCGGGATAAGGCGACGCGTTTGCCGAGGCTCAAAGTTGAGCGCAAAAAATAACCCCGGGGTCGAAAAATGTTTCGACACCGGGGTAAGTGGCGGCAGGGCATTCTTCGACTCATGGCACGCATGGACATTCCGCAGCCGACTCGGCACGATGAAGCAGGTGGCTCGCATATTGAAGGGTGGCCTCGACCGAATCCTGACCTGGTTCTGGTGACAAATCAGAAACGAGCCGTCGGAAGGATTAACAGGCGCATCCCGTCCATCAAGTCTGCAGCACGAGGCTTTCGTATCTTTGAACACTATCGAATTCGAATTCTCTTCTTCTGCGGAACACTCGGCCTAACCCCAGCCCGGCATAGCAACAACAAGAATCTCGGAAGAACCGATCCCAAACACGACTTTTGATCCCGACGCAACGGTCGCGACACGCGGTTTCCATGATCACCAATGTTCCAAAGCCGCTTGTTGGACTTCGCCCTACCGAACACCTTGCGATTGCAGGTCATTTCATCAACTTCGCTTTTTTTTCCTCGCTTGCGCCTTCTCCGCTTGAGCTTTCTTGAATTGCCATGGAGCCACAGGATTCGGGTCACTCCACAGTCCGGACTTGGTACGTCGCGCCATGCTTTCCGCTTCCTGAATGTCCTGTCGATCTTTTGCGAATTGGATGTCATGCCATGCCAAGCCTTCAGAGACCAGCATTAGGTTGACGTTCGCTAACTCGGCAGGGGCGAACACTTCGCCAAGGATTCTGTTGTCAGAATCCGCGCCCGTGGTCTTGACTGTGACAGTCTTTCCAACCATCAGAGCGCCGAGCCGTTTCCAAGCCTGTGTCCCGAATGCCTGTGATCGTTCTGGCGCATCAATCCCAAAGAGTCGGACATCCACGTTCCGCTGCTGACCAACCCTAATTGTCAGTGTCTCGCCGTCTTTCGCTCCGACAACCTCCCCGATGATTTCCGATGGAATGGTACGCTTTAGCTTCATCACTATGCGACCCGAGCCCTCCTCTGCACTGAACTCTGCTGGAGCGCCTTTCAAATCTTCGGATATGCAAATCCGGAGTATATCACCATTTAACTCATAGATTCCGTACAACACGCTGCCTTCAAACTTGCTGTGGTGATCTGCGAAATAAATCGCTTTCGGATCCTTTGTCGTGTCAATTTTGAAACACCATTCCAAGTTATCGGTCGGTTCTGGAGGATTCCCAAACTTTGATGAAATCAGAATGGTCTTGCCCTTGACGTTGAACCTATACGCCGCACTCACGAATCCCAGCCAGCCGTCTCCATTGTGGGCCCCTTCCACGACTTCCCAGGTTCCCTGGAGACCTTCCACATCCTTGTTTGCGTCAGGAGCAATGTTGGATCGTTTTAGTATGAACAAACTGATACGCGAACCCTCCGGCACCGCGAACTCTGTCGGGCAGTCTTCCGCAAATTTACCCGAATATCTGTCCGATAGGCAAAGCCTGAGTTCGTCACCTTTAAGCTCATAGATTGCGGAGTACGAGCCGCCTCGATCATCGACCAGAAAAATCCTCTTCGGCTTTTTCGTGGGATCGAGTGTGAACGAGTATTCCTCGTGGTCACACACTGTCGAAATCTGCATCTTCTCTCCACCGAAGGAGATCCCGACGACTTTGCATTCTACTTCAGACGCAGGACGGCCAGCGAGGGTCATTGCGACCACCTCCCACGTTCCCTGAAGACCTTCCGCGTCTGTCGTAGATTCATCACCGCAGAGTGAAGGACTCGCCGCGGAAGCAAGTGCCGTTAACACAACTACGGGAAACAGTCGCATTTAACCTCTCCTAAAGACTCGGATTGAGTGCCTTCGATATCGATTCTCTCGCCAAGGCGTCCATTTTGCCAATTCGCTATGATCTCTCTTCTGTCCCGTTCGCTGAGACTTTTCCAGGCCTTCCGCGTGTTCGGCCATCTGTTGAGCCCCGAGAACTTCGATTCCTGCATTTCCCCGATGTCCTCACGCGAACATTTTCCGTCGGTGCCTTTCCTGCTTCCTCGCTTGATCCAGCCTCGTGCTTGTATTCGACGGTCTGACCTCTACCGCTTCGGGCAGGTTGGCAATGCTCTTCATCAACGATACCAATCCTTCCTGATCTCGTCGACAGATCGAAACGAAGACACGCGAGTCTCGTGCGTGGCATAACCTCGCGGTCGCATAACCCCAAAACGCGATTTGGAAAATCCGAAACTGCTTAGTGAAGCCAGTGGGGGTCATAACCCGAGCCGGGAGTGTCTCTGTTTTCGAGAGACAAAACGCGATCGTGGGGACCGAGACGTCCGGAAAGATCCGTTTTGGGGTGTCTCTGCTTGCGACGAGAGGCACGGGACCGAGGTCGACACTCATCGCAAGTTGTTGCGGAAAAGCGGGATACGGCGACCCATTTTCCAAGGCTCAAAGTTGAGCGCAAAAAATAACCCCGGGGTCGAAAAATGTTTCGACACCGGGGCTA
>JBKDRW010000176.1:0-2514 GCA_046341255.1 Planctomycetota bacterium
ACTTCTGATCCATTTCCCTGACTTTTTCAATAAAGCAACTCTGGTCAGACATCATCACTCTGTACTCAGCTTGCGAGCCGCTTCAATAATCGGCACAAAGGAGGCAGACTTCAGACTGGCCCCACCAACAAGAGCACCATCCACATTGGGCTGGGACAGCAGTGATTCAGCGTTATCAGCCTTCACACTACCCCCGTACAAAATACGGACGCGATCCGAAAACGCAGGAGTATAACGTCGAGACAGCCACTTGCGAAGATGTTCATGAGCAGATTCAGCCTGCTCCGGAGTCGCCGTGACACCTGTGCCGATTGCCCAAACCGGCTCATAGGCAATCACCACCTCGGCCGCTTCCTCTTCCGAAACTCCAGCCAGACCACCTTCCATCTGGCGATCCAGAATCTCTTCCGTCTGCCCGGACTGTCGCTCGCTCAGCAGCTCGCCAACGCACAGAACAGCCGCCAAACCGCCAGAAATCGCGGCCCGCACCTTCCGATTGATGACCGCATCGCTTTCCCCCATGACATGACGACGCTCACTGTGGCCAAGAATGACGTAGCGACAGCCGCAGTCTCTCAACATCTCGACAGCCACTTCGCCCGTGAAAGCCCCCGGAGACTCGAAATAAACGTCCTGTGCTCCCAGGTGAACAGCACTCCCCTGAAGCTTCTCACCAACGGGAATCAAATACGGATACGGCGGACAGACCAGAACTTCCACGCCCACTTCGCTCTGAGGCGCCACCGCCGCCAATTCGCCCGCCAGAGCCACCCCCGACGAACGAATGGTGTTCATCTTCCAGTTACCAGCAATCAAGAACCGACGCATGAGTTTTCAAACTTTCAAAACAATGTCATCGAGCCGGATTGGAGCTCAGCCCAGATCGGCAAATCAATGCTATTTCAATGGTTCACTTCGAGGGTAGGACCCCAGTATCTCCAGCCGATCCGGCGGCAGAGTCTCCAGCTCTTTCAGCGCTTTCCTGATTCGAGGTTCACTGACATGACCTTCGAAGTCGAGGAAAAAGAGGTACCCCACGGCCGGGGAACGCAGCGGGAATGACTCGATCCACGTTAGATTGACCTTATTTCGTCGGAAAGCTTCCAGAGCTTCCGACAATGAACCGGGCCGGTGCGGAATCTGAAGCAGAATGGCTGTTCGGTCGGAACCAGTTGGCTCTGCAACGCTTTCGCCGATGACAGCGAAACGCGTGACATTGTTTTGATTATCTTCGATACACTCGGCCACGATCGGCACGTCGTACTGGATTGCAGCCTGATAGCTGGCGACAGCAGCGACATTCGGCTTGTCTCGAGCCAGTTGAGCTGCCGTGGATGTGCTGGTGACTTCAATCAGCCGAGCATGAGGCATGTTCTTGGAAAGCCAGTCACGGCACTGAGAAAGTGCCTGCTGCTTGCTGTAGATTTCGGAGATTTCACTTCGTTCACAGCGAGCCAGAAGATTATGGTGAACATGAACCTGAACTTCACCACAAATCCTCAGCGGAAGACGGGTAAACATATCGAGCGTATCAACGATTCGCCCGTCCGTGCTGTTTTCGATCGGCACAAGACCGAAGTCCACGTGGCCCCGATTCACTTCTTCAAACACCGTCGCAATGGTGCTCACCGGCACAAGATCAGCTGCCTCGCCAAAGCGTGAGATCGCAGCCTGATGAGTAAAGCTGAAGGCGGGCCCAAGGTATGCCACGCGAATGTTCTTGATCCTCTGTCGACCTGCACTCATCAACGGCCGAAAAATCGTTTTCAGTTCGGCGGATGTCAGCGGGCCGTGATTGAGGCGATCGATCATCGACCAGACCTGATGCTGATCCTGATCGCTGAACATGATCTTTGACGGTGTCTGTACGCCTCGCATTCTTTCGAGATACAGCGATGCTCGCCTGTTCAACAGTGCCACTAGTTGCTCATCCACCTGCTGCAGTTGCTCGGCAGCAGACACCGTCACCACGGGTTCCGGTGTCGTCGCCGGTTTTGGGCGAGCGGCGGGCACCGGAGGAGTCACAGACGGCTTCGCCGCAGTCGACTGCGAGGGACGAGCCTTCGCCGTGGACGGAGGCGGGGTCTTTTTCGCCACCTTTTTCACTGGAGCCTTCGGAGTCGGTTTCTTCGCCATCAGACTGCCTTGCCTCGACTGGACCATCTGCAGCGAAACTCAGACCTGCTGATCGGCTCTCCCTTGGGCCCCCGCACGCTTGAACGAGCGAAACCTCAATGGCCCGACTGACACGCCAGACACAATTCCGACGTCGCTTCCGGGCTGAACCTCGCCACACCTAAAGACAGCGGGGCCTTGTACAGGCGCTCAAATTGAGTGTCAAGCAGGGCGGCGATCGACTTCAAATTCTGAACGATTTCCCGCGGCCAGGCGGGAAAACTCAACATTCTGAGTAAGGTCCAATGCTCAACATCACCGATTCCCGGCGATTTCAGGGGCCGAAAAAAGTCCGCCTGCCCGACGGCTCAGCAAGATTGGCTCCATCACTCCGTGACC
>JBKDRW010000177.1:0-3395 GCA_046341255.1 Planctomycetota bacterium
CGTCAAGCCCTGTTGCTGACGATTTCAGCCACAGTTACAAACGCCGAGACTCTCCAGGCAGAGGTTCGGTCTCCTCGTGATCGTGCGCCTCTGTGAAAACAGGATTTGGATCATCAGTTCAGCGAACAGGATGTGCGCTGACTGGCTTCAAACGGGAGAGATACAGAACTTGATTCAGCTCACCGCTGAATCCCCGAAGGTCTGCAACAGGCAGTCGGGAATGGCTCGGTTTGAGGAACGTCATGAAGATCGTTCGAAACCCCAATCGATGGCTGAAGAAGCTGTCCCGTGCAGCCGCCCTGTTGTCTCTCGTCGCCGGCAGTCAGGCCGTCATGGCGCAGGACGGTGGGTTCAGTTTTGGACGCACACCATCCGGTTCTGCATCGGAGGTTGTCGACTCGAACCGTCATGGACTTGGAGTCCTCTTCCATGGTGGTCACATGGCGGGGGATACAGTTGGTCGTGACGATTCGATCTCACACATTTCTCTGGCTCCGTACGTGAACGTCGACAACAGCTTTTTGTTCGGTGATTCGCGGCTGATTCGATCCAATGGCGGACAGTTGGCCTGGACGTTCGGCAGCGGTTATCGACAATACATTGAGGACTACGATTTTGTCGCCGGTGTCAATGGCTATTTCGATCGTTCGGAACTGACCGGAGCAGCGCTGAATCAGTGGGGTGCTGGTGCTGAGTTGCTGGCTCACGGCTGGGAATTGCGCGGCAACATCTACGAAACATTCGGGGACTCTTCAGCTCTGGTTGGTCAGCGAGTTGCGCCGAACAGTGCGGCATTTGCAGGTGAGAACATCACCTTTACGCGACTTGACACATTTGCATCGTCTCTGAGGGGATTCGACACTGAAGCCGGTTTTCTTCTGCCGGGCGACTTTGCGGAACGAATTGACCTCCGTGCATTTGCAGGGGGCTACATGTATGAGGGCGATGCGATCGATCAATTCGGTGGCTGGTCGAGTCGCCTGCAGGCCGACATTGGAAAATGGCTTGAACTCGGTTTAAAAGTGACCGACGACAAGATGTTCAACACGACGGTCATGTTCAGCGCCGCGGTCCACTTCGGTGGTTTCGAAAGCCAGGAGCATACTCGTCGATCGGCCATTCAGCGATTCCGCGAACCTGTGCGACGAAACATGCACGTCGTGGCAACGACCGCAGATGTTGCGGTTGGTGGTCAGCTCGCAGTCAATCCTGACACCGGACTTCCACTGACGGTTGCCCACGTCAACAGCAACGACACGATCGGTCCATTTCTGGGAACTCCTCAGGATCCATTCCAGTTGCTGAGTGCAGGACTGGCCGCGGGCAAGGATATTGTGTTCGTCCATGCTGGCAGCGTATTCAATGCTCCACCGGAGAACATCGTGAGCCTTGCTTCCGGAACAAAGCTGCTCGGTGAAGGTCTGATTTCATCGAATCGTGACGTCAATAACCTGATTCAGGTGCAGGCTCTGGGGCAGACTCTGACGCTCGCCTTGCCGGATTCTCCGACGTTTGCTGCGAATCCGACTCTGATTCGGCCACAGCTGATCGGTTCCGCGGGTGATGCGGTAACGCTTGCCAGCAACACACAGTTCTCGGGATTCATCATCGACAGTCCATCCGGCAACGGGATTTTCAGTAACGGTGCGACCGGAACGATCATCAGTGACGTTCTCGTCACGGGTGCTGGTGGTTCCGCAATTCGCCTGCAGAACACAGCAGGCACAACGACGATTACTGATACAACGCTCATTGCTGCGGGGGCAGGCACCGCGCCGGTCTTCTTTGTCAACGGAGGAAATGGGCAGGTCAGCTTCCGGTCTACCGATGACAATTTCCTTGCTTCGATCACCAACACGTCAGCCGGGCACTCTCTGTTGATCGAGAACATGACGGGCGGACTGGTCGATATGTCGAGCTCATCAATCACCGAGACTGGTGGCGATGGGATTCTGATTCAGAACAATACGGGCGGTAATGCAATCGTCGACAATGTATCGCTGACCGGCAGCCTTGGAACCGGAATCGCAATCCTCAACAGCGACGGCGTTTACACGTTCCGCAAGTCCAGTGCTCAGCTTCAGCAGATCACCGTTGATAATGCAGCACAGCAGGGCATCCTCATAGATGATGCTGGCGGTACAGTCAGCTTTGCGGAAAATGTGCTGGTTTCAAATCGAAATGCGGAGGGGATTGAAATCCTCAATTCCTCAGGGCATGTGCGTTTCGCGGGACAAGTGACCGTTGCCGATCTCGGTGCAGGAATCGGCACCGAAGCCGGCGTCTTTGTCCACAACCAGCAGGCCGGTGCCAGCGTCACCTTTTCAGACGATCTGATCATTCGCGGAGCGACTCGAGGCAGTCTGGGGAATGGCGTTCTGCTGACCAACAACAACGCGGGCAGTGTATTTACCGTCAATGAAAATACGTCGATCGCCGGGACAGATCTTGCCTCAATAGCCATCGACAACAACAACGGGCAGGTTCGTTTTGAGGGCTCCACAGCAATCACGCAGCGGCTTGTCGAAGGCGTCGCCATCACGAATTCCGCAGGGGCAATTCTGTTCGGTGAGACAAACAATAACGCTCTGACGGTCTCAAACGATCTGATTCCCGCATCTCAAAGCGCTGCGATTCTCGCCACGAACAACTCGGCCAACATTTCCGTCGCTAATGCCATCGTGACCAACGCACAGGGAAATGCGGGGGGTGGTGCGGGCATTCACCTTGTCGGAAATACGGGCGACATCAACTTTGGCACCATCGACGTGGATTCCATCGATGGTGTGGGCTTGTTTGGTCTGAACAACAAGAAGATCGGCATCAATGGCGGTGCGATCGTTTCCGATCAGGCTGCTGCAGTGAATATCGAGAATACCGGCATCGACATCAAGCTGACCTCAGTCACGAGCACCGGGTCTCCTGATTATGGAATCCGCCTTGTGGAGACCAATAAGGATAACCTGAAGACATTCAAAGTCAGTCCAACAAACCAAAACGTTGTCGCAGGTGACGGCGGTACGATTGACGGAGCAAAGGGTGACGGTCTTGATAACGATGACGCTGCTGGTGTCTTTCTCCGAAACGCGGGTCAGGTTTCTCTTCGGGGTATGCTGATCACCGACAACGAATTCGGCATTCGTATCCGAAATACCGAAAGCATTTCAGGCCTGGCCGACTCCACGAAGCAGAACTTTATACTCGACACATCCATTGTGCAGGACTCCGATATCCGCGGACTTGATTCTCAGAATCTGATGCTGCTTGAGATCACGGACTCTACCTTTGACAACAATGGGGATGATGCGGCTGCCGGAAGGGAAACCATCCTGCTGGATTATACGGTTCGACTTGATCCGGACACGATCATCCGCGTCGATCAGGGCGAGGATCCG
>JBKDRW010000178.1:0-10407 GCA_046341255.1 Planctomycetota bacterium
ATTCTGTGAAGACCGACCCCGCCGCGGCCCTGAGCGTATATTTTCCGCTCAGATCCGGCTCGAAGAGGACCGAACTCCCGGTAGTTGTGAGTTTGGGATTGCTGCCAGTCGGGGACACAGTCATCTGCCATGTCATCTCTGGCTGACCTGGGAGAATCTGGCCAAATTGGTCAAGGGCGATGGCTTTGAGGTCCAGTCGAGTGCCCGAAGTTGTCGCAGGGGCCTTGGAATTCACAGTTGTTCCATCAGACCTCTGAATCGCGAGAGAAGCCAGTGCAGGACGGACTTCAGTAGTGAACTGAAACGTCTGATCGGCAATCGTCGTCTGAGTCGAAAACGTGCCAGCTCCTGTATAGGTGGTGGTCAGGATTCCTTTGGCGAGTGACGTTGTGGCTTTCAGCCCGGTGGGGACCGTAGTGGTCCATTTGATCGCTGGCAGAGTAACCATTTCCTGGCCGAATTGGTCAAACGCCGCAAAGTTCAGTTTCAGGGTGGTTCCTGTGATCGACAAAGATGCTCCGGAAGACAGACCGGCCTTGTCGGGTGTCTTTATGGTATAGGTGGTCAGCGACTGGTTGACGTTCACCGGGACCGATAATTTGAAGGTTCCTGATGCAGCGGTTACCGAGTAACTCCCTGCACGATTGAAGGTCAAATCAGCAGACTTTTCACTGACGATCAATTGCGGATTTGATCCGGTCGGACTTTTGGACAAATTCCACGTCACTTGAGGCTGTGTCGCCAGTATGGTTCCAAATTGATCGAGGACAAATGCGCTCAGTTGGGTGGAAGTTCCAGAGACTGTGAGTCCGGACGAAGCGGTGAGCGACTGGCCACTGGGTGATCGGACAGACAGTCTTGTGGCTGTCGATCTGACATGAAACGACAGACTTCCCTCGGCGATGAGAGTTCCGGCAGCGTCTACAGAAACCTGAATCTCATAGGTTCCGGCCAGAGAAAACGAAACCGTATTCTGACGAGCGGCGTTCGAGAGATTCTTGGTGAACGATGCTCGTCCGCCCTCCGGTCCGGTGATTTGCTTCCACGTGTAGCGATAAGACGGCAGGTCGCCAGTAGACGGAATTACTGAGACGGAGTGCGATTTCGATGTAACTTCCAGCGTTCCGAGCGACGTTGGTCCATTGGTCAGTGGTGGCGTATTGGAAACAACCAGCAGGGACGAGGTCACCAGTTGCAAAGACGTGCTGACGGAAGACAGCAAATATCGCGGCTCAAGATGCTCAACGATCATGGCGTTTACCGCCGCATAAATCTGACTTCGACGAGGGTTCCGGTGTCGCATGAGCAAATCTCCGAATGTCAGTCGACTTCGAAGCCGACATCAGGAGCACTCACACATGGCCATGCTCCGAATGCAGCGTTACAACACTAGATCAGAAAAAGCATGCTGCAAACCATTAAGCTCAGGAGCTGCGGGCTTTAACAGTTCGGCTGATCACATGTTGCGTCGCGGCATCGAATGAGTGCTTTTTGCGTCAATGAGACCTGGGAACAATGCCCGGGTGAGGTTGCTGATGTGTTTGTTGTCGCTTGGAAGGAAGATGCATGAATCAGTATCGCTGCAGATCCTGAGGTGGAGCTGACCGGTGCTGGATGATTCGAACGAGCAATGTCGTCAAATGAAACTCAACGAGCGACGGGCAGGGGGAAGGCCGGGACTCCTTCGTTCTGAGTTCAGAGCAGGGGTGGGGAAGTACGTGCAGTGTGATGTGAACAAGGACTGCTTCAAAATGGCGACGTCAGAGGGTGATGGTATTCGTGGCCACTTTTCAGGTACGCAAGTTGCTTCGAGAGTTGCTGCTGCGTGAACTGCCGAAAGAGCAGAAGACGGATTTTCATCGGGAGGGCCGTGCTTTTGCGATAGTTTCCCTGTGTTTCGAGGTGTTTTCTGGCGGTCACATGTCGATCGCGGCAACACATCAAGGCATGAGAAATCAGGAATTGAGTACGAAGTTGTTGATCCGATCGAGAGAACAATCGGTTCTTGGCAAGAGACGAGTTGGTCTCGCACGACGGACGCAGTTCTGGCAGGCGGGAACCGCGAGCAGCTTGCGAGGCATGATGCCGCGGGAGTCGCGTGTCGAGTGGCTGCTGTTCGAGATTTCCAGGTTCAGGGTCGATCTTTTTCTGAGGTGAGGTGCCATGTTGGGCATGTTTATGTTTGACATCAAGTATTTGCTTTTAGTTGTTCTTCCGGGGTTGGTCTTGTCCGGGTTGGCAAGCCTTCTGGTGAAGTCTGCTTTTGCGCGGTATTCCCAGGTCGCAACGCGTCGCGGGTACACGGGGGCTCAAGCGGCCCAGATTCTTCTCGAACAGGCGGGTATCACCGATGTACGAATTGAGCCGACTCACGGTTTCCTGTCGGACCATTACAATCCTGCCACAAAGACACTCGCGCTGTCCGAAGATGTTTATTCGAGTCGGTCTGTTGCGGCGATTGGAGTCGCGTGCCATGAGGCAGGGCACGCGATTCAGCATGCCCGCAACTACGCTCCGCTCTGGATGCGGTCTGCACTGGTGCCCGTGGTTGGATTCGGGTCTCAGGCCTCAAATACACTGTTAATGCTGGGATTTCTGATGAACGCGAAGCCGCTGTTGGCGCTTGGAACAATCTGCTTTGCGAGCATCGTGCTGTTCCAGCTGGTTACTTTACCGGTGGAGTTTGATGCCAGTTCTCGAGCAAAGCGACTTTGCGTGGAGTCTGGTATCATCGGGAATGATGAACGAGGCGGCGTCGATCGTGTGCTGAATGCGGCAGCGCTCACGTATGTCGCTGCTTTTGCAACAGGGCTGCTGACTCTCTTGTATTATCTGTACCGATCAGGTCTCCTTGGCGGGCGACGCGAAGAGTAGCTGGCAACAGGTTCAGAAATTGTGCTGTGTCCAGCAAGCCTCTTCAAACCTCAGTCTGAGAACGATAGCGAGGAGATACCGCAGAGGAGGCAGCTCTTCGCGGTATTTTCCTTACGAGCGCTGAAGGTTTTTGTTCAGATGTCTTGTGACCGTCCGGGTGACCGCATAATCTGCTTGAAGAGAAGCTTGCCCTGTTGACTCACAAGCACTTGCCAGGCCGGCTATTCCGCGATGTCTTGACTGCGCTTCCGCACGACTGTCATGCTGGGTAGTTGATCGGGTTTGAGTGCGTCGTTGCTGCCCGACCACAATCCTTCTGTCTTCTGGTGTTGTTATGCTTGTCACCTGCACGAAATGCGGCAAGACACTGAAAGTGCCCGACAGTGTTGCAGGGAAGAAAATTCGATGCCCATCCTGTTCAGCAATCGTGGATGTGCCTTCCCGGGGAAATGGTCCAGTGGCCGTACCGCCGGAACGGCCGGTTGAGCCTTCATCTGGCGTCCCTAAGGAACCTCGAGTCGTTCGTGCCGTAAGTGTGCCTCGTGAAGCCGAGTCGGAGCGGCAGGCTTCTGCGGGAAGTCGTTCAGCATCTTCAGCAGCTCCCGGTCGTTCTGCGACAGGAAGTCGAACGCGACCTGCCGAAGGATCGAGATCAGGCTCCCGTGGCGGATCTTCTTCTCGATCAGGTTCAGAGCAATCCGGACGGGGCCGAAATCAAAGGTCGCCGTTTGAAGATGATCGCGAAGACTTCGGTTCCGATTCCTTCGGTTATGGTGGCGACGACGGCTACGATCCTGACGCCAATCCGTTCGCAGCTCCCCGGACTCGAACGACCGCATCACCGTCCCGAACCGATGACCGGAACGGTCGGCAGATGACTGGAATCGGTCTTCTGATGCAGGGCTGGGCTTACATTTATGCTTTCGTGTCAGTACTGGGTATGCTGGGAATCTCCTTTTTGGCGGCGATCGCGAGTGGCGGTTCTGGTGAGCGACCCATGGCGCTCGCTGTACTGGCGGGATTAGTGGCCCTCGGAAATCTGGTGGCCGGACTTGTGATCCTGATTGGCCAGTTTCTGTGCCTTGCGGTTCCTGGCCGGAGTGGAGCGAAAGGCTGGGTCATCGGAGCCATAGCCAGTTTGTTTCTGATGATCGTTTTGTTTATGTCGATCGGAATGAGTGTCAGCGCGATACCACTTCAGCCGGGATTCGGGACGTCCGCAGGTCGGAGCTCTCTCGAGGCGTTTGCCAACATCATGGTCTGGGTCTGGCTGCTGTGCGTGCTGGCGTATCTGGTCTGTAATGAATTGTTTCTTCGCCAGGCTGCTCTGTACATCGGCCGCGAAGATCTGGCTAGACAGGCCCTGATTATTCTGATCGGAGTACCCTCTGTCACTGTTGTTCAGTTCGTTGCCACGCTGATGCTCGGTCTGCTTGTTCCAATAGTTGGACCAGGGGTAGGGTTCATGCTTTTGGCGATGTCTTTGGTTGCCTTGGTTGCCTACGTTGTCTTTGCGGTGATGCACGTCGCATTGCTGCTGCGACTTGGGAGTGCGATGCGAGAATGACATCAAACAGCAGATGGCCTGAGCGACAGAAGCCAGCGCGGCGATCAATGTCTGGGCGGTTCTGAGTGGCGTCAGGAAACTGAGGGGGCTGCCTCAGATCTGACGGGAAAATTTTGGCAGAGGCTGCGTCCTTTGACGTTGCTGCAGTCCCTGTCTTTGCTGGACTGGCCCCGGCCTCCAACTCAAGTCGGGCGATCCGGAAGAACGCTGCAACATGCCGTACCACGGAATTCTGTCGGCCGAACTGTGGTCTCATGCCGTCGGGCAACTCGGGAAAAGTCTTTCTGCCAGCCGCGTGACGCCAGCCTCCAAATTCAACACCATGGCAAGGCTGGTTCCACCGCCAGTGGCAGTTGATCAGGCGGAGAGAAGAATGTGGCACCTCTGTCCCGAACACGATGGCCTCAGATTCACGTTCGGATGGCCCCGGTGGCTCCTTTCGTCGACTTTTAAACCGGAAACGTCTCTGTTTTTGATGTTCGATTGCCCTCAGCCCGGCAGTCGTAGCTGAATTTGCTGTTGTTCAGAATGCGAGGTGGAGATGAATGATCACCGGCCTGCACAACAACGAACGAGGCTGGTCATCTCCGCCACATCTGCACGCTGAAATAAACTGACCCCTCAATCAGCCGTCACCTCGGGAAATCATGTCGGGTCCTTTGCCGGCTTTCTTTTCGTATTGACCGTTACTGTTTTTGACGTACTTTGTGAAGCCTTTTTTCTCAAGGTTACCGTCACTCAGCAGGCGTTTGCCTTTGAGCGGTGACCACATTCCTGCGACAAACGGTGCGCAGAGAACTCGGCGAACAGGTTCACCGGTGACAGGGTGGTGCGTCAGTGGAGGATCCTTGATTCCCTGTTCCACTTCGAACGTTTCGCCGACAGTGTCGTCATCTTCTGCAAGAATGACACCATAGACGTAGGTTGGCACGGTCATTTGCTCCTGTCAAAACCGAATGAATGTGATGGCCGTCGCTGTGAGGCGATTCAATTTCCTGAATTGCGGGCCGCGGAAATGGGGCTGCAACTGGTAACGGGGTACACCGCGTCAGAATATCGATCGCGTCTGGAGCTGTGAAGAGATTCTTACTGGAAGGATCAGGTGCTGTATGACAAACTCCGCAGCTGACTTCGCAAAACGCAAAAATCGAATACGGATATCTGTGAAGGTTCTTGCTCAGGACCCGCCCGCTGTGCTCGCAGGTTGCATGAACGAACCATGTCAATGTCCTGATGTTTGAGTCGACAGGCTCCTTTGATTTGATGGCTTTCAGCCTTCAGTGAGGATTTGCAATGGATTATTGCTCGACCGTTTCTGCCATACTCTGCCTCTTCGGACTGACTGCCAGGGTTTCGGCCGAAGAGTTTTCGGTAGCTCCGATGAAGGCCGAACAGCAGACTGTTCTCGAATCGATCGAGCAAGGCGACGTGCTGGCCACCGTGTCATTTCTGGCTTCGGATGAAATGGGTGGACGAAACACTCCTTCTCCGGAACTGGAGATTGCTGCGGCGTATGTTGCATCGCGATTCAGGGGCGCTGGACTTGAGGGTCTCGGACCCGCCGGCAGTTTCTTTCAGTCGAAAGAACTTCCGCAGTTCGTCTCGCCCAAAGGCAGGGCTTCTGTGTCTGCAGGTGGCGAGCCGGTGAAGACGCTCGGAGTTCTATTTTCTCCGCAGAAGGCGAAGTCGTTCACGTCTGCGACGATTGAGGGAGCAAAACCAGAAGAGTGCGAGGGAAAGATTGTGCTGGTGGATGATCTTGATTTGCCTCCGCAGACTCTGAGCAATCCTGCTTTTGCGTTTGTTGCCTGGTCACGTCGTCTGCAGGCCTATGTTGATAATAAGGCGGTGGCCGCTCTGGTTCGCGTCTCTCCGGAGAGTGCCCTTCCGGAATTTCTGAACGAACAGCAGGGCAAGCCACTGAGTGTTCCGGGGCCTTTGATTCTGGATTGCCCGGTGATCGTGATCCCGGCCGAGGCGAGCATTGAAGGGGACGTGACCATTGAAATGCCGGGTCGTGAAGAATCCGTTTCTGTTGTGCGAAATGTGATCGGAGTCCTCCGTGGCAGTGATCCCGAACTGTCGAAAGAAGCGATCATCGTTTCTGCCCATCTGGATCATATCGGAAGACTGACGGGTGATCGCGGCGGTGACAGTGTCAACAATGGTGCAGACGACAATGCAACAGGTGTGACTGCCGTCGTGATGCTGGCAGACGCGTTCGGGAAACTGAAGACTCGTCCACGACGTTCTATGATCTTCATGACGTTTTGGGGTGAAGAGAAGGGCTTGCTCGGGTCGAAGCATTACTGCGAGTCTCCCTGCTGGCCTCTGGAGAAGACGATTGCCAATATCAACATCGAAATGATCGGCCGACCGGAAGCGAATGCAGAGAATAAAATGTGGGGTACCGGCTGGACGCATTCGACTTTGTGCGACCAGATTTCTTCCGGAGCGAAACGAGTCGGCATTGATGTGTTTTATCGCGAAGACGTGAGTGAGATGCTGTACAAGAGAAGCGATAATTACTCATTCGTGCAGAAGGGCGTGATTGCTCACAGTTTCTCAGCGGGATCTTTACACAGCGATTATCATCAGCCATCGGATGAAGTCGCTTTGCTGAATCTGCCGCACATGACTGAGATCATCAAGGGACTCTTTGCCGGCACTCTGCCGATTGCGGATGGTGAGTTAACGCCGACAAAATCCGCGGAATCGAAGTAGTCTCCTGAGATCGGCCCGGATGTTCCGATGAAGGAGGACTCGCCCGAGCCAGACCCTTAGCTGACTTCCCCAGATACGATGCCGGTCTCAACCCAGCGACGCGGGAAGTCTCTGACAACGTTTCAGGTTCTGGGCATCAGCTGGGCGTGGACCGGAATGTTCCCTGCGATGTGGATCATGCTGGAAACACGGTCGCCCTTCGCTGCGTTCTTGGCTTATATGATCACGATCGTGGTTAATATTCCCACGCTGTTCTCACTGATCTTTCTTTTGACGATCATGCGATGCGCTGTCGAGATTCCGATCCCCAACATGGTTCTGGCCGCAGTTTGTGGAGCTGTCTCGGCCATTGCTGCGACGATGACAATCCACACGGCGGTCTGTGGTTGAATTGGTCATGCAAACCCCGGTAAAGCTCCTGCGATGACTCTGCTGGCCTCCGGCGGCGCGCTCAGCAACAGTCTGATTGTGTTCTGGATGGAACACTGCAGCCGCCAAAATCGAGATTGAGAGCCATTGAGGAACGCGACCATTTCACGGGCGAGTTAGTTCTCGAGAAGCTGGCGCGTCTCACACTAAATCTGCCAATGGGCTTCTGCTGCCTGGATCGTGTCGGGTGGTGGTCATCGGGGGAGTTCGCCAGGCAGGAAGCATGAACGGCTGATCCTACGAAGCCCTGATACTGAAATCAGTTGAGTCGTCTTCCACAAGCACGTTATTGATCAAGCCGGCCTCGGTTAAATCATCAAGCACGGTCAGAAGAACGCTTCGACGAGGCATTCAGGTCTGACCGTGCTGAACACTTCAGTTGAGGGCTGTTGCCAGATGACTGAAGAGACATGCTCCTTCGCTGCTATTTCTGCTGGGCGCCTTCTTTTTTCTTCTTACCGGCGCCTTCGGTTGATGAGCGGCCTTTGGGCAACTGAGCCTGCTGCTCTTCGGTGAGCACTTTTTTCAGGGCGGCGATGATTTCCTGATTCAATTTGCTCTGAACTTTCCTCTGCTCTTGCTGTTTTGCCTTCTGATCATCAGTCAGTTTGAGAGCTGATTCCACGTCCTTTTTTGCTTCGCCGCCCTTCTTGCCAGCGTCTCTGGCAGCCTTTTGAGCATTTTTCTGTGCTGTCTTTTGCTCTTCCGTCAGGATGTCTTCAAGCGCCTTATTGATGGCTGCGAAACGCTCCGCAAATTGCTTATCAATCTCTGCGATTTTCTCCTTCTGAGTATCGGTGAGTTCCATCTTTCCAACGAACTGCTGAGTCGGCGTTGGTTTTCTGGCGGCCTTTTTCTGGCCTTTATCCTTCTTTTCATCTGCCGTGGCACTTGAAGCGAGAAGAACGATCAGAGAAAGGCAGCACAGTTTCTTCAGGACTGGGGACATCGTCGTGTGGCTCCAAAAAAGGATGGTGCTTAAGATTCCTGACCAGACATTCAAACGGTCAGGGAATTGTCTCTGGTACGATGTTTTCGGGGCGTTTGTTATTTCAGAATTCTCTGCAGAGATCACGATTTTGGCGGACGAAATTCCTTTCTGATCTCCGCAACCTCCGTTTATCGCTCTTTTAACTGGCGATATTTCTCGGAGTACTTTTCGTAAAGTTGCGTGTGACGGTTCGAAAGATCAACCTTTCGTCCCTGAATCCAAGCGGCGGAGATCTTCGTTTCCGTCTCGAGCGGGTCACCGTCACTGACAAAGATCGTTGCATCTTTTCCCTTCTCCAGCGTTCCGACGCGGTTTGCAATCCCGAGAATTTCGGCGGGCCAGATTGTCACGGATCGAATCGCATCCTCGTAAGTCAGGCCATATGCGACGGCAGTCGCGGCCTGATACGGAAGGTTACGGGTATTCCACGTTTCGGAACGACCAGAACCCGAGATGCAGAATTTCACCTGAGCGCGACGGAGTCGTTGCGGGAGAGTGAAGGCTGCGTCATAAGCATCATGATCGCGGCGGGGGTCCTTGTGGATCGCATCAATGATCACTGGGACATTGTAACGGCGAAGCAACTCGGCACACTGCTCAGCATCGTAGCCGCCGAAGATGATGATCTGAACGTTCTGTTCAACACCGAAGGCAACGGCCGACTGAATCTGATCCGCGCGATCAGCGACGGCCAGAATGGGGGTCTTTCCCTCCACGACAGGCAGCATGGCAGCAAGCCGACTATCGAATTTCTGGCCATTCGGGTTGGCCACTCGAGCCTTATGGTACGTTCGAGACTGGTCGAACAGTTCTCGCAAAGCCTTCAGCGGGCTTTCCGCCGGGAGCTCTGGTGGGGTATCTGCACCGGGAGGGCCTCGTCGTCGGCCGCCGCTGCCGGACGTTCGCGGCCAGTTGACTACAAGAACCGCGTCCGCTTTCAAAGTCATGTCTTCATAGGTCCACCCATCGAGTTGCATCACAGATGCTTTACCAGCCACCAGTCCCCCGTTCGGAGCACTCACAGCAATCAGTACACCATTTGATCGAGTGACAGGAATCAGTTCGCTGTCCGGATTGACTGCCTTGTGGGCACTCACATTCGGATTGAACTGTCCGGCTTCTGCAAAGTCGTGAGTCGCTCGAACGGATCCGAACTCGGTCAAACCGATCTGCGAATGCGCTTCAATGAGACTCGGATAGACATGCTTGCCTTTCAGGTCGACGACATCTGCTCCAGCCGGAGGTTGCATTCGCGGACCGATCTCTGTGATCACGCCCTTGTCAAAAACCAGTGTGCCTTCCTGAATCGGCTCAGCCGTCAGCGTATGAATTACACCATTCACCAGAGCAATCGGCTTCGTCTGAGGAGCACCGGGAATCTGGTCGGAAGCCGATGCCAGAACGCTTGAGGCGATCAGCATTACGGTGACTGCCGAAAACTGCTTTATGGAGAGTGACATCATGATGACAGCACATTTCAGATCTGGAATTGAAAATTCGGGATGGTCACAAAGCTGAGGGGCAAAGATCACTCCTCGCTCTTTATTGCGTTCTGCTGCGCTCGCAGATGGCTGAAGTGAGTGCAATACTCGTCAACCCGTGGCCAGAGTTCTGAAGGATTGACGTCACGTTCGCCGGACTCATGCATCTCTTCGCCAGCATCGAGGATCTTCTGGATCAGAACATTTCGCTTTTCACGGGCATTTTTTTGCATCTGGTCATCATCACTGCGATGGAAGTAGCGACGACCATCAATCCACGTTTGTTCGCACCGGCTGAAGTTGGAAAGGGGATCACCGCTCCAGATCACAAAGTCCGCATG
>JBKDRW010000179.1:0-12085 GCA_046341255.1 Planctomycetota bacterium
TGCCCTGCGCGGCCGTCTTGATATGGAAGAAGCGACAGCCGTGATCGGCGGATTAAATCTGAGTGCCAAGGATCTGCGACGAATCGACCGCGTTGTGCTCACGGCCTGCGGAACAAGCTGGCATTCCGGGCTTGTCGGCGAATATCTGCTGGAGGAATTCGCGAGGATGCCCACGGAAGTGGAATACGCCAGCGAACTTCGGTATCGCAATCCGCCGATGTCCGATCGCACGCTGGTCTTCGCCATCACTCAGAGCGGTGAAACGGCCGACACGCTGGCCGCGATGCGAGAATGCAAACGCAAAGGCAATCCGACACTCGCCATCTGCAATGTTGTGGGCAGTACAATTGCGCGCGAGGCGGATGGTGGAATCTATCTGCACGCGGGACCTGAAATCGGAGTTGCGTCGACCAAAGCCTTCACATCCCAGGTGACGGTTCTGACCCTGCTGGCTCTGTACCTGGGACGCATGCGACATATGTCGTACCCCGCGGGTCGTCGCATCATCCGACAACTCCGCGACATGCCGGAGAAGATCGCGAAAACGCTGGAGTGCCATGACCAGGTCAGGGATGTTTCATCGCGATATCATCATTTCAACAATTTTCTCTATCTGGGGCGTCTTTACAACTTCCCCGTTGCACTCGAAGGCGCGTTGAAGCTGAAGGAAATCAGCTACATCCACGCGGAAGGCTATCCGGCCGCGGAAATGAAACACGGTCCCATCGCGCTCGTGGATGAACAAACGCCAAGTGTGTTCGTGATTCCCCGCGGGGGGATTTATCCGAAGGTTGTCAGCAACATGGAGGAGATTCGGGCTCGCAAGGGACCGGTGATCGCGATCGCCTGCGAAGGCGACACGGATATTGCTCGCATCGCCGACGAAGTGATCTACGTTCCGGAAGGCGAAGACTATCTGCAGCCGCTGGTCTGCGCGATACCGCTGCAGTTGCTGGCCTATCACATTGCCCTGTACCGAGGCTGCAATGTCGACCGACCTCGTAACCTCGCCAAAAGCGTAACTGTCGAGTAGATCCGGCGAAGACCGCAGCAGACAGCGGATTCTGTGGAGGGCTGTGGTGACCACGATGGCTTCGTTCCGCGTTCTGTACATGCGTTCGCTCCGATTCTCCTTCGCTGCTTTCCATGACTTCAGTGCTGCGACTCACTCTGCGCCGCTGGCAAATCACGGACTTGCCAGCACAATGCGTGGTTCGTATTCCACGCTGGCCTGATCTCATCATTCGCGCAAGTGCCTCCACTCATGACATCATCGCTCGCATCATGCTGGGATCTAGACCCATCCTGCATCTATCTGAACCATGGATCGTTTGGTCCGTCTCCAAAACCTGTGATCGACGCGCGAGAGCGATTTTCAGCTCGGCTGGAACGTCAGCCGATGAAATTCTTCTGTCAGGAGATGGATGAGGAACTGGATGCTGCCGCCGACGTTCTGGCGACGTTTCTCGGCACGAAATCGGATCGTATCGCGTTGATCGACAATGCGACGTTGGCCATGAACATAGTGGCGTACTCCATTTCGCTCGGGCCGGAAGACGAAATCATTCTGAATGACCATGAATACGGCGCCGTCAGGAAGATCTGGCAGGCACGCTGCGAAGCAACGGGCGCGAGGATCGTGAATGTGACACTGCCGTTTCCTCCGACGGAAGAAGACGTGGTTGCAGCGATTGAAAGATCCATCACCAGAAAGACTCGAGTGATCGTGGTCAGTCATGTGACGTCAGCAACCGCCTGCATCCTGCCTGTCAGAAAGATCTGCCGAATGGCTCGCAGCCACAGGGTACCCGTGGCCGTCGATGGACCGCACGCGGTGGCCATGCTGGATGTGAACCTTGATGATCTTGGCTGCGACTACTACTGTGCCAGCGGACACAAATGGCTGTGCGGTCCGTTTGGCAGCGGTTTCCTGTGGGTGCACCCAAAACATCAGTCCCGGATTTTCTGTCCGATTGTCAGCTGGGGCGGGAGCATCTGCGGCCGACCTGCGTCCTGGAAGGACCGTACAAACTGGCTTGGAACTCGCGATCCGGCTTCCGTCCTCGCACTTGCCGAAGCCATTCGGTTCTTCACGCCGGAGCGGCTTCACGAGTTTCGATCGCACGCCCATTCGCTCGTCAGCCATGCACGAAGAGAGTTGCTGAAGATTGACGGCACGGGCACGCTCTGCACTCCGCACGAGACCGACTTTGTCAGTATGGTGGCGATCGAAATGCCACAGACCAATGGCTGGAAGCCCGGCTATCACGGCCATCCCGATGTCATGCAATTGGCTCTGCGTGATCGATACGGCATCGAGCTGCTGATGGGCTGCTGGAACGGCCGTCGCTTCCTGCGTGTCTCCGCGCATCTCTACACGACGGAACAGCAGATCGAGACCCTGATCAGGGCTGTTCATGAACTCCTTCCAGTGTACTGACACATTCCGATGGGTGCGGAAACGAGGACGTCGCCCGTCTCGGATTGCAACGTTGCTTCGAGCGCAGATGCAAGTCCCTGCAGGCGGTCGCCGAATTCCGGCAATTTCGCTGACAAGTTTCCAGAGCGGCCTGTCTTTCGAGCAAACAGCCGCGAGAATATGGAAGCCGGGGGGCATGTTCCCCAAGGCAAGCTCGACCAGACCCACGGATACTCGAACACCATCGGCTGAAACGTTCGGCCTGACATCATGGATATCAATCGACTGCGACGAGAAATCTGCTTCGAAGCTGCACGGCTTCTGAGTGCTCGTCGCGAATCCAGCTACACGCATGCCAAATGGCGAGCAGCCCGGTCCATCACATCAAGCTACATTCCGCCGGAGGCTCTGCCGACGGATTTTGAGATTCGTCAGTCTTTGCAGGATCTGGTCGCGGCAGATGGTGAATCCCGAGCGATCGACGATCCGGTGCCGGAGAATCGTCGCTTCCATTACTTTTTGTCTCTGCTGCTGCCTCTTGATCGCGTTCTTCAGGACCGGGAGACTCACCCCGAAGGCGATGTGCTGTATCACAGTCTGCAGGTGTTTGAGCTTGCTCGAGAACAGCGACCGTGGGACGAAGAGTTTCTGCTGGCAGCGCTGCTGCATGACGTGGGCAAGGGAATTGATCCCTTCGATCATGTGGCGGCCGGACTGCTGGTGCTCGACGGTTATATCAGTGACCGCACTCGCTGGCTCATCGAAAATCACGGATTGGCTCAGCGCGTCCGCGATGGTGTTGCCGGAGCGAGAAGTCGTCGACGACTGACCAACGCTGAAGATGGCGATGCACTCGATCTGCTGGCATCCTGCGACCGCGAAGGGCGTCTGCCCGGACGACACGTCTGTTCCGCGGAAGAAGCGATCGAGTACATTCGACAGCTGGAGGAAGACAATGAAAGCTGGGATGAGGATGACACGGGTGGTGATTGAGGGAAGGACGGGCGTTTTCTGACCGGAAAACGCGTGGAGGCCAGCGCGACGGAGGGGCACGCGGTCTCAGCGGATGCCGAATGCGCCAGACTTTGATGGACTCCCTCAAACGCCAAAAGCTCGACCTGCACGAAGCAGTCGAGCTTTCGAAGAATGTTGAGCTACCGGCCGATGCGGCGCGGCATCGGCACGCGTGGATCAGAATCCCTGCTGAAGCTTCTGCTTCTCAGCGGCCTGTTTTTTTGACGCTTCAATCTGATTCGCAAGCTTGTTCTCAGGACCTGCCGGGAAGTACTGCACGTCGTCCGTCAGATAGTCGGGTGATGGCAGAGTCTGACCTCCGATCGTCGTCTGACAACCGCTGAAGAGGGCACTTGAAGCGACGCAGGCCACAAGCGACAACAGGATTCCGGATGTTCGTGAGGATGTCTTCACGGATTTCTACCTTCATTCAGCAGTAACATGTCGACGGCGTTCAGACACCATCGATGGAGCACACGCCTGCATTCGGCGCGTCCTTTTCGTCCTTCGTTTGCATCGGCGATGCTGGCCTGTAGATTTCATAGAATCGTTGTCATCGTTAAAGGTTTTCATCATCCTCAGTGTCAGCCAGCGGGGGCTCGGCAGATTCTGCCGGAGCCTGATTGACCTGGCAAAAATGGAAAGTGCGAACATGCGAATCGCTGGAATCCAGACGGACGTTACCCTTGGCGATGTGGCAGGAAACATTTCCCGTCTGGAACAAACGCTCCGGGACGAAGTGATTCAGGGGACCGAACTGACCATCTTTCCGGAATGCTTCACGACCGGATACTGCTTCGATTCTCTCGAGGACGCTCGGAATTTCGCTGAAACCGTGCCTGGACCAACGACAGACCGAATCGCTCTGCTGTGTGCCGAACTTCGAACATTTGTGGTCTTCGGGATGCTGGAGAAATCCGGTGCGAATATCTTCAACACGGCTGTCCTGATCGGGCCTGAGGGGCTGATCGGATCCTATCGCAAAGTGCATCTGCCGTACCTCGGAGTGGACCGTTTTACAACACCCGGCGATCGTCCGTTTGAGGTGTTTGCAGCCGGCCCTGTTCGCATCGGGATGCTGATTTGTTACGACGGCGGGTTTCCGGAAGCGGCCCGTGTGCTTTCCATCAAGGGAGCCGATCTGATTGTCCTGCCCACAAACTGGCCTCCGGGCGGTGCTTACATGGCCGAGTTTTCCACCAACTGCCGCGCGATGGAGAATGGTGTTTATTTTGCGGCTGTGAATCGAGTCGGAGACGAAAACGGATTTCACTTTATTGGCAAAAGCCGAATCTGCAGTCCCGTTGGTGCAACCATGTCATCACTCGATCACGACCATGTCGGTATCCTGCGTGCCGAAATTGATCCGCAGGTGGCTCGCACAAAACGACTCGTTCGAGTCCCCGGCAAACACCTGATTGATCGCATGGCTGACCGCAGACCAGACATGTACGGACCGATCTGCGAACCGCATTCACTCAAACGCCCGGGCCGCGACGAGCCGGTCTGAGACCATTGATTCCAAGCCGGGCTCCTGCGATTCCTCGACAGGTCCCGGTGCCAGAGTCATCCTGAAGATCCTGAGCACGCCCGGTCCGACCCCATCTTTGTGCTGCCGTTGCGCAAGGCATATCGCTCTGGCGATCTGCCGGACAGTCACATTTGCCAGGAGCGTGTGTCCGACCCGGACCAGATCATTGCCTCACCAACAATCTGCTGCTCACAAATTCGCGATCAAGCACGTCCTGCAGAGACATGTCGATCACAAGGTCCATGGAACTCCGGGCAGCCCCACGAATTCGATTGCGCCCAAACCCGTGACTCTCGCCAAAATCAAGGCAGGCCGGTACTCGACCATCACACGCCGTCACGAGGAGAATCCAGCGGACACCGGGTGACGCTCAGAGACACATCCGGCTGATCTCAAAATCCATGAAGGTCAGTTGCGGGTTCGGCCGTTCTACTGTGCGCGTCAAGGTCTCATCCTTCCGAATGGACAGTAATCCAGCCCGAGCAAAATACAATCGCCCGGCAGTGTCGAGGATGCGGTCAGAACAGCGGTCGGGAAACTGGTCGGCCAGATTGGCAAAAACACCTGACGGACTCGTTTTGCAGCCAATGCCGGGCCGGAACAGCAGCTTGCTACGGATTCTTCTGAAATCGTCCGTGCTCACTCGCCATCATCAGTGTCAGGTAATTCAGTCTGGCACCGTTGGCGATCTTTGAGAAATTGATCCCTTCCAGTGTGTCCGTTGGTTTGTGGTACTGTGGATTGAAACCGCCAAACAGGAACGTCACCGGAATGCCCTGTTCCGAAAATGATGCGTGGTCACTTCTGCCATCCACGCGATCTTCTTCATCATACTCAAAGACAAATCCGACGTGCTGATTGGCCTGCAGGGTCAGTTCGTGAAGCTGAGTCGAATGATCTCGACTTCCGACCAGATGAATGGTGTTTTCATTCTGGGCTGCAGGTTCTGATTCGGTTTCTTCATTTCGACCAATCATGTCAATATTCAGCATGCAGATCATATCCTTGAGAGGCCGAAGGGGATTCTTCACATAGAACCTGGACCCCAGTAAACCTCGCTCTTCCGCACAGAATGCAATCAGAAGGACGCTGCGTTTTGGCTTGATCGGATTCGCATGAACGGCCCTTGCCACCTGCAGGACGGCGGTCGACCCCGAACCATTGTCGTCGGCCCCGGGATAAGTTTCTCCTCGCTGCACACCAAGATGGTCCAGATGACAGCCGATACAGATATGTTCATGCTGCAGGGCCGGGTCAGATCCGGGATACCAGGCAACAACATTTGGAACGTCGATGCTCTCTCGTTCCACCGTCAGCAGACAATCAACCTCAGTACTGGACGAGACAATCACGGTCTTGTCGCCCGAAGACTCCTGAAAGAAGTCTGCATTCACTCCGCACTTTGCGGCCAGTACGTTGGCTGCCGACCGCGTCACATTCAGCACGGGAATCTGACTGGGCGTATCTTCGTTCTGGTTGACCGCCTCGTCGCGTACCCGGGCGTCAGCAGAAACAATCAGGACCGCAGCTGGCTTGCCTTTGAGCAGAAATGGGTGATCAAATCGTACGCGGCCCGACCCCTGAACAACCAGTAAACGACCGGCGAATTGCCCCTCGGCGCATTCCGCAGAATCTCCAAGAGCGACAAACGAAGCCGGGAGCGACTGTTGCAGGCTTCCCGTGAAGTCACTGATACCAAGGCTCTTCGCAGCAATCAGTTCTTCAGTACCAACCTTGACAGAACATTTGTCGCGGACCACAGCCAGTTTGACAAATGGAACATTCTGAAACCATGAACCATCGGGTCCGGCGGGTTGAAATCCGTATGACTCCAGCTGTTCGGCATACCATCTTGCGGCCTTCAGAAAGCCCTCCTGTCCGGTCCCTCGGCCAGCCATGTCGCCTTCGACCAGCGTCTGCAGAATGGTCCTCGAATCCGCTTCCGTGATGCTTCGAAATCCTGGTGCGTAGGAATCAGCAACCGCCTGACTGCCCTCAAACGGACCATCGGCCGTGAGAGCGCACTCCGCAGATGTGAGCAACGTGATGGCCGCCACGGCAGACCGGAGAATCCAGCGTCGAGATTCAGCGCGACGGGACAGCTGCGTGCCGAACACTCCGGCTGATGAAATCTGATGAATCAAACGCATATCACCCTCTCAAGTGAAGATCGCGGCAGGACAGAAGGGGGTTGTAGTTTCGCCAACACGAGGACTCAAGCGGTCCGAATCAACCATTTATCTCGTGTCAGAACAGCATGTCCGCACACCAGTTGGAGCCATCGCTTCAGAGATGCCGCCAGCCGCACCGATCCGATGATTCACCCTGAATGAGTCGCGGGCTTCTGCAGATCCACGCCGAAAAATGAAGCAGGCCCGAGGAGAACCTCGGGCCTGAGTCATTTCAGTTGTCGGCAGATCAACGAACGATCAGTTGCTTTCAGGAAGAGCGAACGGATCCTGAACAACAGGCTTCGTGATCGCACCGGATCGGATCAGTCGGACCGGAACGCGACGGCGGACAACTCTGCCATCTTCCAGGACCTGGATCTTCTTCAGATTGCGGCGATAGACTCGCTTGGTAATTCCAGTTGTCTTGCGACCGTTACCGCCAAGGTACTTCGCTTTGCCGCGTTCCACCTTCGCATTGCCGCGTCCCGGTTTGAGGTCTCCGTACAGTTCGAGGACCGCAGCTCGCTTGATTCGCTTGTTTTTCTTCAGAGTACTCATGGCAGTCTAAGTTTCAGTTGAAAATCAAAACCCAGCCGAAATCTCTACCGGGTGGAACAGACAAAATCGGGCAAAAAGCAAACTCCGGAAGGAGCTCATTCGCCATTCCTGTCAGAGTCGGAAGGATAATCGTCCTCGAACGCGTCTTCAATTGAGTTTTCACGTTCCAGGCGGCTGAAGCCGGAGAAAGGAATGAAAAAAGCGGAATTCCGGTCAGAACTCCGCTTTCTCGAATCAGAAGTCTTCTCAAAACCCAATCGGGTTCGGCGGAAAACCGGCGAAAATTACTTCGCAGCTTCGTTGGTCCCTGGCAGATCGCCAGCCTTGATCAGGTCACCAAAGGTCTTGCCTTCGGTCGCACTCTTTTCGCCTTCCGCCTTGGTCAGCGATTCCTTGATCTTCGCTTCGTCGCTCTCATTCTTCTTGGTCAGCTTTCCGCCGACGGCTGCTCCGTAGTTATTGCGTACCTTTTTGTCCTTGTCGGGATGACACACCGCGCAGGTCAGCTTTCCATCGGTGCCGTGCTTCTTGACGAGGTCAGGATAGGTCGCGTTCAAGACGGTGAGATACTTTGGACGGGCTTCAGCGTTTGAACCTGTCATCACAAACGTTGCCGCCGCAAGGAAACCGGCAACTGCAAAACGCACTGAATTCTTCATCAAAACCTCCGAAATTCCAAATTGAACGTCATCCAACACGGAGCGCAGAAATTGTTCGAAAAGGGATCAGAAAAATCAATCCCTGAACTCAACAGCTTTCAGAAAGGTCGCATTTACTGCAAATTACTGAATTGTGTCAATCGACTTAAAGCCGACGTGGATTTTCAAATTTTCTTCCTGACCGGCAATCTAAGCCCAGATTCCCCGTCTACCCGCATGATCCAGAATTTCCGCGATCTGGTCCCGTGCGTCCTGCAGTCGCCGTGCGGTCTCGGAGAAATGGCCCCATTGAGTTGCCGAAGCGACACATTGCTTGTGGGGTGAAACCCTGTCCCGATAGACTCTGGTCACCTGACAAGACGGTGACCTGACCCATCGCCATTCTTCCAGTGAGGCTGTCGACTCTCCTTTCCACGGCGTTCCACTCGACGTCATTCCGACAATCACATTTCTGTGCCATCTATCCGGATTCTACGGTGATATTGTGTCCACAGTTGCAGCAGCATCTCGGATTGAAGAGCTTCGACGCGCCTTGTTTCAGGCGGATCCGTCCGCATTTCTGGTGGAGCCGCGAGTCATTCGCCGTGTGATCCGTGAGCGATTTGGTTTTGCGAAGCTGTCCTCCGCAATTCCTCACACGGAAAGCCAATTGGTATCAGCGAACCACATCCGGCATCTTGTCCATCCGGACGAACTCGGACTCCTCGATTTCAGCCAGCTGCCGGAAACATGTGTCCTGATCTGCGAGCCTGATGAAGACGAGATGGATCATTGGCCGACTCAGGAGCTTCTGCAGCAGGTCTGGCGACGCCTGTTTCATGCTCGAGTCGATCTGACGTTGAACACGCTGCTTCATACCACACTCAGCCGTTCGGACATTCAGGAGCGGATTGCCCGGATCGGGCAGGTTGAATTTGATGAAGCCCATTTTGTTCTCAGGAACGAACTGAGACTTGTCGCACCAGAGTCGCGTATTGAAGCGTGGCGTGAGTTTACAGCCGTTTATCTGGAGCTTCGGTTCTTTGAACCGGATCTGCTGGCGGCCTGGTTTCCATCGATCGGAAGAAGCCCGCTTGTTGATGGCGTTATCGAACGGGATCTGCAGGCACAGGAGCTGTTCGAGAAAACTCGCCTTTATGGTGCAACAGAACCCGACCTGACACCGCACTCCGTGAGCGATGAGGAGCGTCTGGCAAGCACGCGGCGCGACTGGTCACTGGGGGTGGGCAGCGTGACTTCGGACCGCGCGTTTGTGAGACAACTGCGAAAACGTGAACGTGCCAATGAGCGAGGGAACACCGTCGCGGCTGCTGTCAGTGCCATTCGAGCGGCTCAGCATGCAACATCGGAAGAAAAGCGAGCCGCTGCCCAGGAAAAAGCTCGGGCTGACATTCGGTATCTTGTCGATCGTCTGCGTCGAGCGTTGGAGTTTCCGGACTCGCAGTCAGACGAGTGGCAGGCATCATTGTGGGAACTGGCCACCAATTCCATTCATGGTTTCTGGAACTCCGAAAAAAAACTGCTCTATGATCTGCAGAAAGTCTGTCTCGATCATGAGCGAGTCAACTACAGCGTTGACCTTGTGAAATGGATTGTCAGCCGTGGCCGGCGTCCGCTGCGCCGACCTTTGACAAGCCTTCGCGAAGTGATGATGGCCAAGCATCTGGCCAGCTCAGCATCTCGACTGGTCTCTGTGAGACTCAGCGGTGTCGAGCGGGAGCGGCTGACCGGGCTTCTGCAGAATGCGGCTCATCTGGCCGAAGAACAGATGCGTCATCGCATGCGGCCATTGCTGCAGCAGACGTTGCGCGATGTGGAGCTGCTGCCCTCCAGTGTTCCGGAGCACGTGGCGTTCGACAAACTCACGGAGGATTCGCTCGACTGCATCGCCGATCGAGGTTACCTCACCATGGGTTACCTCAGAGATGCAATCAGTAAAAATGATCTGAAGCTGCCGGACCTTCGGCAAATGCATGAGCTTTGGCGCGGCGACCACCTGCTTCGCGCAGATGATCGTCTGGACGTAGCGATGGATGGTGTCTACCGCCGCGGAGAGTTTTATCTTCGCTGGCTGCAGATCACGAGTTCTTTGTTCTTCGGAACGCGTGCCGGGAGATTCACCACACTCTTTCTGGTCATCCCCTTTGGCGGAGCTCTGGTGATTGTGGAAGGTGTTCGCCACATCGCACATCTGTTTCACGGAAAACCACAGCCCTCGAAGACACAGGGTCTCGACTCCCGTGACAATTCGTCATCAACAGAATCCGCTGATGCAAAGATGCCCTCTGAAAGTTCGAACATCGCGTCCGTCGATCTCGCTGCATCTGATCAGGCGAGCAGTTCAGATGCCCTCGACCCGTCAGATGAAACTCCGGTGGACAGCCCGATCAATCCGGCGGATAAGACGTCGGGAACTTCTCCAGTCGAGAGATCGAAGCCGGAATCCCTGAACACGGCCGATGCGCCATTCGGTGCGACAGACCAGTCCTCAGACCGGGCCGTCGTTTCGGTCGCTCCGGCAGATCCGGAGGACGCTGTCGGTCAGATCGTGGCTCGTCAGGTTGAAACGGCCTCGTGGGTCCTGGCAATCGGTTTTCTGCTGATGGCTCTGATTCACATTCCCTCGTTCCGCCAGAAATTTTTTCACACTGTTGTCACGACCTGGAAGCTGTTCAGACGCTGTGTGGTTGAGTTCCCGCTGCACCTGATGAGATTGCCGTGGGTACTCCGTATCTGGCGACATCGACTGTCCGTCAAGTTTCGACGTTATGTTCTGACCCCGGCACTGCTCTCTGCCACGGTGACCATGTTATTCCCCTTGCTGATCGGCAGTTCGCGGATGAGCAATTGGTGGTTCGGCACGATCACCATTCTGGCCAGTATGGCACTGAATTCACGGCTCGGGCGAGACGCACAGGAACTGACGGCCGAATGGATTGGCAATGCGTGGCACAAACTGCGTGCAAGAGTTGTTGTTGCAGTGTTCGATTTTGTCATCGATCTGTTTCGCCTGCTGATGAATTTTGTCGAACGATTCCTTTATGCGGTTGATGAATGGCTGAGATTCCACAGCGACGAGAGCTGGCTGTCGATCGTGTCCAAAGCCGTGCTGGGCGTTGTCTGGTCGTTCGTCTCGTTTTTGATTCGCATCTATGTCAATCTGCTGATCGAACCAACATTCCATCCGGTGAAGCATTTTCCGGTGGTGACAGTGGCTCACAAAATGATTCTTCCCGGTTTGATCATGCTGGAAGGAAAGATGGTCGAGTTTCTCGGTTACTACCTCGGCGTGCCGCTGGCACGATCCATCACCTGGTTCAACATCTTCTTTATCCCAGGCATTTTCGGCTTTATCGTCTGGGAGTTGAAAGAGAACTGGCGGCTTTATCAGGCGAATCGACAGCAACACCTGAAGCCCGTCGCCGTCGGAAGTCATGGCGAAACGGTTGCCAGACTGCTTCGTCCCGGTTTTCACTCGGGCACATTGCCGAAGTTGTTCCGAAAAATGCGTCGACTGGAACACCAGAATGCCTCATTCAAGAGATTCAGCGCGCGGCGGGCAGGACGAGAACAACTGGAGCACATCGAGACAGCCATTCGGAACTTTGTGGATCGGGAACTGATTCGCCTGCTGGAGTTATGTAACGCATGGCGGGGCATTCAGCTTTTGTGCGGCCACATTCGAGCGGCTTCGAACAGTTTCTCGATTGATATTGAATGCCCGGTCATCGGT
>JBKDRW010000180.1:0-2035 GCA_046341255.1 Planctomycetota bacterium
GTCATAAACATCCCTGACTTTTCCGCGGCGAACGGGCACACCGGGAAGATTGCTCTGAAGAACCACACGTGACATGGACGAAAGCCTCTGATTGTCAAACGGCAAGGCACGCATCTGTTGAATGCACTAAATCTCCCGGACGTTCCCGAGAGAGCGATTTTACAGGTCCCTGAGCATTTGAACAATCAACGCGAAACTGCCTAAACTTCCACCCACGTCAACATTCCCGGGGCTTTGGTCCTTGCCCTCGGGACATCTGCCTGATCAAGCTTCGACATTCAGACTGTATTGTTCGCGGGGCAAGAGCTTCCTCTGAGCTCTGAGAATGGGATGAGGCTATGACAGACGGTCACCTGCATCTGTTTTCGCAAGGAACGAGCACGACTCCACGTGACACAAAGGGTCCTCATGGGGGTTATCCAGTTTCATGTCGAACGCCCCGATTTGCTGGAAATGTCATCCGGACAGTCGCTGATCGACTTCCTGATGTACGACGGCCGAGTGTCCCCTGCGCGCGTGTCGATGCAGGATGATATCCTGCGTTGCGAGCGTACAATGACCGAGAGCGGCCAGATGCGTCTGCTTTGGCCGCGATTCGACCGCAGTGTTCAGGTTGTCCAGACAACCAGTCTTCGTGAGCAAGCACAGCCGTACAGTCTGGAGGTTGAACTGGCCCGCGGCCAACTGTCTCGACTTCGGAATCAGCTCTACGCGTGGATCGGAGCCGGTCTGCAGTCATCTTCCAATCTGGAGCAGCTCTTCACCGATGCTCATCGAGCCTTTCGCGCGGCCGTGCTGAGAACCGAGACACCGGAAACATCTTCCGGAGCGGCGCTGCTTTCCATTGACCTTTCGTCCCGGGCTGCAGAACTGCTTTGCAGCCACTACACGGAACAGCGCATCGGGTATCGTCGGAACAGATCAGCAAGACTCCCTGTTTTTCTGGGGTGCCATCTGCGAAGCATTCCGGCCGACACAGATGCATTCTGCAGGGCGTTCAATGCCGTTCAGGTTGACACCCGATGGAATACGCTGGAACATGATGACGGCGAATACAACTGGGAACGACTTGACGAACTTGTCAACTGGGCTCAGGAGCAGCGACTGTTTATTCTTGGAGGCCCGCTGCTGGATTTTTCGGAAGACTCTTTTCCCGGATGGCTGAAGCGCTGGTCTGGCGATCTGATCAACCTCCAGAGCTTCACGGCCGATTTCGTCGAAACAGTGGTGGGCCGGTTTGTTGGACGCATCCGCCACTGGGAAGTGGTCTGTGGGGCCAATCGAGGCGGGGTGATCAATCTGGACGAAGAGCAGCGTCTGAACCTCGTTGCTCGCACAGTGGAGGCGGCTCGTCAGGTTGACGAACATACTCAAATCAGCCTTCGCATTGTTCAGCCGTGGGGTGAATACATCAGCCAGACGAAGAACCGCCTGTCCCCCATTCAGTTCGTGGATACCCTCCGACGCTGCGGTGTCCGTATCGCCGAAGTCAATCTTGATATTCGTGTCGGCAATCAACCCGCGCCGACGCTGTGGCGAGATGCTCTGAGTTTATCTCAGCTTCTTGATCAGTGGTCTTTGCTGCAAATGCCGATCAATGTCATGCTGACGCTTCCGTGCGGACAGTTTCACCATGCCGTGTCCGAAGCTCAGCAGGCCGAGTGGCTGCGACAATCCATTCTGATGTGCCTGTCCAAAGAACGTGTTGTCGGAATCTATTGTTCAAACTGGGATGAAGTAACCCCGACCGGAGAAGTCTCAACGGCCATGCTTGACGCCAAAGGCGTGCCTCGATCGCCGCTCAGCGCGGTTGAGGGCATCTTTGACGAGTACTGGGCGTGAAATCCGGGGCGAGGATGAATTCGTGGCCTGAACAGGAACAAACCTGTCATCAGAGCGTTCGATGATCCCGTCATCATTTCGAGCAAAGCCCATCAGCCGGCTTTCTTCAGTTCCTTCCACCGAGCGATTTTGTTCCTCAGCGTTCGTGGCGTCACACCGAGTTGCGCTGCGGCTTCAGTCTTGTTGCCGTTGA
>JBKDRW010000181.1:0-4492 GCA_046341255.1 Planctomycetota bacterium
GACCACATGGATCTGGAGCGAGAACGCGGAATTACGATTACCTCCGCGTCGACACGTGTTGCATGGAAGGACGAGGAACTCGGAACCGAGCATCCGATTAATATTATTGACACCCCGGGTCACGTGGACTTTACCGTCGAAGTGGAGCGTTCACTTCGCGTTCTGGACGGTGCGATTCTGGTTCTCTGTGCCGTGGGAGGCGTTCAAAGCCAGTCGCTCACCGTTGACCGACAGATGCGACGATATGGTGTGCCTCGCATTGCGTTTATCAACAAGATGGACCGAATCGGAGCCAACCCGGATAAGGTGATTGCCGCAATTAAAGAGAAACTGAAGGCCAATGCCGTTCCCCTTCAGATTCCCATCGGCCGCGAATCGGACTTCAAGGGGGTTGTCGACCTGATTCGTATGGAGGCGGTCTATTTCGAAGGGGACAAGGGCGAAGACATTATTCGCAAGGAAATCCCTGCAGAACTCAAGGAAAAAGCCGAAAATGCCCGCCGTGAGATGCTGGAAGAACTGTCGTTGCACGACGATGAACTGATGGAGATGCTGCTTGAAGAAGCAGACATCAGTATTGAAAAGGTCCGCGAGATCATTCGCCGCGCCACACTGGCCCAGCAGATCGTTCCAGTGCTGATGGGCAGTGCCTATAAAGACAAGGGTGTTCAGGAGGCGCTGGATGCGGTCGTTCGCTTCCTGCCGAGCCCCCTGGACAGAGAAAAATACGCGATTGACAACAGCAAGCCCGTGGATGAGCATGGGCATCATCCAAAGGTCCTGCTGAAGGACTCCAACGATGAACCGCTGGTCTGTATGGCGTTCAAGACCGTCGTGGAAAGCTTCGGCCAGCTGACGTATACCCGAATTTATCAGGGACGCATCGTTAAGGGACAATCTTACATCAACGCTCGAACCGGCAAGTCTGTCCGATTCGGCCGTCTGGTGCGCATGCATGCGAACGAACGTGAAGACATCGATGGAGCAGAAGCCGGAGACATCATCGCCCTCGTGGGTGTCGACTGTGCTTCCGGAGACACATTCACAGCAGAAGGCCTGAATGTTTCACTCGAAAACATTTTCGTCGCCAATGCCGTCATTCGACTCTCGATTGAGCCGAAAAAACGTGACGATGCCGACAAACTCAGCAAGGCTCTCGAGCGATTCCGACGTGAAGACCCAACGTTTCGTGTGATGACCGACGAAGAAACCGGGCAGACCCTGATTGCGGGAATGGGCCAGCTTCATCTCGAAATCTACGTTGAACGAATTCGTCGCGAATACAAGTGCGAATGCGTTGTGGGTGAGCCACGAGTTGCATACCGCGAAACACCAACGAAGGCTGTGGAATTCGACTACAAGCACAAGAAACAGTCCGGTGGTTCTGGTCAGTATGCTCACGTGAAGGGCATTCTCGAGCCACTTCCCGAGACTTCCGAAGTCAGCTACGAGTTCAGTGATGAGATTTCCGGAGGCCGTATTCCTCGCGAATACATCGCTCCATGCGATGCAGGATTCCAGGAAGGCCTCAAAAAGGGCCCACTGGGCGAATACGAAGTGGTCAACGTGAAAATGCGACTCCAGGATGGTAGCTACCACGACGTCGACTCATCCGAAATGGCGTTCAAGATCTGCGCTTTGGGCTGCATGCGAGAGACACTGCGAAAAGCGGACATCGCCCTGCAGGAACCCTACATGAAACTGGAAATTGAAGTTCCGGAAGAATTTCAGGGACAGATTACCGGCCACCTGTCGAGCAAGCGAGGGCTTGTGACGGGCTCAGAAGTGAACGGCGGCGTCTGCGTGATTAACGCAGAAGCCCCGCTTTCCAGCATGTTTGACTACGCCAATGAACTCCGATCGATGACGCAAGGCAAGGGGACCTTCACCATGGAATTCCTCGCCTACCGACAAGTGCCTCGGGGTCTCCAGCCGGAAATCCTCGAACGTCGCCGCAAGGAAAAAGAAGCTCAGGCTGCAAACCGATAGCCATCGAATTCGATCTGAAAATAAGAAAGCCCGACTCTGAAGAGTCGGGCTTTTTTCTTGGCTGCACGGCGAGCCATCATCTCTTCAGCAAGATCCGTCTCCCACTGAACAAATGGCGATCAGAACCGCCCTCATTCAGCGCAGAACAAGACGCTCCCCTCACGGCGATTCAAGAGCGACACCCCAACCAGAGCGCGTAAAAAAACCCTTCGGGCGGAAATCTTGCGTGGGGACTGAACTAGGAAGCTGGGGAGGCTGACATGGCTGGGTCGTCCAAATCAGCAAATGTAATCTTCGTTCAACACAAGTTTCCAGACTCCGAAGGGCGGCTGGGTTCTAAACTACTATGCACTTGATGTACCAAATCCCATTTTTTCCAAACGCATCGGCAAACAAACATTTCTGTTTGAATTTGCTGGGATTCAACTGCGATCACTAAGCGCCGAACTGCGCCGAACCCTGCGCCGATTGAATTCTCGGCGCCGGATGTTATCCTTTTGTTCGCCCTTTCGGCGCCGACACGTTTTGTGTCAAGTCAGTTCACCGAATCAAGGCTGCCACTTCAGAGATCTTACGCAATCCAGAGAGAGCAGGCATGTGGAAGATTTCCTCACCAAGCAATGGGAAGAGAGATCTTCGCGTCTTTGTCGCGTCATGCACAGGCGCAGTGGTTGCTTACTGTGTGATTGTGCTTTGGCATGTTGCCACGGTTCCAGACATCGGACTCCGTTGTCTGCTTCCTGAAGCCTCTGACCTCAAGTCCGTCAAAGAGAAGAAGTCAACGGACCCGGAGACAGGGATCGAGATCTGGCAATTCGTTCAGTCTGCGGATCCTGCTCCCAGACCAGGGGATCGCCTGATCAGCCTGAACGGAGAGAAGATTGGTACATTCCTCGACTTTGTTCTCGCCATGCAGCGTTTACGTTCGGCCAAGATTCCATCAGGCGGACTGCTTGCGCCCGGATCCGAGCCCCTCGAGTTGCGTGTTCCTCCGCTCGTAGAGGTCTTTAACTCAGACCCATCGAAGCCTCCGGAGAGATTGGTCAAGTTTGAGTACACTCGCCCCAACTCAGCCCGTCCTGATTTGGTTCAGGGAGCCTATGTTCCTGTTCTGCCGGTCAACATTTTTGAGATCTCGCTGACGATTTTTTGGTTTGTCTGTCAGTTGACGATTCTGGCCATCGCGCTCACATCATACTGGTATCGACCTTACGATCGGGTTGCTCAGAACTTCTGTCTGATGTGTTGCGTCTCGATGGGGGCCTTTGTGCCCGGGTTCCACTGGTGGATGCTTGCCGGGAATCCTTTCTTGAACATTCCGTTCATTTTTTGCGCGGCAATGCTGCCGTCGGTCGTCCTCAATTTTTTTCTCGTCTTTCCCAAGGAGCCTGATTTTCTTCGAGACCGTCGATCGCTCATTTATTCCTTCATGTTTGGCACCGCAGGACTCATCTGCGCTGCATTGATCGTGACTTACTGGGCATCGTGGGCATTGAGTGGATCCGGTCATCTGAATGTCTTCCAGAAAATGTCGTACCTGACGCAGATGCTTCTGCGCGGTGTCGAAGTACCAGTTGATCCGCTGGTCCAGTGCACAATACTCTTACTTTCCCTGCGAGTGATGGTTCAGTTCGCCATCGTGGTGGCCTCAATTTATTTTGCACTCACTGTGGTGCGACTTGGACTGAGTCTTGCCCGACCGGATTCGCCTCGAGAGCGTCGACAGGTCGTCGCGATTCTCGGCGCTGCACTGCTGTCAACAATTCCGATCTCGTACACGCTGTATCTGGCCTTCTTTCGACAGGTGGATTTTGCACTTGGCAAGGCGCAGATCCCCATGTTTTGTGCGAGCATGTTTTTCATGGCAGCTTACTCGCATGGAATATTTCGTCATCGTCTGATGCTTGCCGAGGACAGTGATGACAAAAGTCGGCGCTATGTGATGATGTCCATTCTTGTCTCCGGCGGCTTTGCGGCATTGATGGCATTGGGCGGGGTCTTCGCACATTCCTACAGCCTGCCTCTGAACTCCTCGACAACGCAGCGGATTTCACTGTTCCTGATTCTGCTGCTGGCCTCCGGCCTGACACTTTGGGTTCGGGATCGATTGCAGGCTGCTGTGGATCGCAGGTTCTTCAGTGAAAAATATCAGCTGGATCGCGCGATGCAGCAGTTGAATCGCTCAGCCGCATACCTCGCAGAGCCATCCGCGATGGCAGACATGACTCTGCGAACCTGTGAAGACGTGATGGATGCCTCGTGGGCGATCATGTATGCAAGAGACGGCCAGGGCGTTTTTCGGCTGATCGGCAGCCGATCAGCCTCCAACGCGCCGGCACAATTGCGTGCAGAGCAGATCAGTGGCGCGGAGCCCGCACAGACCGTGGTCGAACGCATGCCGTCAGCGAATCGCGAAGCAATGCCTCCGATTCAGCAACTGCTGTATGATCTCCGCTGCGAACTCGTCTGTTTCATGGAAGGCGAAGGCGGAATTCATGGGCTG
>JBKDRW010000182.1:0-32993 GCA_046341255.1 Planctomycetota bacterium
GCTTCACAACCTTGCGGATACGCTCAATCTCCTGCTTGCGATTCTGCACCTTGTTCGCCGCCTCAACCCTCCCGAGTGGATCAAGGGTCGGCACCAGCAGAATCAACAGCGTGAGCACAGCAATAGCAGCGATCTGAATCCCGGCCGGACGTTCGGGCCGAAACGGAACCACGGTCGCCGGCACAATGCGGATTGCAACAGACTCGGCCGATTTCTCAACCAGCGGTTGATACTCACCAGCCGACGACGACAACGTTGCCAACGTCAGAAACAGATCATTGGTGCGCGCGTGGGCATCGACAACGCGCGCGGCTGTCGATCGTTCGATGCGACGGTGAAACAACCATGCTCCAGCAGCTGCAACCGCCGGCAGGACAAGAAGCCACTGAAGTCGCTGCTGATCTTCCGGCAGCAGTCCCAGCAGTCGCACAGTCAACACAATGGCACCAGCCGCAACCAATGACCCCAGCGTCCAGTAGTGCAGGGATCGAGCAAAGCTGGCCGTCTGCAAACGTCGTTGAACTCGATTCAGCAGGGTCACGGCGACGGGCTGATTCAACATGATCCGGTTCTCCACGAAGGAAGACGCGTATTTCATCAAAGCCTGAAGCCGGGTTATATACCCACGGAGGCAAGGGTCGTAACGAAACCCGGCAGCGATTTCGATATCATTCACAGGCGAAATTCACCCATCGATACCGTTCAGTCTATCGTCCGCACGTTGTGCCAGTGCAGAGTATCCTTAAAAAAAGTCTACTGATGCCGGATCGCACAATCAATTTGAGTCCTCTTTGGTCTGATTTTGTGTGGAAAGTTTGCAAATCCACGGCCAATCCCTGAAAAATTGGATCGGTTCCTGTCATCAAATCAGGCGGGTCAGGAAATCCGGTCCCTCAATTCAAACTCAGCCCGACTTTCATGAACACGACCTATTCCCCGGACGACCTCCTGATGATGCGACTGCAGGAGCAGGATCCGGGAGCGTTTGAAGAAATCGTGTCCCTGTGGCAAAGACCTCTGATGGGCTACTTCTATCGGAATACTCGCGATGAACACCTTTCGGAAGATCTGGTTCAGGAAACGCTTCTGAGACTGTATCGAAACAGCTGGGACTACTTGCCACGCGGCCTGTTTAAAGGCTTCCTGTTTCGCATTGCCCGAAACCTGCTGATCGATCATTCTCGTCGAACTGTTCACGACGCGCTGATCCGGCGTATTCAGCCGAAATCCGGCGACGGAGACGAACTTTTCGACATCTTGCAGCTCATTCCTGATGACATTCTGACGCCGGATGGAAAAGCCATCGAGCGAGAAATTGCTCACGTGATTCAGGACTTGATTCTGCAGCTTCCGGACGAGCAGAGACAGACATTCATGCTGCACTATTACGACGGTCTGACACTGGCCGATGTTGCGGCTGCGATGGGATCGAATCTGCCAACGGCCAAGAGTCGCCTGAGACTGGCCCGCGAAAAACTCAGATATCTGCTGGTCTGCCGAGGCTTTCCCGAAGAATACTTTTTTGAAAATGTGTCATCCGAATCCTGATCTGATCCGTTCCAGAGGTTTCCTGCCTGTTTTTTGAGATCCGCCTTTCGAGGACCCGCCCATGCCTCATTTCAGTCGACTCACGGACATCATCACGTGCAGCCTGTCCGACATTCTGTCCACATCCGAACATCCCGCTCAGACACTGACCGAGATTATTGAAGAAATGAACGAAGGACTCGGCGCGTGTCGACGCAATGTGCGAACGGCCATGATGAACGCCGATCGGCTTCACCGCGAAATCAAGGGCTATGAATACCAGATTTCCGAGTGGAAGGATCACGCTCGAACGAGCCTCTCAGACGGCGACGAAGACAAAGCCCGCGACGCGCTGACCCGAAAAGTCGAACTGGAAGATCTGATCTCCGGATTGCGTCCCGAGCTGGATGCCGCACACGCGGCACAACAGCAGATGTTTCGAATTCAAAAGGCGCTCGAGGCGCGGCACGCCGAAGCCATTCGAAAGCTGGAGGAACTGACCGGACAACCGACAGCGATCACACTCGAATCGGAAACGGCCGTGATATCGGCATCCGCTGCGAATGTCCGTCGACAATCCGAAATCGAAGCAGAACTTGCCGCCCTGAAGAAAGAGCTCGGAACCTGACGATGTCGTCTCCCGCATCGTTCGATCCAGCATCCTGCCGGACTCGCGTGTGTGCGTCCGTCTCTCAGGATGCCGCGCTGCAGGACAGCTGTTTCGAGTGGTTGCCGCTGAAGCATTCAGACTGCGCAGCGGTCGTGCTGGAGGACGACGTCGGTCCGCTGGCAGTCATGACATTTCTCGAGGACTCGGCACAGACCTTGTCGATTCTGAATTGGAGATGCCTGCGAAGACTGCCTTTTCCATCGCAGCAGCGAATCATTCCGCTGCTGTTGCGGGCCATCATTACCGAATCGAAAGCACGCGAATTTCGTCACGTTCGGTACCTGAACTGGCGAAAGGGCCGCCGGGACATCCATCTCGAGGAACCTGCTCTCGCAAAATCTGGTTTTCTGAAATGCGTTTCGTCCTCAGTCTGGAAACCTGTACAGTCCCTGATTGACACTCGGCGACGTGCAATGACAGCGAGTGAACGCACCGGCGACTTTTGTCTCGTGGATCTTCAGCACCAACTCCGCAATCCTCACAGAACCGGTCAGCTGATGCTGAGACAGATCGAAACGCTGATCAATCGTGTCAGCGATGACTCGGATGACATCGCACGGCTTCCCAGACCGAATCCGAACGAGTTACTGAAAGACTGGCTCAGCAGACCAGCTCGAGCCCTGATCGCAGACATCAATCAGCAGCCCACCGGCATCGTTGTCTGGAGTGAAACGGCCGCAGAAGACTGCGTTGAAGTGATGTTTGAGTATCTTGGCATTGCCCCGAATCACCGTCGCAAGAGCATGGCGACGACTTTGCTCCTGAATGCACTCGATCAGATCCATCGCGATCATCTGCAAATGCCCGTCGAAGTCTCTGTGCTTGTTGATCAGTCCAACCGAAGAGCAAACCAATTCTATCACGCCGTCGGCTTTCGCAGATCCACGTGGTCTATCGATGTCTGGCTCCACACGAGATAAGCAGACTCCTCCGATATCTTGTTCCGTGTTCCCGATCTTTTGTCAGGCAAAATCCCGAGATATGCTGTCCCCGGGAACGACGAAACAAAGATGTGGAGCATTTCTTCCATAACATGCTCGGCGACAGTCCCTGGTCACCTGCAAGGTGCGCCCCTGATTCCAACAGACAACCACCTGCTCCAAAAGCAGCCAGACGGGATCGTATGTGTCAGATGCAGACGACGTCGCAGGCCCATGATCTGAGCGTCTGCCCATGACCGCGACGCAGTGTCGTTCCGGCATCTCCTGCAATCAGTTTCATCCTTCTCTGGTGCCCGACGCGCAGGAAAAAGGCCGGGGCTTGTCGCCTCGGCCTGAATCAGGGTATCAGAAGAGACTGTCGGCTCACATGTTACAGACGAACCTGTCCTTCAGGAGAGGGAACAGAAATCCAGCGGATCGGGGCAGGGCTGCTGCTCGTGCCTGCTGGAGTCTTTCCTGCGAATGACGTGGGCTTGCCGACTCCGGCAGGCAGCGACTGAGATGCCAATCGCCGTGCTCCACCGGCAGAATTCAGCATGCCAGCCGAGTGAGCGACCACTCGATCCGCGTTCAGGCGACGAGCCTCGGGCTTTTTCTCCGTCTCATTATTTTCGAGGAAGGGGGCAGGTTCTCCTCCGGCTGCCGGGTCCACATCACCCATCGGCGGCTTGTTATTCACGCCCTCTGTCGCGTCACCCATCGGCGGCTTATTATTCACGCCTTCAATCGGGTCAGCCCCGAAAGGTTGGTCGCGACCAGTATCACCCACGCCTCGCCCAGCACCAAAACCATCCTCTGGGTTCTCATCGCGACGAGTCGGCGGGACCGAGTCTCGAGTCGAGTCCTGAAGTTTCTGCCGATCACGTTCCAGTTCTTCGTCGTACTTTGATCGGTCAAACTTATCGTCTGCCGATGGCTTCAATGTCCCGGAGGACGTTGTCCCCGCGCACGAGCCACCACAAGACGATCCGCATGGATCGCAGCAACTTGTCGCACAGCAGGCTGGAGCACAGCATGCAGACGATCCCGCATAGCCCACTGAATAATACCCGACAGTGGGAGCATAATACCCAACAGCCGGATAGCCCGCTCCGTAGCCGTAACCCGGTGCGTATCCAGCACCCCACCAGCCACCGAATGGCCACAGACAGCAGGCGCTGGCTGGTGCCATCGTACCAATGAGACAAGCTGCAGACAGCACTGCTCGCACAAACAATTTCATGGCTCAATCACCTTTACAAACACACCTCTGTCCCCACAGACTGGTGTTCGACGCAGACTATTCACCTTTTCACCTTACGATCTGCTGATGCGACCTGCAGGTCTGCTCAAGTCGCTCAGCTCTCGAAATCCTTGCGATCTGCAATTCAGAACATCAGGATGCAGCTTCCGCAAACTTCCCGTTTTACAGTCGTGTCGAGACGTTTGTCAAACACCTGATCGGGAATTGTGCTTCTGGGCTCGGTTTCTGAAAGCCGTTCACGGAAATTCAGCGAAATCGTGGTCGTTTGGGTACCTCCACATTCTCACTCTTCGAATCCGAGCGGAGACTGACCTGGGCCTGCGACCGAAGTTCTCGCCGTTATCCATTGGGGACAACCGACGGTGAGTCAAATTCGCTATGAATGACGGCGGACCTGAGAATCGATGGATGTCCGACCCGATTCAGGTCGCACCCGGATGGCGTTGCATCCGGAATAACGCGTCCCGTTTGTTTAATGAAATATTGTCGCCGTCGCCAGCGATGTCCACCACCTTGCATGCCTCACCCACTCGAAGATATTGACGGCGCCGGCCTGCTGAGATCCACAAAAGCACCATGGTGGATCAGCCCTCGGGGGATCGTTGGACATCGGAGACAATCTTTGAAACGATTCAAAGACGATCAGTCGTTTTTAATCCTTACCGGGTGCACCATGGTCGATCTTATTGTGATTCTGAGAGTCAGGGATCTGAACAATCTGTCGCTGCTGAAGGAACTTCTGGCCCAGCAGATTCTCATGTCGCGTGAGGAGCCCGGTTGCATTCGGCTGGAGGCCCACGAGTCACAGGCTGAGCCCGGTACATTTTTTCTGGTGGAGCAATGGGCATCTCAGGATGCCTTGGACGCGCATCGAAAAGGCCATGCCTGCACCACGTTGTACTTTCCAAAAATCGTTCCGCTCGTCGATCGCACTCCTCACATGTCTGTCCAGCTGCCGGGCACATGATTCCTGATCTGACTTCGGAATGAAATCCACGTACTCATGATCATCGACTCACACCAGCACTTCTGGAACCTTGACCTCCCATTTGATTATGGCTGGCTTCACGAACCGCGGCACAAGCCGATCCGTCGCACATATCTGCCACAGGATCTCGAGCCGCTGATGAAGGCTGCCGGCGTCAGCGCTTCGGTCTTTGTGCAGACTCAGCACAATCCTGAGGAGAATCGCTGGGCACTCCGTCTGGCAGAAGAACATGACTTTATTGCAGGCGTTGTTGGCTGGGTCGATCTGGCATCTGAAGAATGCGAGGAACAATTGCACGAGTTCCTCGATTCTCCATGGTTTGTGGGCATCCGTCACATCACTCAGGGAGAGCCGGATGAGAACTTCATCATCAGACCAGATGTCGTTCGAGGATTGAAGGTTCTTGAGAAAAACAAAGTGCCGTTCGATCTGCTGTTCTACACTCAGCATCTGAAACATGCGGCGACACTCGCCGAGATGCTGCCTGGACTGCCGATGGTCATTGATCACGTGTCGAAACCCAGGATTCGTGAAGGTCTCCTGACCGGCTGGCGCGAGGATCTGCGGAGAGCAGCTCAATATCCAAATGTGTTCTGCAAGCTGAGCGGAATGGTGACAGAAGCCGACTGGCAGCTTTGGAAGCCTGCGGATCTGAAGCCTTACGTCGAAACGGCTCTGGAATGTTTCGGTGCCGGCCGATGCATGTTTGGATCCGACTGGCCCGTTTGTGAGCTGGCTGCTCCATACGGCACCGTCCTTGATGCGCTGAAGGTGGTTCTCGGGCCCTTATCCGAGTCTGAAAACCATCGCATCTTCAGCCAGACAGCAGTTGAGTTTTACGGATTGACCGGCCTGCCGCTGCCCTCGTGAGCAACGTCCGATCCTGTCCGACAGATACTGACTGACGGATCCGTCATCATGTCGTCTTTGAAGAAGATTGTCATCACCGGTGTCTCCAGAGGTCTTGGCCGATCGCTGGCGATCGACTTCGCACAGTCGGGACATACCGTGATCGGTTGTGCGAGAGCGTCGGAAGAGCTGACGAACCTTGGAAGACAACTCGGCGCGCCGCATCGATGCGATGTTGTTGATGTCTCGTCAGATTCCGAAGTGGCCGCCTGGGCCAGAGACATTCTGCGTTCTGCTGGCCCGCCTGATCTGCTGATCAACAACGCCGCCATCATCAATCGCAACGAAAAGCTCTGGAAGATTTCAGCAGAGGAGTTTGATCGATCTCTGGCTGTCAATATCAGCGGTACGGCCAATATGATTCGTCACTTTGTTCCAGCGATGATTGACGTTCAACGCGGTGTCATCGTGAATCTCAGCTCCGGCTGGGGAAGGTCCGTCTCAGCAGATGTGGCTCCATACTGTGCCACAAAGTGGGCCATTGAAGGACTGACTCAGGCTCTGGCCGAGGAGCTTCCCGCTGGCATGTGTGCGGTGCCGCTGAATCCGGGAATCATCAATACTCAGATGCTGCAAAGCTGCTTCAGATCCGGAGCGGCATACTACCCCGGACCAGACGCATGGGCCAAAAGGGCGGTGCCGTTTCTGCTCAGCCTCGGTTCGGGTCATAATGGCCAGCCTCTGACTGTTCCCGAATAAATGGAAGGCTGCCGGGAAGGCCTTGTGGCCGTTTGCTTCGCCTTCCGCGAACCATGCCAGCGAGGTTTGATGCTTGCAAGGATTACGGGATTGCGAGCAGGGAATCTTCCCGAAGAGGACTTCCAGGTACACGGCCTGTCGACACAGTCGGCACTCGGGGCTGCAACCTGCTTTTTATGGCAAAACCTGGGGGAAAATGACACTTTCAGCGGCGTTTATGACACGTCGGATTTCAGTCCGGGACACAACGCCTCGTCCAGCGTCCAGAAATGCCTGATTGCCTGACGGCAGACTTCAGGATGCGTTCTATGTTTCGACAGTTCCCTCCGTTCTGTGGCTGGACGCTGGCATGACCACTTTCCACACGGGTTCGACCCCGTACGAAGATCTCTCCGACCTTTCGCTGGGTTCACCTCAGGGAACAGCGCTGTCGATTCCGGACGATTCGATTCATGAATCCTTCTGGCAACGATGGTTTGGCTCGTTGCCGTGGCTTCCCTTGTCAATTCTCTCGTCGATCTTTGCCGTTGGGCACATGATCAATCGATTTGTGGAAGCACGATTTCCTTTTGGGCCTCCGGACGCTTCAGCACTGGCCAGCATCCTGCATTACAACGCGGCCACAGTGATCACAGGGCTGGGTGTTGCCATTTATGGCTGCTATCTGAATCGGCAATTGCAGAAGCGAATCGAACAACACGAACAGCTCGGTCCGTATACTCTGCATCAACTGATCGGTTCGGGCGGCATGGGCGATGTCTATCTTGCCGAGCATCAGCTTCTGAAACGAAAGTGTGCCGTAAAGCTGATCCGCCGAGACAAAGCTGCCAATCGCCGAATGCTGGCCCGCTTTGAGCGGGAAGTCAAAGCGACAGCGCAGCTGACTCACTGGAATACGATCCAGGTCTATGACTACGGACGCACACCGGACGGTACGTTTTATTATTCCATGGAGTATTTGCAGGGACTGAATCTTCGTCAGGTCGTGGATCAGTATGGACCGCTGCCCCCATGCAGAGTAATCTTCATTCTGAGTCAGCTCTGCGGAGCACTGCGTGAAGCTGCGGTCTATGGCCTTGTCCACCGCGACATCAAACCAAGCAACATTTTTCTGGCTGAGCGAGGCCAGTTGTACGACGTTGCAAAGCTGCTGGACTTTGGCCTTGTTCGTCCGGCATCACTGGGGACATGTCCGATTCGAAATGTCAGTCGTCAGCTCCAGGGTTCTCCTCGCTTCATGTGCCCTGAACAGGCTCAGGGACAGAAACCCGACTGTCGAGGCGACATGTATTCCCTGGCATGTGTCGCGTATTTCCTGCTCTCCGGCCGAGGGCCATTTGAAGACGATAATCCCGTGATGCTGGTTGTTGCACACGCCAGCATTCCGGCTCCTCGCTTTGCGGAAATCGGAGTGAGCGTGCCGAAGGATCTTGAGGACATTATTATGAAATGCCTCAGCAAGAAGCCAGACGAGCGGTATCAGTCGCCCCAGGAACTTCAGGATGCCCTCGAAGCATGCGATGCGGCGAAAGACTGGACATGGAAACGTGCGGAAGAGTGGTGGATGACGGAAAAAAGCAACCAGCCGTGCTTCTCCGCTTCTCAGACGGACAATTCTGGATCGAGTGGCTCGTTGCAGCCCGTCGGCAGTTTTCAGGATCCGGATCAGACATATGTCTGTGAAGATCGATCGGGCTTCAACAATCTGTTCTGACACATCCGTGATGCTGGCGGCTGACCACAGTCTGAACTGGCCTCCATCGCGGGTCAGTCTGCCACGGGCATCCGAATACGCTGTCCCCGAACAGATTCCAGCAGACTGATCGCGGCATCTGCCGCGCGGAGTCGGCCTTCGGTTGTGCGATGAGTCATGATCACAAGTCGGGCCACGCCAGAGCTATCATCGGCCGTTTCGTCCTGTCGCACGCTGCTGATGCTGATTTCGTTGCGACCCAGAATATCTGCAATGTCCGCCAGCACGTGCGGACGATCCGCCACCGTGAATCGCAGGTAATAGCGGCGTGCCAGCTCCTCCTGTGGCAGCAACGGAATCGGCCGACATGACTGCATCCGCTGCAGCGACTGAAATGTGATCGCCGCACGACCAGTCGCATAGTCGATCACATCCGCCATCACGGCAGACGCCGTCGGCATCTGACCTGCGCCAGCACCGGAGAAACGCATTAAACCGGCCGCGTCACCCTCAATGCTGATGATGTTGTCCGCACCATTGGTCATCGCCACCGGACGATTTGCTTTCACGAGCGTTGGCTGGACTGACACTTCCAGTCGTCCGTTCGACAACCGCGAGGTTGCGAGAAGTTTGACTCGATAACCCAGTTCGGCCGCCACGAGCAGATCGAGCAGTTCAATGTGCTGAATGCCCTGTCGAACGATCGATTCGAGGGGAACGCGAGTTCCAAAAGCCAGCTGAGTCAGGATCGACAACTTCTGCGCAGCATCGGTTCCATCAACATCCATGGCCGGATCAGCTTCGGCATAACCTCGCGACTGTGCCTCGACGAGCACATCGGCGTAGGTCTGCCGCTGTTCAAACATGCTCGACAGAATAAAGTTGCTGGTCCCGTTCAGAATGGCTTCGATCGACAGAATTCGATTCGCCGTCAAGGCCGTGTTGACAGCAGAAATCACCGGGATGCCACCAGCCACCGCCGCTTCAAAGCAGATCGTCCGCCCAAGCGACGAAGCCAGTTCGAACAACTCCGCTCCGTGCGCGTACAACAGAGCCTTGTTGGCGGTAATGATATCTTTTCCGGATCGAAGCAGGGCCAGCACATCCGACCGAGCGGGTTCAATCCCGCCCACGACATGAATGACGACGCGAATGCCGGAATCGGAAATGATGTCCTGAACATCCGATGATACTGCAACCCCGCTCAGACTGACATCTCGCCGCTTTGCGGGATTCTTCACGACAACGCGAGTCAGTTGCAGTGTTCGGCCCGTTCGCTGAGTCAACAGATCCGAAGAATTGCCAAGGATCCGCACGACACCGCCGCCAACGGTGCCACAGCCGATCAAGCCAATATTCAAGTCAGGACTGGTCACTATGTCGATTCCTGATTTCAAGGCCGAGTCCGGCCTGGATTCGTTAAGGAATCCGTTTTTTTGCGGTTCAATCGCCGGAAAGGCAGGGCTGGCAAGGGTTTCTACCCGGTCAGAACTTCCATCGGACATCACTTCCAGCAACCATCAGTCACAGAATCGTCGCAGACGGACATTCGCATAGCCAGTGTTTCCTGAACCGAAAAAGTCGAACGAAGAATGAGATCGTGACAAACCTGATGTGGCTGGATTGTTGAGAGAAACCGTTCGAAACTTATACTTTCCCGGGACTGGTCACGAAGGACACGAAAGCCTGAAGTTTCATGTCGACTACTCTGAAGCCTTTGAATACCAGATCGACGATGACCTCCTCGCTCGAAATCGGCGCCGTGAGCTATCTGAACTCACGTCCACTTGTTGAGGGCCTGTCAGATTTGCTTCCTTCAGCCCGATTGACTCTGGATTATCCCAGTCGACTGGCTGATGCGCTCGCCTCGGGTTGGATGGATGTGGCCCTGATTCCATCAGTCGAGTATTTTCGTCGGCCGGGATATGAGGTGATTTCTGACGCCTGCGTTGCGGCTCGCGGAGAGGTGCTAAGCGTCAAACTGTACTGCAGGGTTCATCCAGGAGACATTCGAACGCTGGCTCTGGATGAGGGATCTCGAACCAGTGCAGCTTTGACAAAAGTCATCCTTGCTGAACGGTACGGTGTGATTCCAAAGACCGAACAACTTCGTATGGATTCGACAACGTCTGACAGCCGTGCTGACGCCGTGCTTCTGATCGGTGACCGTGCGATGCACAATCCGACGGAATCGTTTGTCGAAGTGATTGACCTTGGCCAGTTCTGGTACGACTGGACGGGGCTTCCGTTTGTTTTCGCCATGTGGGTGGCTCGGCAGGAATCGAACACCGACGGTGTCGAAGAGTGCCTTTCACAAGCGAGAGATCTGGGTCTTGCTCGTGTCGGCCGAATCGCTCGCGACGCGGCACCTCGGCTGGGCATCTCTGAAGAACTGGCGTTCAACTACCTGACTCGTAACCTCCATTATCATATGACGTCGGCAGAACGCAGCGGTCTGAAATTGTTCTGCGAACTGGCGGCTCAGCATCAACTGGTAAAACCCGATGTCGAAATCGTCTATCGAGATCTCATCCCTGCTTGAAAAGGCCGTTGCAGGAGAGCGACTGACACCCGAAGAGGGTGTCGCTCTGCTCAAGTCCAGCGATCTGGCTGCGATTGGTGCTGCCGCCAATGCTGTCACGATGAGACTGCATCCGGAACCTTTTCGCACCTACAATATCGACCGCAATATCAATTACACCAACGCCTGTACGGCAGTCTGCGATTTCTGCGCGTTTTACCGTCCGCCGAATCACCCGGAAGTGTATGTTCTTCCGATGGACACGTTGCTGAAGAAGATCGAAGAAACTGTTGCTCTCGGCGGAGATCAGATCCTGTTGCAGGGCGGACTGCATCCCAGGCTGCCGCTTGAGTGGTACGAAGAAACACTGTCCACGCTCCGACAGCACTATCCTCAGGTGAACATTCACGGGTTCAGTCCGCCGGAGATTTACCACTTCACGAAAATCAGCAAGCTGCCGCTGAAGACCGTGCTGGAACGACTGAAGGCTGCAGGTCTTGGCAGTCTCCCGGGCGGCGGTGGCGAGATTCTTGTCGACCGAGTGCGGAAATCAATCACTCGCGGCAAAGTGCTCAGCGATGACTGGCTGGATGTGATGAGAGTGTGGCATGAACTCGGCGGAAAGTCGTCAGCAACCATGATGTTCGGCCATGTGGAGACACTTGCGGAGCGAATTGAACACCTTGATCGACTGCGTCAGCTGCAGGATGAAACCGGGGGCTTCACCGCGTTTATCTGCTGGACCTTCCAGCCAGACAATACCGACATGGCCCATATTCCCCCAGCCGGCGCCTACGAGTATCTCAAAACGCAGGCGGTCAGTCGGTTGTACCTCGACAACTTCCCGAACATCCAGTCGTCCTGGGTCACTCAGGGTGAAAAAGTAGGACAACTGGCGTTGCTCTTCGGTGCCAATGATATGGGAAGCCTGATGATCGAAGAAAATGTCGTTTCGCAGGCCGGCACGGTACATCACCTGACCGTCGAAACGATCCGACGCTGCATCGAAAACGTGGGCTACATTCCTCGTCAGCGGAATGTCTTCTACGACTACATCGATCAGCCGGTCGATCCGCAATCCCGATCCGTCGGTTCCGTTCTTCAAGTGCTGCAATCGTGACGCATCTGCCATCACGAGCCCTGCCGGCTTTGAAGCTGACAGCATTGCGAAAAGCTTTCAGGGCTGCACGGGTGACTCTTCCTCGTGGTTCGGCTGGCTGACGCACAGTCTCTGTGTGCGTCGTGGAGAGCCTGCAGCATAACGCTTCTTCCGAATGTTCCGCCTGTTGCGATTCTGACGCCTGAAAGATCGACGGCAACACCGCGCGTTTGATTCCGGCATCAGTTGCGTGTGGTACGTTTCGATAGTCCGACACTCCATGCGCTGCATGCAGACTGTTCGGTGGATGGGTTGATACAGATCGGCCTGTCGATGAAAACGTAATGCCCGGACATTGATCCGACCGAGCTTCGCATGATTCGAGTTCAGGGACTCTGCAAGGAATTTGACGATCCCCGCAGCGGCCTCTTCCGTGCGCTGGATCATGTGTCGTTTCAAGTTCGTCCGGGGGAAATCTACGGGCTGCTCGGCCCAAACGGAGCAGGGAAGACCACTTGCCTGCGAATCCTCAGCACTGTCCTCCGGCCAACCCGCGGCATTGCGGAAGTTGATGGAATCAATGTCGTTCGAGACCCCGAGGGAGTTCGCTCGCGCATCGGGTTCATGTCCTGCAACACGGGCATCTACGACCGAATGACGGCTCGCGAAATGGTCGAATATTACGGCCGATTGTACGGCATTCCTGAAGAAAAACTGCAAACTCGCATCGATGAGATCTTCGATGTGCTTCAAATGAAAGATATCCGCGATCGACTTGGCGGCAAGATGTCGACCGGAATGAAACAAAAGGTCTCGATTGCCCGGACGATTGTCCACGACCCGCCGGTCATCATTTTTGACGAACCAACCTCCGGTCTCGACGTGCTTGTCGCCCGGGCCGTTCTTCAGGCGGTTTCAGCACTTCGAGATCAGGGCAAATGCATCATCTTTTCAACACACATTATGCGAGAGGTCGAAAAGCTGTGCGATCGAATTGCCATTATTCATCGAGGCCGGATTCTGGCGGAAGGAACGCTGCCTGAACTGGCGAACCATTACAAACAGCCGGACGTCGAGGAGCTGTTCTTTGATCTGATTCAGCGACGTGAGGACGAAGTGGCAGGAGCATCCGTGTGAGGGAGGCTGAAGGGCGACGGTGCTCAACACCGGCCCCCGGAGCCTGTCGTCAGACGATCATCAGCAATGCGGTCAACGAATTCTCAGGAAATCGGACCGGATGCTGAACCGGACATCCTCAGAGTCCTGAAAAACTCTGCGACGAACGACCATAACGACCATGAAAATTGTGTGCGTGGAGGACTGACACCCTCCGGCTTGCATGGACATAATGAACGGGACCGGCATGAGCTGGAAGAATATCAAACTTGTTTTTCTTCGCGAAGTTCGTGATCAGCTGCGTGATCGGCGTACGTTGTTCATGATCACGATTCTGCCGGTGTTGCTGTATCCGATGCTTGGACTTGGCATCGTCCAGATGATGCTGACGTTCAGCGAGCAGCAGCGTGTCGTCGTCATTCTGAATTCCGATCAACTCCCGCAGACTCCTGCGCTGCTGGATGAAAACGGGTTACGAAAGGAATGGTTTAACGCTGACGAAACGGATGCGTCGAAGCTGAGGATCCTCACCGGATCGCTTAACGAATCCGCTGCCGAAGGCGGAATTTCCGAGCTGAAAACTGCGCCAACCCCGACTCGACGTCCACGACGTGGCGAAAAAACGGACGAGGAGATGCTTGCCAGTGCGCGGGAGATTGCACGACAGATCGAGTCAGGGGCGACGTCAGGGTCGGAGTCCGGGGTTCAAGAGTTGAATGAGGCGAGCCCTGCCAGTCACGAAATCAGCAAACTGTTCGCCGAGAGCGGTTTTCAGGTTCTTGTGCTTGTGCCCGAGAATTACGGGCGTTCCATGGAACAATTGCAGAGTGAGCTCGAGGTCGCTCGAAACTCTGCAGACGCACCTGCGGTGACCACTCGTGTGCCCGGTGTTCTGGTGGTTCGCAACAGTGCGGACGATAAGTCGATGGTGGCAGCTGGTCGAATTCAGAGGGCACTCGCAGCGTGGGAAGATGCCCTTCGTGAAGACAGTTTTCAGAAAGCATCTCTGCCCACGGAACTGCAACATCCCGCCAGGCTGAAATGGATCGAGGTTGCTCAGAAAGAGCAGGTCGCAGCCAGTGTCTGGAGCAAGCTGTTTCCCGCGCTGCTGGTCATCATGGCATTGACCGGTGCTTTCTACCCGGCTATCGACCTTGGAGCCGGCGAAAAAGAACGAGGGACGATGGAAACACTGCTGATCAGCCCTGCGCGACGTGTCGAACTGGTGCTCGGCAAGTTCGCAACCATCATGCTGTTCAGTTGCGCGACGGCGATGCTGAATCTGCTGAGCATGGGATTGACCGGACAGCAGATGGCTTCAGTCATGGGTGAGGGCATGACCAGGACCGTCAGCCTCGACTTTCCCGGCATGGCTCCCCTGCTATGGCTGGTCATCCTGCTTCTGCCGCTTTCCGCGCTGTTCAGCGCGTTGTGCCTGGCACTGGCAACCTTTGCGAGATCGACGAAGGAGGGGCAATACTATCTGACACCACTGCTGATGGTCGTCATGGGGCTGACGATGTTCTGCCTTTCACCTGCCGTCGAAATGACTCCTTTGTACAGCGTGATTCCAGTCGTCAATGTCGCACTGCTGCTGAAGGGGCTGCTGCTCAACTCGACAACTTCCGGTGAACTGGCGGTCTATGCAATTCCGGTTCTCGTCTCAAGTATCGGCTACAGCGTCCTCGCGTTGTGGTGGGCCATTGAGCTTTACAACAGCGAAGACGTCTTGTTCCGCGAAGCGGAGAAATTTGACGTGAGAATCTGGTTTCGGCAGCTGCTACGAACCAAGGATGCCGTCCCGGCATTTCCTGAAGCCATCTTCTGCTTTGTGCTGATTTTGATGCTTCAGTTTCTGGCGATAAATTACCTGAGGCCGGATCTGAACGTCATTGACCCGGGCAGTTCCATGATGCAGCTGATTGTCGTTCAGCAACTGACAATGATGGCATGCCCGGCTGTCTTCATGGGAGTCCTGCTGACCACAAGCCTCCGAGCAACATTTCGACTTCGGATGCCGTCGGCCGCGGCTGCAGGTCTGGGAGTCGGACTGGCCCTGGTTGCCCATCCGCTGACGGTCGAATTGAGCCAGTTTCTCGTGGAACATCGAGTATTTCCCGAGCTTCCTGAGTCGGCCCGTCAGGTGATGTCGCTGCTGAAAACGGGAGACAAGCCCGCGTGGCTGCTGCTGATGGTGTTTGCTGTCACACCCGCCATCTGTGAAGAACTGGCGTTTCGAGGCTTCATTCTGAGCGGCCTTGCTCGCGGAGGCCGACTTGCCATCGCCGTCGGGATCTCAAGCCTGATGTTTGGAATCATCCATATGATTCCTCAGCAGGTTTTCAATGCGTCTCTGCTCGGACTGGTCCTGGGGCTGCTGGCGATCTACAGCCGAAGTCTGTTCCCTGCAATGATCTTTCACTTCCTGAACAATGCCCTGGCGACATTTCATGCCGCAGATTCCGAGAAAGGCTGGATTGCCGCCGACGGTATGTTCTTTTCACGCGACAGCGAAGGCTTCCTGAGATACGAAACGCCGTTGCTGATTCTCTGTGCGGTCGCTGCAACATTGATGATCTGGCATATGATCCGAATTGTAAATCAGCATCAGGATGCAAAACGTCGAGGACTGATTCCAGGCTACGCGGATACACGGGACGAGACGCTGGAGTCGTTTCCGTCAACCGATCTTCTCTCCGGATCCTCACGAATTCGTGAATGACAATGAGTCCGGAATACGCTCAGCACCCGGTATCAACAGCAGCCCCGGGTTAATGCGCTTCCGTCACAAGGAGCACCCAGCCAATATCTGCCACTTCCCTGGCACGACCCTGGACGATCACCGGAGCCATGGCAGCGAGGTGAGTTTCTCCGGAGATCGGATCAACAAAATCTTCAGCAACACTGACGGCATTCCGCGGATCACCCTCGTGCAGGGCTTCGGCCTGGCGAAGGATCTGGTCCGCAACGCGTGGAAGGGGTGCGTCTGACTTCCGATCCTTCAGGCGTGGATGTGCGATGACCGTCCCCGGCTGTCTGGTGATCTGGTCGGGGGCCGTCTGGAACAGCATCGCGTTCTTCTGAACGCCGAAATCATCGATTTCAAGTGTCATTGCGAGCAGTCCGAGGATCTGCCGGCTGACAGGATCCTCGTGATCCCAGATCGGTACTGAAAATGAGACGACCAGTTTGTTGGTGGCCGTGCTTTGGTAGACGCAGGACAAATGGACCACATCACCCAGTTCAACCACTTTCGGCAGAAGAAACTGCAGCGGTCTGAGGGTCGCCACCCGAGGGTCATCCTTGTCCAGATCATACCCCAGACCATGAAAGTAATCGCGATGCCGGTATTCGTTTCCAATGCTCGATCCTCGCGGCGTTCGAGCATACTGCAGACCATGGCTGGAGAAGACACTCCAGTTCGAATTCTGAATCGCGCTTCCTTTGAGCCCGCGATGCTCATTCAACCAAGCCTGAATGGGCTCCCAGAGAGTCCTGTTTAATGGATCAGCGTCGGCAAGTGTCATCAGTCTCCGGAGCTCTGCCGACTGCGCTTCAGATTCGAGCAATCGCCAGCGGAGATCAATCTCGTAGCCGACCGCCTGAGCCATCGACTTCGCCGTCGTTTCCAGGTTTTCCTTTCGAGCCTGCTCCGCCAGCAGATGGCTCCTGTCGGCAAGTTCGCGGGCTTCAGACTCCCGCCGAGCCAGTGCACCAAGCCATGCTGCGGCAAGCAGGCTCACAAGCACAACGCCTGCAATTCCTGCGGCAGCCACCTTTGCTGCAAAGCGATGACGGCGAATCCAGCGGCCGGCCTTCTGAGCAGGAGAATCAGGCAATACGCCAATCGGTTCATCCGCCAGATAATGCTCGATATCAAGAGCCAGATCCAGGGCAGTTGGGTAGCGATCACTCGGACGGGACTGCATAGCCTTCAGGCAGATCACCTCGAGACTTCGTGCTGTCGACCTCTGAATCACAGACGGTTTCGAAAATCGGCCTTCAATCACTCGAGTTCTGATTTCATGGCCGTTGTCCCCGGTGAACGCAGGCTCACCGCACAGAATTTTGTATAATGTCGCACCAAGGCTGTAGACATCACTGGCAGGTGTGGGCGCAAGGCCCGATGCCTGTTCGGGACTCATGTAGGCCAGCGTTCCGGCACCGCCTCCGGAAGAACTGCCCGCCTGACTTCCGGACGACGGCATCAGAGTCAACTCACCACTGTTTCGAAAACGATCCTCACGATTGACCGGAATCGCAAGGCCCCAGTCCACAACAATCGTTTCACCGTAACGACCCAACATGACGTTCGCAGGTTTGATGTCACGATGAACGATGCCACGATTGTGTGCATACGCCACTGTCCTGCACACAGACATAAACGCCGCCAGTAGACGTCGAAACTCAACACTGTTCTCGGAATCCGCTCCGGATGCTGACCGAGCCTGATGGTAACGCTGGATCGCGTCGTCCATGGTCTCGCCATCGATGTATCTCATGTAATAAAACAGACGACCGACTGCAGTCTGGCCAACTCCATACAGAGGCACAATTCCGGGATGCTCGAGACGTCCCGTTACCTCGGCCTCCAGAAGAAAGCGATCACGACTTTCAGGATCACGGACGAGATTCTGATGAATGAATTTCACTGCAACCTGACGATTCAGTTCCTTCTCCGTGGCACGGTAGACAGCTCCAAGACCACCTTTGGCATGAAAGCACAGCGATGCCAGACTGCTGACGGATTGCAGCAGATCTTCACTGGCCGATGGATGAAGATCCCCGCGTCCGGCCAATCCCGAAGGCCCCAGCGAATCGATCTCGCGTTTGAGTTCTGCCAGGAGGTGTGGAAGGGTCCGACACAGATCTTCGGGGCTGACAGCACGTCCGGCTTGCTGAGCCTCGACCCATTGTTCCACCATTTCGGCCACAATCGCCGAATCACTCATTCCGATTGTGTTCTCGTCCAATGACATAGGCCCGTCGCACGCTCAAGTCCGTCAGATGTTTCGACCTGATCTTACTCACTTCAGCCTGAAAGACGACCAGAAACAGGGAAGGTCGATTCTGATTACGTCCTCCAGCGGGGAAACGATCGGTGACCAGAAGTGCTGCACGCAACTGAACGAGCCGCGGAGAGCGGGCAGATTGATGGCAGAACACCGCTGCAGGCCAGCCGGCGCAACTGCCGGTCAGCATCCTGACTTCGCAGTCTCCGAAAGTCGCTCAGGCCGGAGAAAAGAAAACAGAACCACTCCGACTGCCCTGCAATCAGGCAGGAACGAGAATGCTGCATTGCCGCGGTACTTAAAGCGAGCCGGGGCTGGGATGTCGAAACAGCCCAGCCCCGGAACATCGGGTCGATTCAAAGGTGAGGAGAACCTTTGAAACGCTGCCTTGAAATTCATGACGAACCATTGGTTCGAAAAGCCAGTCCTCAGTGAGACACAAAGATCGCCGGGTCGTCGATGATGATCGGCGTTGACCACGTCTTTCCATCATTCATGTTGCACGAATTGAAGAAGTGTGTGGCAAAGTATTCTGCTCGGTAAGTGTATGGGAAGCTTGAATAAAGGTGGTCCTTCGGGGTCAGATTCTCAACGCCCTGCCGTCCGTAGAAGTGGACCTGACCGTCACCTGTCACAGACATTCCCAGCGTCCACCAGCCAGGTGACAGTTTCAGACTTTTGACCTCGTGGCCGAGATTGTTGCCGCGAATCAGCAATACGGCTTCATCCTCCTTGAACCGCCCATCGTGGCTGCTGTGGAACTCAATAAAGAATCCAGGCCAGTAATCTTCCTGTTTCTTCGAAGTTTTCGTGAAGATAAACTTCTTTTCAGTTTCTGAGATCGTGGTCTTCACGTCGATTCGATAGCCAAAATGTGATCCCGATCGATCTTCCCACTGCTCGAAGGGTGGAAGGTAGATGCGAGTCACGACATTGGGATTTCGACTGACCGCAGTCGCTCCGATCTTCGATGAGCAGGCCATGATCAGGTCGTCCTGCTCCATCTGCATCGAATTAAGGCCCGGCACGCCGGAATTCAAAGTCTGGATCTTCAGAGCCCCCTTGCTGCCCGGCAAACCGCCCGCCGGGGTTGCGACCCGGACGATATGGTCCGGCATGCCCCGCTTCGGACTCTCAAACCATCGCTTGTTGCTCGAAAACCCGGTGGGAGAACGAACCTGCTCGTCCTGTTCGCGGCTGGCCTTGGCTCCATTGGGAACCCATTTCCAGTTCTCGTCCTCGAAATCGTCCCCGACCTGGGTCAGCCGAATCCCTGTTCCAGGGACAACCTGAGCAAAGGACTGACTAAAGAAAATCGGAACCGCAACAACAAAACAGGCGGATCTGACAAGTGACAGCAGTGGCGACCTCATGTCGACCGTACTCCCTCACAAAAAATTCAACCCCGGAATTCCCGCAGGCTTGATCAGGATAATCTCAGAACCACGAGGGCCCGATCAGACTCTGCAGCCTGAATCCGGCGTACCCGTGCGATGAGGGATTGGGAAAAACGGAAGACTGCGCCATCCCTGACAATCGTCCGAATCACTCTCCATCCCGTGCAATTCGAGTTATCGGACTGCTCGTTACCGACGGCGTAGTCATTTGTGACGGTGTGGGCTGCACAGGCGTCGCAATTCCGCGAGGGCCCGAACGAACGAATTTCTCTCTTCACACCTCCTATTCAACCCATCTTTCTCAATCAAAAAGATCGGCGATTCCGCGTAGAACTGGGAAACGGACGTCTTGGCCGCTGAAATCGAAGGCATAGGATTGATCCTCGGGGCCAAAATCGCTAGATTGCTCGACTTCTTTCCGCCTCAGTCCGATAAACGCAGGATGTTTTTGTTGGCGAGTGGCTGGGAACCTGCGACAAACCGCAATCTCCGATTTCGAATTCTGTACATCTGAACATTCCCGCTTTTCGAGTGGCGGGGCAAAGGACACGAGTTCCATGCTGGCAATTGGCAAAACATGGATGGCGAAGAAAGAGGACGTCGACGTCAAGGGCGGAGACTGGTACGTCATTGACGCGGATGGTCACATCGTGGGCCACCTGGCGACTCAGATCGCAACGGTCCTGATGGGCAAGCACCGCCCTGATTACACGCCGCATGTTGATGTGGGTGACTGTGTGGTTGTTTTGAACTGCAATCAGGTTCGCTTCAGCGGTAACCCGATGCAGCATTCCAAACTGCCATACCTCACGACCAAGATGGCGAAGAAAACTTACGCTCGTTACACAGGTTTCCCCGGCGGATATCGAGTGCGCACAGCCGTGGAGGCAATGAACAAGAAGCCTGAGCAGGTTTTGTACGAAGCTGTTCGACGTATGCTTCCAAAGAATAAGCTGGGACGACACATGCTGAAGAAGCTGCGTCTGTTCACTGGCTCGGAACACACCCATCAGGCTCAGCAGCCAAAACCGTTTCCGGCCCATCTGGTGCCCGATCGAAAGCTGAAGGGCAAGGGCTGACCCTGCGGCCTGTTTTGAAATCTTAGACGTTTCCTTTCGTGAGTTGAGTTTTGAGTATGTCTTCAACGGACGTTTCTGAACCGGAAGTTCCATCATCATCGCTTCCGGAGCTGTCGATTGGTTCTGCCGCCGCTTCGCAGCCTGTTGTTTTTCATCAGCCAACGATCCGCGGCAAAGTGGATCGCTTTGGCGTCGCCATGGGGACCGGCCGTCGCAAGACGTCTGTAGCCCGAGTTCGCGTGAAAGAAGGCAGTGGCCAGTTTGTTGTGAACGGTCGGCCTCTGGAAGACTACCTGCGTGTTGAGCGAGATCGCGACAGCGTGATGTTCCCGATCAATGTGGTTGGAAAAGCAGGCCAGGTGGATGTGGCAATTCGTGTGCAGGGTGGCGGAACAACTGGCCAGACCGGCGCCATCATTCTGGGGATCGCCCGAGCATTGCAGGGTATGAACGCCGGATGGCATCAGGCGCTGGCTGATGCAGGACTGCTGACTCGAGACGACCGCATGGTGGAACGCAAGAAGTATGGTCGCAAGAAGGCTCGCAAGAGTTTCCAGTTTTCAAAGCGATAATCAGGTCTCTTTGGTTCTCTGAGTGTCGTTCTCAGTGTGTATGAAGTCCCTGCCGGATCGTTGTCCTGCAGGGATTTTTTTTCGCTGGTCTGACCGGGATCGCTGCGATGCAGGACGCCTATCAGTCACTTATCCTTCCGGACGTGCAGCAGATGCTGGCCGAAGGAGATCTGGATGGACTGGCAGCCGTCTGCAATGTCGTTCATCCCGCGATGCTGGCCGAGATCCTGGAAGAACTGGCGGATTCGCAGATCTGGTCTGTTCTGGACCAGGCGGACATGACGCGAAGAGTTGAGATTTTCGAATACATCTCCCTTCGTCGGCAATCGGACCTCGTACGAGATCTCGATACAGCCCGTCTGTCCAGCCTGCTGGAATCGATGTCCGCGGACGATCGCGTCGATCTGCTGTCGCGCATGCCCGAGGATCGTCGCGAAGATGCACTACGCCTGATTGCAAAAGCCGAACGCAACGATATCCGTCGGCTGCTGTCGTACGATCCTGAAAGTGCGGGATCGATCATGACAACGGAATATGCATCACTGCCGTCGAACATCACCGTCCGCGAAGCGCTGGCTCAACTGCGGCAACAGGCTCCGAACAGTGAAACGATCTATTATGTCTACGTTCTGAACGACGCTCGCAAGCTGGAGGGATTCATCTCGCTGAGGGACCTGATTCTGGCGAAGCCGGAATCACATCTTCCTGAGATCATGCACCGGGATGTCATTCGATTTCGCGTGTCAGAGCGTCGAGAAGTCGTGGCCCAGGAACTGGCTCGCTATAACTTCATTGCCTTGCCGATCGTGGATGAGGATGACCGTCTGGTTGGCATCGTGACTCATGATGATGCTCTGGACGTGGTTCAGGAAGAAGCGACAGAAGATGCGTATCTTCAGGGTGCAGTTGCGCCCCTGAATGACACGTATGAAGAAACGCCACTGCCAACAATTCTCTGGAAGCGGGGCGTCTGGCTGCTGTTTCTGTCGATCGTCGCACTGATGAATGCTCATGTGATCGATCACTATCGCAGTTCAACGGGAGATGCAGACACGCCTGTCGCCGGACTCAGCGGCCTCACTTCGCTGATCCTGCTGTTTCTTCCTCTCGTTATGGCAAGCGGGGGAAATGCAGGTTCTCAATCAGCCACATTATTCATTCGCATGTTCGCACTGCAGCCCACCGAATCACACGGAGGCCCCGATGACGCGCTGGATCGTAAACTGATCTTTCGTGAATTCCTTGTTGGACTGTGTCTCGGCCTCGCACTTGCCGCACTGGACTTTGGAGTCGCGTGGCTGTGGTTTGGACGGACGATCAGCGAATCCGCTGCCATTGCAACCACAGTGGTCACTGTCGTTGTTCTCGGAACTTCTGCTGGAACCCTTCTTCCGCTCCTCCTGAGGCGGCTGGGCATGGATCCGGCCATCATGTCCAATCCGCTGATTGCGGCGATGGTCGACGTTCTGGGGGTTGTTATCTTCTACGAGATTGCCACACTGTTTCTCTCCTGACAAGAGCAGCAGACGCCATACGGACCATCGAATTGCTTCTTCAATTCTCCGCGAATGCTCATCCTGGGGATGGATTTGCCAACGAGAAGGAATCAACTCCCGTGAACCTTGTTTCTCACGTCCTGCGAGTTGCGCTGCTGGTTTGCAGTCTTTCATCGGCCCTTGCTGATGAAGTCCCGGAAGGCGTTCTTCAGATCAGACCCGCCCGGCGGCCTGCGAACAGGCAGACGATCTGGGGATTGAATGAAAACGACAACTTCACGGTCAGCGTGAACATCGACAAGGAAACCTCTGTTCAGATCGATGATCAGCCGGATATCGTGACGCACACGAATGATCGATTGTCTCTCTCTTATTATATCGCTCAGGTTCTGCCCGACGGGGACTGTGTTGTCATTGTCGAAGCTGCTGCCGGGGAAAGATTTGTCGATGAGACATCCCCAGAAGCGATCAAGCAGGCTTCGCGGTATGCGGCGAGAGCTGATCAGCCGTCCGTGACGATGATTGTTCATCCTGACGGATCCACAGAATTGCAGGCTCATCAGGAAACCCGCAACCTGATTCAGTCACTGGCCGCAGCAGACTCCAAAGCGAAACGGATTTTGTCGGACTCGCTGACGGACGACGTGGTACTCGGCTGGCTGTCCACACCATTCTGGGCGACCAGCAAATCGCTCGATCAACAGCAGCAGGCGGCGACTGTCGCTCGATCCTTAGTCGTCGCTGCCGGAAACTTTGGCTCGATCCGCATTGATGCGGAATTAAAGACTCTGAGTCCGGAGGGCGACTACACCTCGCTGGAACTGCTCGGTCAGGGTCGATTCACGCCGCTGGCATTACCGGAAAAAGTGGCTCAGTCGCGCGACTCGATGCTGTCATCCGTATCGATGGAAGTGAGTGAATTCTCCGGACGAGCGAGGCTGTGGACACCAGTGACACCACAGTCGGAACAGCAGGAGGGTCGCCCGCTGCTGGATGACCTGACGTTGACCTGGCGGCTGAAAGGAAAAGCAACTCTGCCAGCTCGGGCAAATCGACCGGAACGGCAGTTATCGTTCACGCAGGCCCAGACCCAGTCATGGCTCATGACGGCTCATAGCGTCGGTCTCCAGCATGGTCGATTGTCCCCGGCCATGCCAATTCAGCTTCGCTAGAGACTCATTCGAATTCAGAATTACATCCTGCCGATCTTTCGGACTGACCAATGACTCACGACTCTATTTTCGCGAGGGAATGAACTGACTATTCCCGAGACGGACGCATCAGCCCATCCCCGCTGGTGAGACACTGGTCGCCCGTCCGATCCAGCAACCTTGCGGCAATCATGATGACCATTCCTGAACCTTTAAGTCATGCTATGGTTATGAGGGTATGGTGGGGATCGAGAAGACACAGAATCCGGTTGTTTTGATATGGCACGCTCTGACACGGTGGGCCATCTCCGACCGCAAATCAATCCGTTTTCGTTGAGTCGCTGGTGATCTGCCATCATGGGATTTGTGTGATTGGAAGATGTGGATGTCATCGCAATCATGGCTCTCGAGTCTTGTCGTGTGGACCGCAGCGTTTGCCAGCTTCGCAGGGCTGACAACTCCTGCGACGATGGCCGTCGCAGATACATCCGGCGAATTTCATACGCTCCCCGATGGTGAGGTCGACTTCGTCAAACGACTGATCGAACTTCAGATGTTTGAAGTCGCCGCACAATACTGCGAGCGATCGTCCGAGCTCAGAAACGATATCGATCAGCAGTCAGATTGGGAGTGTCTGATTGCCATGTGCCGACTTCGACAGGCGTGGACGCTGGAAGCCGATAGCCGGCTGGACACCATTCGAATGGCCGTTCAGCGCCTTTCGGATTTCTCCGCTGAACATATTCCGTCACTGCGTCAGCATATTCAGTTGAGGCTGGCTCAGCTTGAACTGCTGGGAGTGGCCGGGCAGATACAGGAACAGTTGCGACTCCCGATCTCGGCAAAGCCTCCTTCAATCGCATTCGTTCGCGACTCCAGCGATGAGTTTTCCCTGAAGGCCGCGGAACAGGGCTGCATGGATCTTGAATCTCTGCTCCAGCAACTGGAAGCATCACGAAAGGATCTTGATGCGGCTTACGTGCGAGTGGTTCGTGATCAAGCTCGCACCTTGATGGCACAGATGCTCCTGACACGTTTTCATCTCAACTCCGATTCAGAATCTGCCAGGCAGCTGGATCAGGCCATAAAACTTGCAGAGCCAGTTTCGAAGAACGCTGGTGATCCGGCCGCCAGGTTTCGCGCAAGGGCCATTCTTGTTGAGTTGAACATCGCAGCCTCAGAATCTGCCCCCGTCGACCTGCAGCTGAAATCACTGCAGGAACTGGCCGACTCTGCTCCTGAACGGACCCGGCTTGAATCCCTGCGTGTCAGATCCCTGCTTCATCACGGAAGGCCTTCTGACGCTCTGGAGCAGTCGATCCGGAGTGATGATCTTCTGTTTGAATCGTCTGCAGAACTGAAGGTGCTGCGGCTGCAGTGTCTCCTGCAGATTTTCGAACTTCTGTCGGCATTGCCCGACGCGGGCAGATCACCCGCGATGAAGGCCGAAACCGCGAACGAATTCACGATGCTCAGGAATCGGATCGCCCCCCGGCTGGACGGAGTCTGGCGCGAGCGATTTGACCGGATTGCATTACGATTTCATCGGGTCGACAAGGTTGGACCTGAACTCGCAGATGCGCTGGACCACGTGGACATCCTCAGAAGCCGGAATCAGTCTGAGGCAGCCGCAGGACTTCTGCAAAAGGTCGCCAGCCAGCTGCCACCAGACCAGCAACAGCTTCGTGCTTCAATCCTGCTGGAACTCGGGCAGCTCCTCCTGAAGCAGAAAAGCTGGTCGCCGGCCGAAGCTGCATTGCAGGAATCATCCATGCTGTTCCTCAGCGAAGGACAACGTGCAGACGCAGCCGCTGCCGATTTGCTGCGAATCTTCTCCATCGGCAAACAATGGGAGCTGTCGCCGGAAGCCCGCGTGCCAGCCTTGATTGTTCAGGAGAAGAATGAAAACCCGCCTGAGCAGCGGTATCGTTCGGCACTTGATCTGCATCTTCAATCATTCGCATCAGAATCGACATTCCGCAAAGCTCTTGAATGGCGCGCTATTCTGAATCTTGATTCCAATGCTCTGGCGGCCGCAGCGGATCTGCTTCAGGCGACAGAAACAATTGCCGTTGCAGAACCGAGCAAAGACCAGCGTCTTCTGCTGGCTCTGGCCTGCGAAGCCCTGTTGGATGTCAGGCTCAGAAGCAGATTACTGTCGTCCGACGAGACATCGCAACTGAAGTCTCTGCTGTCAACGCTGAAGCAGCACTCGCTTGTGAACACGCCCGTTAAGCCGAACGCAGAAGAATCCGAAATGATCCTTAACGGAATGCAGTTGGCCCTGGCCATCAGCGAGCCTCGAGGTGACGCCGATTTTTGGGACACCGAGGCATCGGAAGCTCGCAGAATCCTTGAGTTCTTGTCACATTCTGAAGACCCAGAAAAATCGGCAGTGGCTGCACAAAACTCCGCGTTGCCTGTTTCGGACATCAGCCCATTGCGGCTGCGAAACGTCTGTCGAAGTCTATGTCATGCTGTGCTGATCGCTGCGTGCTTCCGAAGGCTGGAAGATGCCAGTCAGATCGAACCATCGCGGTCAGTCATCGTGACCAGTTCCCGACGGGAACGAAATCGATGTGTGGCACTGCTGACCTGTCAACTGTCGGACTCTGGATCATCCCTGCCTGGCGATCCTCAGCTTGCAAAGTTTCTGGCTCAGCTTGTCACAGAACCCCACCCTGACAGCCTCGATCAGACAACATCGGCCATGATCGACCAGCTCATTATCCTGCGACAGCTTTGCAGGCATTCGAACGACTGGCAGCCTTACGTCGAACGACTGAAGCGACTGATGCAGGGCAATCTGAACGACGGCGAAATTCTGCAGATCTCCGATCTGCTCAGCCCGGAGGAATCACAGAACATCACCGATGACTCTGTGGTGGAAACGGAACTGAGCTTCTGGCGCGTCGTGCAAAAGCGAGTCAGACGCGGCGATGACTGGTGGCTTGAGGCATCGCTCCGGATTGCGGAATCAACGTTTCGCGCAGGGAACCGATCAGAATCACAGCGGATTCTGAACGTTGTCAATGCACTGTTTCCCGGCTGGGGAAATGAATCCCGTCGGAATCGCGCGGACCGTCTGATGAGGCGAATCAGCGGGGAAGGGGAGCCGGCGCAGTGATTACGCCGTTTGTTCAATTTCGACGAGCGTCACTCCTCGAGACGTGCCGACTTCTGGCCGCTCAGATCGCCGCTTTGCAGATGGAGTGGATGCCAGAGGTCTCCGGGCTGCTGCCGGCGGCCGTTCTTCATGATATCTGCACCTTCAGCAGGAAAGCATCATGCCGTCGGCTTGAAGAATTGCCGGCGGTTGCCGCAGCGGGCTTTACAGACCTTTGCGTTACGAGGCCAGGCTCCGATCTGAATGATCTTCAACAGATCATGAATCGCGTGCGGCACTGTGATCTCACGTTCGTCGCGGACCATTTTCGACAGGCCGAGTTGCTGTCGCAGGCGGCTTGCGAAGTCGATTGCTCTGTGTCGGTCCTGATAGATACCGAATGCGGCCGGCAACTCACCGGAGTGCGCCCGGGACCCGACTCAGTGAGACTTGCGGAAGCAATCTCGCAGCTTCCTCGACTCACAGTCGGCGGCGTTTTCGTCGACGACGAAGCCGTGACGATCCTCGGCAGCGCGGCGTCTGGAACGGTCACAGACATCCTGATCTCGTCAGACCCAGAGATTATCGCTATTCATAGTCGTCGCATGATTCAGGCCGCAGGCATTTCCTGCCCGCGTCTTGTCAGCGGGCGATTTTTCAATCCCGTGTCTCGACCGTCAACAGCGGTCACACATTGTCTGCTGAGCCCTCTGGAACGAGCGGCGGGAATCGAATGCCGGCAGGTTCCTGACGGAATGGCTGCAAATGCATCGAGGCTTGCCCCATGGACCGTCTTCACTCGCGTATTATCCCGACCCACACTTGAGACGTGCGTCATTGATGCGGGCACATCACTCCTCGGCGCAGATACAATCGTCCTCTCTCCACCCGGCGCGACTCTGCTGCGATCTGCGGCAGACGTCAGTGCGCTTTCACTCTCCGGCGCCGCATTGGATCTTCGGATCGGCGATCTGGTAGAGCTTGAAACAGCCTCGTACGCAGGTTTCCATCTGCCCGTCATGAGGCTGGATACTCTCGAGTGATCTGGAAATCGAACCAGCCGGACAATCGTCCGGAAAAATTTTTTGGCAACGCCCGGGTCGGACAACAGCAGCCTGCAATTCAGTCAACCCCAGGTTTTGCAGGCGGTGTGAGAATTTGGTTTCGCTCCCTGTTCGTAAACTGTTTCTTGAATGAGACTTAGGGCAGAGATGCAGCCGCCGGACGATATTGACCCATTTTTGCAAACGCCCATATAGTGCGTTCCGGTGGATTACTCCCGGAACTGCGGAATCAGGATGGTTCCCAAAGTTCCGTCCCTTCCCTGTGGTCAACCGAATCCTGTCTCACGTTCCCTTCCACAACTCCTTTCACTCGCCCGCCTTCTGCGGACGCATGGAAGTGTCTCAGCACCTCGCCGGATGTCATCCACCAATGATGTCTGGATCAACGGCGGCGGAATGATTTCTCAGCCCGTTCTGAAAATGACGATGCAGATCATTGCAGCAACCCTGTTGCTGGTAATCTGCGACGCCGCGCGCGGGCAGAATCAGAACGCTGGCACGGGACCGATCTCGACAGTTGAGTCACTCACGGAAGATCTCCTCTCATCATCACCAATTGTCATTTCCGGAACGTTTGATGAAACACTTTCGGTCGACACGACACACGTTCATCTGATCACCGGAAACGTGAAAGCGGTGCAGGGAGACCTGACAGCCAGCGCAGCACGTATGGCCATTTTTGTAACACCGGTTGAGTCGGGGTTTGACCTCGCTGTTTATGGCGAGGACGTCACCATCGGATCACGCCATTTCAGTGTTCGGGCATTTCGACTGCAGACACTGAAGGATCCTCAATTCAACGTCCGCTCTGCCACTGAGGCTGATACACGTGATCAGCCATTGCTGCGTCGGGCCAGTATGCTGCTGTTTCAGTCTGACGCAGGTGAGGCAAGTCCGGTCAGTTTTCAGACAGCCGGTCAGGACTCGTTTGGTCCGCCGATTCCGTCGATCACGCCATCGGCAGCGGTCCAGAATTCTCGTCGAGTTCAGATTCGGCCTCGCTCCAACGATCCGCTTCGATTCGAATCGTTCCGCTCTACAGATACCGTTCCGGCGGAACGAATCAACGTAATCACCGGCGGCGTGAATGTCCTTGTTGAAGGCGTTGAACTGGACATTCAGGGGCAGCAGATTTCACCCGGCGTCATCGATCTGTCAGCAGACCGCGTTGTCATCTGGACACAAGCCGGCGAGGGTGATGCACTGGAGGCGGGTGATCTGGTCGTACAGTCTGCGGACTCAAGATTTGAAGTCTACATGGAAGGCAACATCGTCATCCGCCAGAATCAGAACGTGATTAACGCAACACACGCATTCTATGATGCGGCAAACAATCGGTGCCTGCTGCTGAACGCAGAACTGCGGGCATTCATCCCGACAACCGGCGGATACTTTCGAGTTCGTGCGGAGAGAATGCGACAACTCACTCGCGACCGCTTCCATGCACAGAATGCCTGGGCGACCACAAGTCCCTACGGTCGCCAAGGCTACCGAATTCAGGCAAGTGATATCTTTGTCGAGCCACATTCGTTCATTAAAACCGATCCGATCTCCGGACAGCAGGTTATTGACCAGTCGACATGGGTGACCAGCGTCAACAATCAATTTGTGGCGGGAGACGTCCCGGTCTTCTACCTGCCGAAAATCAGCGGTCCTGCGGAAGATCCAGGCATTCCCATTCGTCGAGCAACGGTCACGCAGGATTCGATTTTCGGCCTCCAGTTCGAGACTGTCTGGGACATGAATCGCTTACTCGGCCGTCCGAAGGTGCCAGGACTGCAGTGGGATCTTCTGGCCGACTATCGAACCAAGCGAGGGCCCGGCATCGGCACGCAGGCCGACTACAAGGGTTCCAATTCACTGGGCAACTTCAACGGCAACGGGCTGCTCTATTACCAATACGACACGGGACAGGATCGACTGGGTCGCGATCGATTGAGCCTGGAACCGCCCAGCACCAGTCGCGGCGAGGCACTGCTTCGGCATCGCCAGCAACTTCCGAATGACGCCATGGTATTCGGAGAGATCGGCTATCTGTCGGATCGAAATTACCTTGAGCAGTTCAATGAGTCGGCGTTCGACACCGACAAGGATGTCGAAACTCTGCTGGGCATTCGTCAGGATTACGGGGCATACTCGGGATCGCTTTGGGGGCGAGGCGATCTGAACGGTTTCGAAGCCACGACTCAATGGTTGCCCCGAGCGGACCTCTACAGCTTCTCGCAGCCACTTTTTGATGGGCTGCTTTATTGGAATATGCACTCCAGTCTTGGATATGCCGACTCAAAAGCTGCTGGCGATCCGACAGATCCGAATGAAGTGCTGACTGGAAACTTCTCCAGCCTTGGGCTCAACAGTTATGAGACCGATGCATCCGGAGTGGTCGCCATGTCACGTCATGAACTGGACGCTCCCTTCAATCTCGGACCGGTGAACTTCGAGCCCTTTGTGATGGGCGAGGCAGCATATTGGGGCGAGGGTACGACCGGGGCCACCGTGGATCGATATCTGGTCAGCGGCGGGCTTCGAGCCCGTATGACTGCGACGAAGATCATGCCGTTCATCCAGAGCCGAATCCTGAATCTGAATGGACTCGCTCACAAGCATGATACGATGCTTGAATACTCGCTGACATCTTCCACCGCAGGCATCAATGAGATCAATCAATACAACGAAATCGATGAAGACTCTCAGGAACGGTTCCGCACGCGATACCCGCGTCAGATTTTCGGGGGGGTGATTCCGACCGAGTTCAATCCCCGAAATTACGCAATTCGCACAGGCGCCGGACTATGGACAAGTGCCCCGTATCACGAACTGGCTGATGACCTGCAGGCTCTGCGAATTGGCTTTCGAGATCGACTGCAGACCAAGGTTGGTCCTGCAGAAGCCCCGAGGATTCGCGACTGGATGGTCTGGGAATATGGAGCTTCCTTCTTCCCGGACGCTGATCGCGATAACTTTGGCGAAGATTTCGGCCTGCTCTACAGCCACTACCGGTGGAACGTGAGCGATCGAACAAGTTTCCTGACAGATGCCTCATGGGACCTGTTTGACCGAGCCCAGAACATCTGGAGCGTGGGAGTGCTGAGCCAGCGCAGTCTGCGTGGGAGTGTCTATCTGGGGTTTCGCGAAGTCACCGCAACCAATGGAGCCGCGGCCGACTTTCTGAAGAGTCAAACTATTATCGGCAGTTACAGTTATCAGATGAGTCCGAAGTGGATCTCGACCGCCTCCTGCGCCTATGACGTCGCCGCCAGCGAAACCAGAGGAACCTCACTGACGGTCAGCCGCGTGAGTCCGGACTGGGTCCTCCATTTCGGACTTGGCTTTGACTTTGGCAAAGACAACGTTGGTGTCGGTATCTCACTGGAACCCCGCTTCGGCCCGCCAACGGCCACCAACCTCAGCTATCTGCTGGGCATCTCCCCCTATTAAACGCCAGCCCGCCTGAATAGTCCGGCGGCATGCAGTCATGCCAGCACACCAGATTGATGGCCCTGCTGCAAATCGCGCTGCTTCCGGCTGAGTATTCTCGAGGCCGCGATCATCCAGCGGCCTCGGCACACATTCACCGTGTGGCAAAAGAAATGGTGAAGACAAACAGAATACCGAGCCAGACAATGCCAAGGATGTGCCAGAACCATTTGGCAAACGTGACGCCCCAGTAGTATTCGTGGTCGTAACGATCCGCAGCCGATGACAGTTTCACCCACAACAGGACCGACTGCGCGACAAGAAAATGCATCGCGTGCAAGGCCGTCAGCATAAACATAAAACCGTGCATACCAATCTGAGCATGCTCTGCAGTTCTCGTACCCTTATCGATGGCCCAAAGACCGTAACCCTGCACGGCCACAAAGAGCATGGCAAACAGCAGGGCTCTCGTCAGCGACTCTCGAAACTCCAGCTGACGTTCCCGTCGAACCATGGCATGTGCTTTCTCCAGATAAAAACTTCCCACTCCAAGGAATACGGTGCTGACCGCGAAAGCCCACGGCAGACGAATATAGGATGCTGGCTCCTGCCGACCGAAGAGCAGCGCCAGACCGCTGCCGAAAAGAATTACGGCGGCGGCCTGAACCAGCGTCGCAAGGTAAAATTGGCGAGTCAGCGAGACTCGCATCAGGTCCCATCGATTTGACATCGCTTCAAAGCACCAAAAAGAAACGGCCCGCTGAAGCGGGCCGCCGACCTCGTCAATCTGGGCCGAGTCTCCTCACAACTGCGGATACTCTCGTTCAATCGCTGCACACAGCGACTCGCGGCTTCCCACCGATCCATTCAGCATGGTCTTTTCGAAAATCAGCTTCGGCACGGAACCGCTGCCAACTTTCTTATACAGCTCGACATGACGTTTTACGTATTCCGACGGAATTTTCGAGCCAAATTCCTTCCGAAATACGTCTGCTCCGACCAACTGTTCAGCCCTCGCCCGAGCTGTCGCAGGGGTGACATGGTTTTCAAACAAGTAATCATGGAATTCGACAAACTTCGTCGGGCTCACTCGCCAGACGGTGATGGCGATCCTTGCAAGATCGCAGGCTCCGGCATGTCCGCCGCCAGCCGCAGCACTGTTGCAGGATGCCTCCAGAGGAACAGGCAATGCAAGGATTGCGACGTCGGAACCATACTTCTGCAGGGCTCCTTTGACGGCAGCATGAGTGCTGCGACAGTGAGGGCACGTGTAGTCAAACATCTCAACAAAGA
>JBKDRW010000183.1:0-14121 GCA_046341255.1 Planctomycetota bacterium
CCCGGGCGCAACAATTGCTTTGTGTCGACTCGGGTGCAGGCTTGCTCCTTTGAAGAGCAGGATCCGTTCGTGGTCGTTGGTTTGAAAACACTCCTGATGTCTCAATCTTCATTTAGGTAGATTCATGAATTCAGAGACACTTCGCAGGGCTCTGCGACACACATTGCACACGTGAAAACTGTAAGCGTTTCCCTCGTGATCAGTGTTCCGTATTTTGGGCCAGTTCCCGACCGAATGACGGCGTCGTGATTGGCGAATCGCATCATTTACGACCGGTTCTCTATGGGTATGTTTGTCAGAGCAACAACAGTCATAACGCAGCAGGAAAGAAACGCTTGTATGTTATCCGGTCGAGGGTTGCTTTCTCGTCGAAGAAAAAGCGACAGGAGGCATGGTCAGGCTGGTGGTTGGCATTACGTTTTGCCGAGGCTGATCTGGCTTGGCCTCGGCCCGACGCTGATGATGACAATTTCTGTTCTGAGGATGGAATCTGACGATCTCAGTCATGATGGATTGGACATCATTTATGGCGGAATCCTTCTGGTGACTCTGATCATTCGCTGGATGACGTGGTTGTTGGGTGATCAACGGGACACTTTCGGCCGAAGAACAAAGATTTATGGGCCGATCAGCTTCTCTGCTCTGATGATTTTCTTTGCGTGCGGACTTTGGGCAATCGTGACTCTGGTTGCCGCACAGAATTCGTTTTAGCCGCAAATAAGGCAGCTCGATCGGATTCGTCTCGGTGGAGAAAGAAAGTTTGCTGGTCTGTGGACTGGCGTGATAAATGGACTTGGAATCAAACTGCATCTCAGTGACCGCAAAACAACCCACTGCAGAATGAAACACGAGTCGGCTTTGGGCCGAAGCCTGCATCATCAATGCTGATAAACTCTGATGACTGCGGTGGTCGATCGCTGCCTGGTTCACAAACAGGGTTGAACACAGTCCGTCCTGCGGGTCGCGCATAATGCCCTGGAGTGTTCCTCGCCTTTCTGATTTATCAGAGTGAAATGGATTTGGAATGTCCTCGGAGCGTGAACCATACCGGAGTTATGGACATCGCCGTGGCTCGAGTTATCTCTGCCCATCAGAAGAGTTGATGACTGGAAGAGAACGAGGATGGAAAGCAGAACAGAACAAAACCTGTGATGGCAATCAGTCAACGTGGAGCATATGACGTGACCCAGATTCGCGGGTGCGATTCTGCAGATTGGTTCGTCCACGTCGCAGGCAGCCGGACAGTTGGCCGCTGCAACCGAACTCAGCTTGCAATTTTTTCTGGTGAAACACGACCTCGCGATCCGTTCGTCGCTCCCGAAATCTTTTGCATGCTCATCGGCGATATGAATGGCTGCGTCTTTTGCTGGCGGCGGGACATGTTTTGGCACTGCTGTCGTCGAAATGCTGCTGCTCGTCACACCTGATCTGATTCAGAGGATTGTACTTGTCAACGCAGGCGGCCTCGACAATGCCGTGCAAGCTTTACGATGATCATCGCGGCTCATGATGCGTTCATCTCTCAGTGGCGTGCATGTGGAAGTGCTTCATTCCCTGATTGATACGGACACGTCGATTGTCATTCCTGGGGGAATAGCCGGGCGCGCATCGGTCGGCTTCACTTCGTGACATTGTCACTCCGGCTGCAACTGAATGTGTCCGCTGCAGTGCTTGCAGACGACCTTATGACCCATGTACCTCGGTGAAGCACGAAGTTCGTTTTTGCAGTGGGGGCATGGGGTGTAGAACGCTTTGACTGTGACTGTGTCGCGATATGTGAAAGGGACATTACAGTGTTTGCATTGCACCTTCAGTCCTTTGTATTTGCGATGAATTCGCAACTCTTCCTGGCAGCCCGGGCAGAGAACATAATGGCCGGTTGGTGCAGCAGCAGCGATCACAGATAGCTCCGGAAGCGGGACGAAGGGCGGGATCTCAATACTATCTTCGGTCAATTCACTGTTGAGCAGCGCGCGACAGGATTGACAATGGATCACTTTCGCGGGCATATCTTCACCGCACTGCGGGCAAGGACCGCCAGGCCAAGCGCCGTTCATGATCACGCCTCAATCGGGAGCACGTGGCTCCAGCTTTAAGATACTGATTCAGGGAAGTCCGCCGAATGGCAGGACGAACTTGATCCTTGATAGCATAACGCAGAAATTCGAATCAAAGTAGTCTGACTTTAAAAACTTGATCGGTCAGGTCGGGTTCATCCAGAGCGAAGACACATGTCAAGCCGTAGTCGGCCTTCATGGGGCGGCAATGCCGTCCGCGGCTGCTGAAAAGATCGGCCGTTGATCACAGATGATCGGCCGTGTTGTTATGGTCTGGCTTTCAGAGCAAACAGGTGTCGAAACGAGTGGATGTACAGGTGCCCATTTGCAACCGCTGGCGTCGAGTGGCAGTCGTCACCCAGTTTGGTTCGTCCGAGTTCTTTGAATTCCGGTCCGGCACTGAGGACGACGACGATGCCATCTTCGGTCACGCAGAACAAACGATTGTCGATACAGATCGGCGAGCCACTGAATTGACCATCAATTCGCTGTGCCCAGACTTCTTTGCCCGTTGTCGCTTCCAGACAGACCATAATGCCCTTGTCACCCCACAGAAACAGCAGGCCCTGGTTTTCGAGAAGACAAGGAACGTAAGGGAGTGTCGTTTTACGTTCGTAGACAATGCGATCTTTTAAGTTTGGATCGGGGTCAATCCGAACAGCAGCGAAATATTTCCCGTTCCCTCCCTCGCCACAGGTGCCAAAAGCCAGACCATCGACAATTAAAGGGGACCCCACGGTTCGCATGGGAAGTCTGGGTGTCTGCCAAAGCAACTTACCGGTTTTCAGCTCTGTTCCGGCGAACCCATTTGATTCGCCGATCGTGATGATCTGATCGACACCAGATCCTGTTGCGATTGCGGGTGTCGAGTACGAAGTTTTCCCTTCCAGTCGGCTCGATTCCCAGACCACATCTCCGGTGCCGGGGTTCAGCGCAATCAGGGAACTGGGCCCAACCTGCTCATTGGGAATGATCAGCAGTCCGCTGTGGATGATTGGCGAGACTCCAAGGCCATGTTCAGAATTGTATGGTCCCAGATTCCTTGTCCAGATCTGTTTGCCTGCAAAGTCCCATGCAGCCACAAGCAGCTTCTCACTGTCTGCGAACATCACACAGACATGCTGGCCGTCGGTCACGGGCGTGCTTGAAGCCCAGCTGTTCTTCAGGTGTTTTTTGCTTTCCGTCATCTGCAGAGACCCTGTCCATCGCTGCGCTCCGCTGTCTGCGTCAAAGCAATGGAGATATCGCTGTCCGCCACCTTCTGTGGCAGTCGTTACGAAAAGCGTCTTCTCCCAGATGACGGGTGCTGAGTGTCCGATGCTGGACAGTTCAACCTTCCAGGCATAATCCTTGTCAGACCATGATGATGGAATACCTTTCAGGCTGCTTTGGCCGTCACCGTTGGGGCCTCGAAATCTCGGCCAGTTGTCCGCTTGCGATTCAGTAGTCAACCCGAAGGCAAGCACCAGAAGACATGCGTTTCGTGGCCAGTGCATCATGAGAATCTTCAATCAGATCAGACGGTAAATGGGGCAGAGAGACTCTGAATACGTTGGGATTGAGTATGTCATGCAGGAACAACCGGACGTTTCAGGTATGCACTCAGGATCGCAGTGAACACTCCGGACATCCTTGTGGAAACTCTTTCGAGAGTTCGACATTCTCAACAGGATCCCTCGTCCGCTGTCCGAGCAGGCTCGTGCGAACCACGTCAGTGTTGACTTCACCCTGAAATGCGGAAATCGCCTCGTCGCTTCAATCTCCCAAAGTTTGGTCAGTTGAGTGGCATTCGGCAACTATTTCGTCACCATGGTGATGGAAAAATCCTGCAAGGGTTTCGGCAAGTGGCGTGCTGATCCAGTTGGAATCACTGTGTTTGCAGGGCATCGCAGAATGCATTCGGACCGGGTCACTCGTTGACGGTTGATCTGCATTTGATATGCATTCTGCCTTCTTGAGGCTGGCAGTATGGTAAGAAGCGGTCAGACTGAAGTGTTCGAGAAGTGTTTCCCGTGCGACATTGATAGGCTTTGCTGATTGATTGCCTTTGCTGGTAGTAGAGTGTCATGGATTCATTTGCTGGAGCGTCCGACTCCTTTGCATTCCTGCTGATATGGGATGGTTTTGCCTGGCGCGATGTCGTGAAGTTGCGCCCCGGACAGGTGACGACCATTGGCCGATCGGCCACAAATCGCATCGTGCTTCAGGATGATGCATGCAGCCGTAATCATTGTGAAATTTTTTGTTCGGATACGGAATGGAAGCTTCGAGACCTGGGGAGTCGAAACGGGACACAGATCAACGGGAAACAGTCGTCTGCAGATTCAACTCTTTCCTCTGGGGATGTGATTTCGATCGGAGAATGTCGGCTGGCGTTCACGACGAGCCTCGAGTCAGCACCGGCGAATCCCGCAGGATCAGATGTCCAGACGGTGCCGACTGAGGAACCAACTTCATCGACTCAGACCGCGATTCACCAGATCCGCGAGCCCAGTATTCTGCATCGCACTGCGACCCCTGATTTTCTGGCCGCGGGTCAGCCGGCTCGCAGTGATGTGAATTACGGAGCGGAACTCGCGAAGCTCTATCGGCTTGGTCTGGAAATGGGCATGGCGCGGAGTCGACAGCAGTTGAGTGACGTTGTGCTGGCGGCGCTGGCTCGGGATACGGTGGCCAGCATCTCGGCGATTCTGCTGTCGTCGCCGGACCTTCAGGGACCACCGGCTCCTGTGGATCTTCAGGTGGTCGCCTATCATAGTCGCAAGGATCTGCCGTATCGTCGTGTCTCGGACAACCTGTCACGCGTTGTGCTGTCAAAACGCGAGGCCATCCTTGCGACTGACGTGCCGGATGATCGGCAACTCTCGGTGTTTGACAGTCTTGGCCAACTGAAAGCCGTCAGTGTCATCTGTGCGCCGATTGCAGCTTTGGATCGGATGATGGGATTGATCCACCTGTACTCGACGAATGCGGACAACCCTCTGGATAAACACGATCTGGAATTTACTCTCGCCGTCGCCAATCAGTTGGCGGTCGCCCTGCTCCATTTGCAGGAACGTGATTCACTTCAGACGGGGCTTGAGAAGGCAAAGACGGTCAACGAATCGCTGCGATCGCAATTGCTTCAAGACCAGGTTCTGATCGGTGAGACGAACTCCATGACAGACCTGAGAGATCGAATTTCATTGATTGCCGAGACGGATGCAAATGTTTTGATTCGCGGTGAGAGCGGCTGTGGCAAGGAATTGATAGCTCGCAGCATTCATTCACTGAGTCCTCGTCGAGACGGACCTTTTGTCTGTATCAACTGCGCGGCATTGAATGAAAGTCTGCTGGAGAGCGAATTGTTCGGTCATGAGAAAGGTGCCTTTACCGGGGCTGTTGATCGCAAGATCGGTCGGTTCGAACAGGCGGACGGTGGCACATTGTTTCTCGATGAAGTGGGTGAAATGAGTCCGGCGATTCAGGCGAAATTCCTGAGAGTTCTCGAGGGCCATGTGTTTGAACGCATTGGGGGTCGAAAGCCCGTCCAGGTCAATGTTCGGATTGTTGCAGCGACCAATCGCGACCTTGAAGATGCTGTTGAAGATGGTGAGTTTCGAAAGGATTTATACTTTCGACTGCAGGTCGCAGAGATTACAGCCAGTCCGCTGCGCGAGCGACGCGATGATATTCCGCTGCTTGCCAATGCTTTTCTGCAGAAGTTTGTGCAGAAGACCGGTCGAGTCATCAAAGGCTTTACCGATGATGCAATCCGGTTGTTATCTGATTACAGCTGGCCGGGAAATGTTCGTGAGCTGCAGAACACAATTGAACGCACAGTGATTCTGTGTCGGAATGAAGTGGTGCGCGCGGCAGATATTCAGTTGTCAAGCCTTGGAAGTCGAGCGGCCACGCCGGTTCCCGAGAAGTCCACGACTGCCAGTGATTATCGAGAGCTGTCAATGGCTGACATCGAGCAGGAACATATTCTGCGAACGCTTGAATACACAGGATGGAACAAGTCGAAGTGCGCTCAGATTCTGGGTATCGAACGCTCAACGCTTGACCGCAAACTGAAGCGATACCATGTGCCGCGACCGCTGTCGGATTGAAGTGGGTCAGCTGATTCGTCTCTACGATTCTGCGGCCAGTCAAGAGCATCTTCAAACGGCAAGGCGAATTGTCTCCTGTGGCGGATCGGTGAGCCGTGATTCCTGACCATCGAGCTGTTGTGCTTGCTTCGTCGGCATTTCGCAACATCGAAATCAGGCCGAAACTGCGGCGACAGGGGCCATGGTATCGGCTGGTAATGCAGTGTTTTTTGTACGTTCGGCAGGCGATGCCGAATTCCGGTTGAAGTCCGGAAATCGCGAAAAATATCGGAAACAACGGGCTTCTCATCGTATTGACCGCTCCGGATTGCGGCAGGTATCACCCCGCGACGATTGTCCGGAACCTGCGCCCATCGCAGCGAGGCTCGGGGCGATCGAGGGCTCTGATCATGACAACAATGAACGAGGTCACGGAAACGGATTCCGTGCTCGGATCGAGTCAACATAAGTGAATCATGGATCCGGATCAGAATCGACTGATTCGGAGATCATGGAAGATTGCTGGGTGAGCCGTTGTGGCTTGTCCGGAATTCCTGAAGGAGGATCCTAAATTGCAAAAGGCCATCGGACTCATCACATGCGCTTCGGTGATGGCCGTGTCGCTGTATCTGTTCAGCGGCGGCGATCCGTCACAATCCTTGTCTGCTATGACCGACACCCACAAGAGTGGCGGTTATAACGACGCAGCAAGAAAGATGCTTCAGGAGGCTCGGGCAAAGGCAAAGCAGGGCAAGATTGCCGATGCACGCCGACTTGCTCAGGCAGCTGCTTCCATGTCGAGCGACTGGAAGGATTCAGAAGAGTCACCGGAAGAATTTCTCGAGACACTCACCGCCTCATCAGCCGGAGCATCGGAAGAGGAGTTTGTTGTCGCCGAAGAGTCCAACTCTGAATCGATGGAGTCGGATTCTGAGGATGTGAACCCTTTCGAAGAAGCTGCGGTGGCCGAAGAAGAAGCTGAAGAAGCAGGCGTCACAAGCAGTCAGTTGCTGAAAAAGAAGCAGGCTCAGCGACTTGTGAAAGAGGCTCGTCAGGCGATCGCTGCCGGCGATACGGCATTGGCTCGCTCACGAGCGATTCAGGCTCGGCAGTTGAATGCATCATGGGGTCTTTGGGATGATCGTCCTGAACACGTGATTGCGGAACTGGATAAGAAAGAGGACACATCGACTTTCTTTGCCGGTGGCAAGAAACCAGCAGCAGGTGGAGTGGAGATTCGTTCGAAGGACGTCGAGCATCAGTATCAGCAGGCCTCGTCTCTGCTGAAACAGGCTCGCGCTGCTATGGATGCAGGCAAGCTGGCTGAAGCGCAGCAGCTGGCCGATGAGGCAGCCTCCTTTGATGTCGCCTATGGAATCTTTGAGGACAGCCCGGAGCTGGTGGCTCGGGATATCAAACGACTGCAGGGGGCAGGTTCCGGCAATGACTCTCTGGCATCAGCAAAACCGAATACGTCGCCAGATGCCATCAAGGCTCGAAAGCTCCTGCGGGAAGCTCGTGAAGCGCTCTTGCAGGGACGAATGTCTGTCGCTCGCGAGAAGGCGAACGAAGCGAGCCAGTTGAATGTGGCATACCAGGTACTGGATGATCGTCCGGAACTGGTGATGGCAGACATTGACTCAGCCATGCGTGGACAGGGCAAATCAGCTCGCAACCAGACTGACAATGTGGCGGCGGTTGAATCGACCGCCGGCAAAGAAGCCAGAAATCTGGTCAGCCAGGCTCGTGGAGCTCTGCGAACGGGTGACCACCAGAAAGCTCAGGACCTTGCTGTTCAGGCCCAGCAGCATGACGCTGCGTTCGGTTTGATGGAAGATCGGCCGGAGCTGGTTCTGGAAGAAGCACAGCTGATGGCTCAGCGAGACAAGTCCAGAAACGTGAATCGTGCCATCGCGAGGAACAATCCTGTTGATGTCACCGACGGAAGTCCATTCGCTCAGAAAGGGATTGATCCAGTCAACTTTGATGGGGCTGAGTTCCCTGCGATCGCAACCGAAGGCGAATCAGCTTCTGAACTGTATCGCCAGGGAATCGCGATGTTCCGAAATGGAGATCGCTCAGGAGCAAAGGCGGCATTCCATCAGGCATGGAAAAACGGTGGCGAGTTGACCGGTACCGAGCGACGTCAGCTCCAGGACTTCCTGCAGGCTTTAGCTCAGACCCCGGACGTTGAATTGACTTCCGGGCAGGAAGTGCAGGACTCTGGTGATGCTGGCAACGCGGCAGAATCGGAACTTCCGATGGATCCGATGAATGAGATGGATCCGCTGACTGCGGCCTCAGAGGACTCTGATGTCCGATACGATCGCCTCCGAACGGAAGTCATGAACAGTGTGTTCCGAGCGGAGAAGATGAAGACAGAGAATCCGGCAGAAGCGTTGACCATGCTGGACAATACCCTGGCCACGATTGAAGCAGCTCCTCTGAATAAGGAGTCCCTAGAAACCCTTGCCGGTTACGTTCGCCGGACTCAGGATTCTATTCGAGCCTACCAGGAGCAGCAGGGACCAAACCTCGCACAGGCTCAGAAAAACAAGAACGTGATGGAGCAGATCAAGCGAGAAACGGAAACAAAAATTCGAATCGAGCAGGACTTTGCCAAGCTGGTAGATGAATACAACCAAAGGATGAAGGAACATCGATATGCTGAAGCCGAGCTGATTGCCAAGAAAGCTCGCGACCTGAATCCTGATCTTCCCCAGTCAACCATCATGGTTGAGAAGGCCAAGCTGCAGCGGCAGAATGCCTTCAATGCGGACGTAAAAGAGCGAAAGGCGGACAGTTTCCTTGATCAGTTGAACAAGGTTGAGGAAGCCGCGATTGCACCAACGAAAGATTACAACCTGCCCGACGCCAAGAGCTGGGTTGAGCTGGTGAAGCGTCGCGACAAGTACGGTCTCGACAATCGCGAGCGTACCGAGAGCGAACTGCAGATCGAAAACAGTCTTGGCCAGAAGGTGTCTCTGCACTTCCATGATGTGCCGCTGACCGAGGTGATTCGTCATATTGCGACGGTTCACGGAATCAATATCGCGATGAAATCACATGCGATCGAAACTGAAGGTCTGACAACCAGCCAGCCGGTAACGATTGATGTGGACGGTATCACGCTGCGAAGTGCCCTGAATCTGCTGCTCGATCAGGCCGGCGGTCTCGTTTACTCCATCGAGAACGAAACCCTGATGATTACTAACCGTCTGGAGCAGGAAACCAAGTTCGATATCGTAACCTACAATGTGGCTGACCTTGTGATTCCGGTGGGAATCAGCGTCGGATCGGCGACAGGAGCATCTTCAGGTCCGACCATTCAGAACCTCGGCAATTCCGGTAACGGTCTGTATCAGGTCAATGATGACCTGAATCTCGGGATTCCGGGTTCTTCGGGTTCTCGAGGAGACTCCAAGGAGTCGCCACTCGGCAATGCAGATTTCTCCGGCCTGATTGACCTGATCACAACCACGATTGAACCAGGAACGTGGGATGTGAGTGGGGGCTCAGGAACGATCGGTACCGACGAGAACACATTGAGCCTTGTGATCCGTCAGACATCAGCCGCTCACGAAGACATTGCCGATCTGTTGAAGCAGCTCCGAAAACTTCAGGACCTGCAGGTTACTGTGGAAGTTCGATTCATCAGTGTGTCAGACAACTTCTTCGAACGAATTGGTGTCGACTTTGACTTCAATGTTCAGGACAGTCTTGGTGACCCACCGGGAGTACCCGCGTTCGGATCTCGTCAGTTGACGTTCCCTGGTGGCCAGGGAGGTCAGGCTGGTGGCGGTGGTCAGGCCGGTCAGGCTGGTGACCTGCGAGGTGGTCAGCAGCAGGGTGGTCAGCAGGGTGGCCAGCAGGGCCAGCAGGGAACCACAACGCGATTGTTCGACCGGGTGAATCGCGTCAACTCTCCGCGAGATGACTTCCGCCGTACTACGGTTGGTCTGCAAAGCCCTAATCAGTTCACGGAAGATTACGACATTCAGTTTCGTCAGGGATCATTTGAAATTGGTGTACCGGACTTCGGTGGATTCCAGCCTGATGCTGGTATTCAGGTCGGTCTAGCGATCCTGAGCGATATCGAAGCCTTCTTCTTCATTCAGGCTGCTCAGGGTGATTCCCGATCGAACATTATGACGGCCCCGAAGGTCACGATGTACAACGGACAGTTTGCGACCATTAATGACAACGTTCAGAGAACGTATGTGGCTGGTCAGATTCCGACCGTTGGATTCGGTGGTGTTGGCTTCCAGACGGTCCTTGGTCAGATTCCGGATGGAGTGTCACTCAGCATGGTTGGCGTTGTGTCAGCCGACCGTCGCTACGTTCGTCTCTCAATTCTGCCTCAGTTCATCCAACTGCTCAGCCTTGACACCTTCACCAACGTTGGCGGTGCTCAGGCCGCTGGCCAGAACGGTGGCGGAGTTGGCGGTGGCGGTGGTGGCTTCGGTGGCGGCGGTGGCTTTGGAGGCGGTGGTGGTGGCGGCCAATTCGGCTTCGGTGGAATTGGTGGCGGCTTCGGCGGCGGCCAGGGTGGTGGTGGTTTCGGTGGTGGTCAGGGCGGACAGGGCGGACAGCAGGGTCAGCAGGGTGGTGGCACTGTGGGCACACTTCAGCTCCCGACGTTCTCCCAGTTCTCTGTCACAACTGTCGTCAGCGTTCCGGATGGTGGTACCGTGCTGCTGGGCGGCGTCAAGCGACTGCGTGAAGGCCGCAACATGGCGGGTGTTCCGATTCTTAACAAGATTCCTTACATCAGCCGACTGTTTAAGAACAGTGGTGTGGGTCGAGAAACGGAAAGCATCATGCTGATGGTGACGCCGCGAATCATCATTCAGGAAGAAGAGGAAGAAATCATCATCGGAACTGCCACTGAATGACAAACTGTCGGAACTCAGCTGATCCGGGCATACCGTCCGGGTCTACTGACCCGTCAGGTGCGGTCTGTCTGGTCAGGATAGCTGAACCGATTTGAATGTCCTCACTGCAGATGTGCAGTTTCGGGGTCTGAGCCGTCGCGAGATGCGGGTTTCGCGACGGCTCTTCTCATGCGCGGGCAACAGTTCCATCATCTGTTCGACGAGGCTACCAGTCGCTGAATGGTCTGTGTGGACCGCCCATGGAGGCTCGATCAGACTTTGCCTGCTTCCTTCTTGCGTATCGCGCCCGGAACTCGAGAATGAGTAAGATTCGGTAAGACGGTGTCCCGTGCGCGGATGGATTCTGATGACGCATGTCACCAGTGCCTGCTGAAGTCAGTCGCTGGTATTGATCCCTTGGTGCTGATGAGTCCGAATCGTGGCGATCGAGTTTGCTTTCCGCTCGCATCTCAGGTCACCGTTCGTGATGGTCGGACCGTGAGCGACCACGATACACAAGAGCCATGATTTTCAGTCCTGCGGAGGAAATACGCCACACCCGAAACGGCAGGCTTGCACGACTGGCGAACCCAACAGATAAAAAAAGCGGCAACCCTCGTCAGAGTCGCCGCGTCAGCTTTTCGCCACAGATCCTGCCTTTTCGAGAACATGTAGAGGCGAGACAGCCTCAAGTTCTCCGTTGCGAGGCCAGAGACCGAAAGCCAGAATGGGCACAACGCTCACCCTGTTTGCAGAATCGAGCGCCCGATCAGGCAGTAGGTGTAACGCATTGCTGACAGCAGATCGTCAACTGCGTTCAGAAATATCAATGATGCCGGTCGGCAGGGCCGGCACAGGTCTCGGATCCGGATTCAGGCGTCAACTGCACAGCTTTCAGCAACTGTCTGTCGGGCGTGCAGTTTGAGACCTTTCCTCGAGACGTTAGTTGAAGAACGTGCGTCGAATCCATGCATTCTTGCGACGCTCAAGGTCCATGACTCGACCGAAGAAGCCTTTCTGTGTTCGTCGGACCGGCTGGAAAATGCTGCGCGACTGTGAAACCTGAACGATGGGAGCGGATGTTGATGAGGCAGATGCTGGCAGAATATGCACGGCATTTTCGCCCGCAACTGAAAGATCAGAGATAGCCATCACAGCCAATGTGGCAACACAAACAGCCAAACGCATGAGACTCACCTTTTAAATGGGGATTCGAGCGGCAGTAAAAAGTTATTGCGATCAAGGACACTCTTTGTGTTCGAGGATCGGATGTTGTTGCGGATCAGCTTCGGCAGAAGTCGCCGAGCATCCGACTTGGTGCTATGTTTCGCCGAATATTCCGGCAGTGCATGTGCTTCCGATCACACGCTGTGACACGCTTCATCCCGCAGCCTTTATGCCCTTTGCCCAGAGGTTCTGATCCGAGCTGCCCGGCCATTTACAAAAGCCAGTTTTTTCAGGATTTTCAATTCGTAACGAAGCGGTCTTTATGAGGCGAGGTCGACGTGTGTCCCAACGAATGTTGTGTAAGACCGGAGTTACAGGGGTGGTGGTTCAGAAGAACTGCCTTGATTCTTTCAGCACCCTGACCTCGAAGGAGACAGGCCCTCCCGGATTCCCTCCCGATAGCCATGGACTTGAATCTGCGACTGCTCCCAACTGACCGGTTTCACCGGCTGATTCGTGGAAAGAAGACAACGAGGCCACTAGACTGCCAGATCGTTGATTGCCCGGCCGTTCGGAATTGTGTTGAGGCCCCAGGCAAATCTGGCGACGGAATTTGTTTTCTGCGCCTTCGTCCCACCCTCCATGCGATTACTCTCGGGAGACACATTTTATGACTTCAGGTGACACGCAGGCAGCAGCGCCAAATGCGAGGCGTCTGCTTTGGGCCGGCTTCATGGCAATTCTCGCGGCCGGCGTCGGATATTCGGTTCGAGGTGGAATTCTTGGGCAGTGGGCCAACCAGTTTGGCTTTACGATGACAGAGCTCGGGACGATCACCGGTGGTGGACTCACAGGATTCGGTATTGTCATCATTCTCAGCTCACTGATCGCTGATAAAGTGGGTTATGGCAAGCTGATGGTTCTAGCGTTTGTGCTTCACTTGATCTCTGCGGGATTAACGCTCGGCGCTCCGATGGCGTTTGCTTCAGGGGGCAAAGCTGCGGCTTACAGCTGTCTCTTTTGGGGAATGTTCATTTTCGCAGTGGGTAACGGTCTTTGCGAAGCTGTGGTGAATCCACTGACTGCAACTTTGTTTCCTGCGAACAAAACACATTACCTGAATATCCTTCATGCAGGATGGCCCGCCGGGCTGGTTGTGGGCAGCGTTGCTTCTGCACTGATGGCTGCCAAGACGGATGCGGCGGGTACTGTGATTGCGCCGGCTGTTGACTGGAAGATTCAGATGTCCCTGTTCCTTGTGCCAGTCGTCATCTATGGCTTTATGCTGCTCGGCCAAAAGTTTCCGAAGTCTGAGGCCGCGGACGCTGGCGTTTCGGTCGCTGAAATGGTCGGTACTCTATTCGCCCCATTGATGGTTTTTCTGCTCGTGATTCATGCGATGGTCGGCTACGTCGAACTCGGTACCGACTCGTGGATTTCAAAGATCACAGGTGCGATCATGGCCAATCCGACTTATGGGCTGGTCCTGTTTTCGTACACGTCCATGTTAATGTTTGCGCTCCGTTTCTTTGCTGGACCGATTGTTCATCGCACTTCACCCCTTGGCCTGTTGTTTGCCAGTGCGATTCTGGGTGCTATCGGTCTGACTCTGCTCGGAAGTGCTGAAAGTGTTACTATGTGCATCATCGCTGCCACCGTGTATGCACTTGGGAAGACATTCCTGTGGCCAACCATGCTTGCGGTCGTCTCGGAGCAATTTCCTAAGGGCGGAGCAATTTCCATTGGAATGCTTGGTGGAGTCGGAATGTTGTCTGCTGGCCTGCTTGGTGGTCCGGCGATTGGTTTCAAACAGGATTACAACGCTTCGGCAAATCTGAAGGAAAAGGCACCGGAGGCTTACGAACGTTACAAAGCCGGAAAGGAAGAGAGCTTCCTTGGATTCAAGACGATTGGTCTTGATGGGGCGAAGGTCGGAACACTCGATGATAG
>JBKDRW010000184.1:0-14186 GCA_046341255.1 Planctomycetota bacterium
CACAACCCCGCCGGACATGCCGACGGTTTGGGCTATTTCCTTTTCGCTCGCCGCTACTAGGGAAGTCGCTTTTGCTTTCTCTTCCTGTGGGTACTGAGATGTTTCAGTTCCCCACGTTCGCTCTGATCACCTATGTATTCAGTGAACAGTCATTCGGGAATCCCGGGATCAACGCTCGTTTGACAGCTTCCCCAGGCTTATCGCAGCCTTCCACGCCCTTCATCGCCTTTTGGCGCCAAGACATCCCCCACACGCTCTTATGTGCTTGGCCACCATGATCAACGATCAGAGCTTTCGCTCTTCTCAGAGATCTGGTCCGCACACACGATACTACCAAACTGCTTTTTCAAGCAGTCCGGCAACTCGGAAACGTTACAGATGCCACTTAGACTTCATTCAATTGTCAAAGATCAGTGCAATCCGGCCATGCGGCCAAAAAATTGCGAGCGGGGGAGTGTAACGGGCTTCAAGTTACCCGTCAACCTCAGTGTCCAGGATTTTTTTAACTTTCCTGAACCACCCTTTTTTGACTCGTTAAGGAGTCAGTGGAGACGATCGGGGTCGAACCGACAACCTCTGCCGTGCAAGGGCAGCGCTCTCCCAATTGAGCTACGTCCCCTCAACGTTCCGCATTTCTGCAGTGGGCGTACGTGGACTCGAACCACGGACCTCAGCTTTATCAGAGCTGCGCTCTAACCATCTGAGCTATACGCCCCGAAGATTTTATTTCCGGGGGGCAGATAGTTTGGCATTGAGATTCCGAAATGTCCAGCCTCTCTGCTCAAGCTTCGCGAATTCTCAGGGATTGGCCTTCAATTTGGGATTTTCAGGCCAGTTGGACACACTCTTTGGCGTCCGATTCGCAATGCTTTTCGCTCGTTCCCGTTGAGGACACCAAATCATCGGGAGATCCGTTTTCATTCTTGACCTGCATTTTGCTTTTTGTCTAAATCGATTCGATTTCCCATTTCGAGGTCTGTTTCGCCATGTGGACGAAGATCTGCGGCTTCACAAATTCGGAAAACGCGATCTCGGTCTGTCGCCTCGGCGTTTCCGCGATTGGCCTGAACTTCTGCGCGGGCTCAAGGCGATTCATCAATCGAGATGCTGCAAAAAGGATTGCTTGTTCGGTCAGGGAAAGCCTGAGTGACTCATCGCCCGAAATCATCGGTGTTTTCGTAAACTCCCGTTCCGAGGATGTTGCTGCCACGGTTTCGGAACTGCGTCTGTCGGCCGTTCAGTTCCATGGAGACGAGCCTTGCTCACTGATTTCCGATTTTCATCGTTTGCATCCGGAAACGCGAATCATCCGTGCCGTCCGTGTCAGCGAGGACAATTTCAACGAAACAATCCGGTCACTGAAAGAGCTCTGTTCGGTCGTTCCCGTTGCTGCGTGTCTGCTGGACGCCTACTCGCCATCACAATTCGGTGGCACAGGACAGACAGTCAGCCTTGAACTCGCTCAGCGATATCTGACAGACAAGAGTCTGCCGCGACTGATCCTCGCCGGAGGACTCACTCCGGACAATCTTGAAACGGTCCTGGCTCAGTTCAGACCATGGGGTCTGGATGTGGCGAGTGGTGTCGAGTCCTCTCCTGGTTTTAAGGATCTGAGTCAAGTTGAACGGTTCCTCGGCCGCTGCCGGGGAATTGCGTCTTCGGAGTCAACTCTTGAGCAGTCGTTCCGCCTTTGAGGCACATTCCGCAACACGAAATCTGGCCATTTCAGCAAGCGCAGCGTCGTCTTTGTCATCCTGTAATCGCGAGAGTTCATGGGCGTCCAGCGGAGCGCCATAGACCACTTCGATACGAACGGGGCGAATCCACCAGGCTCCCTTCGGCATCGCACGATTCGCACCCGCAATCCCGACAGGATAAATAGGCTGACGGCTGCGGCGTGCCAGCGCCAGAAAACCAGGTCGGAAACTCCTCACTTCATCGGTCAGAGACCGCGTGCCTTCCGGAAAAATTCCGACGAGGAACCCGGAATCCAGACGCTCCATGGCGACTCGGATGCTTCCCCCTCGCGCCGCCTCTCGACTGATCGGGATCACGTAGGTGCTTTTCAGGATCCAGCCCACCAGCGGCACCTTGAAGAGGCTGTCCCGCGCAAGATACGAGACCGGACGCGACAGCAGGACGGCAACAAGCAATGGATCAAGAAAGCTCTGATGATTGATCAGAAACAGCCCGCCGCGTGTATTGTCAATATTTTCCTGCCCCGTGGCTCGCAGTCGAATCCAGCTCCGGCAGAACAGGAAGAACAGGACATGGATCACACGCCAGCACAGATTCCTGTGATGCCAGGCTCGTGGCTCTGGAGCACCGGCGTCTTCATTCTTTTCCGTCGTCAATGTTGCATCAGTCATGCGAGAATTGGCGCACATCGGACCAATGTCGTCAAGAACGCAGTGCTGCCTTCGAACCGAATCCGGGGCGATCGCCGGTCGAAGACCCATCGCGCCAGATACAAAGCCGCCACTGGTCAGACACTCACGCTTTCGACAAAAGCCGAGCAATGACGTCTTCGGTCCGGCTCAGATCCTCAAACAGGTGATCAGGTGCATGAAGTTCCAGATCCGAGGTCGAATACATGCCGGTGGCTACTGCGGCAGCTCGCGCCTGAATGGCTCGCGCGCAACGAATGTCGGCCGGTGTATCTCCGATGACACACGCATCGGACCCCTGCATGTCGCGATTCAGATATTGCCTCGCATTTTCAAGTGCCGTTCTGGCAACATCGTCCCGGTCCGGATGGTGGTCGCCGTATCCACCGGTCTCGAAATAATGATCAATCTGAAAATGCCGAAGCTTGATCCACGCGCCGTCCAGAAAATTGCCCGTCAGCAGACTCAGGTGAAGATCATTACGCAGTTGCAGTCGATCCAGCAACTCCCGCACACCTGGCAGCAGTGCACCCGGCAATTGTTTCAGACAGTCCGGCAGACGTTCCAGATAACTGTGCATGAATCGGGTTCGCTCAGTCGGTGTATCTTCAAGGCCATAGGCCGCAAAGATTTCGTCCGTGATGCCTCGATCCGTCCGGCCAGCCATCAGAATTTCACGAAGAGGCAACTTAATCCCGAAGTCTTCTGACAGAGCCAGTTCCATGGCCCTCTGCCCTGCACCGCCTGTGCTGAGCATCGTGCCATCGATATCAAAGAAGAGAATGTGCTGAACCATGGTGAGCGTTGTTTGTCCTGTGGGTGCAAAAGTTGTTCGTTCGCAGGATCATAGACGACGCACGGTTGAATTCACCCGTTTCGTCTGAGACGATCCTGCCGGGACAGCTTTGAAGCTGTTTCCGCGCGCGAGAGTGGCGAAATTGGCAGACGCGCTGGATTTAGGATCCTGTGCCTTAAACGGCGTGGGGGTTCAACTCCCCCCTCTCGCAATGACTCGAAAGACTCGTTCAACTCCCTTGGCTGAACGAGTCTTTTCATTTGATGCGATTCCCTCGCAGGCGGACATCGTCCGCCTGCAGCCAGCGATTTGCCGTTTCTACAGCCGCGTCAGCGCATAGAAGTCGCTCAGCCCCATCACCATCACTGTCGCCGTAACGAGACTCAGGCCGATGATGACCGCGCCGATCCGGCGAGTTTGTCTGATCTGCCACCACATGCTGATGCCGCTGATGCCCCAGAAGACCATGGCAATTGCCATCGCGTCGACAGCCAGCGACCAGAGCGACCGTCCGTTCCATGAGGGCGACTGACCGTGAGATGTATGCATTCGCAGGAAAAAGTATCGCAGCGGCATGCCGTCGCTGCCGTTATAGCGATTGATGTCCACATGACCGTCTTTCAGAACATAAGTGATCCGCGCTGATTCGCCGTTGACGGTCGCAAGGAAATTCAGTTTTGTCCAGCCGAACGGCTGAGGATCTCGGCCATTCAGTAATCCCGCCTGCTGCAGCAGATTCGTCGCCACCTGATGAGCCGTCTCCTGTGGATCTGGCGTCAGCCTGACCTGACGAATCGCCGGAAGCAGGATCTCAGGATCTTGTTCATTCTTCGGTGTGGTCCCGACCCAGCTGTCGTAAGTCACCGGGTTGATATAAACCACATGCTGAAGTCCGTCGTTCTTCACTTCGAAGGAGATCTCATTCGTGAATTCTGCTCGATGATCCTGCTGCAGCTCGACTTTTGCGGTACCTGCTTCCTTCTGAATGCTCTCCACAACCTGAGCTGCCAACGACTCAGCGTCCGGGAACTGACTCATGCCAAGAGCACTCGCAGTGGCCCGATCCACGGACTCGATCCGAGTCCGTGGAAACAGGCCGAGATGATTGAACATGGCTCCGGTGATGCCATACATCAGAACCCATGGCACCAGAAAAAGACCGGAATACAGGTGCATACGGCGAATGATCAGATTCAACCTGGTCGCCAGTTTCATGGCAAGTCCTGAGTCAGAGTGAATCGGAGGCAAAAGAAGACGCGGACGTGAGTCCCATGTTTGCTGTCCACCCGATCTCTGGTCAGCAGTCCTCTCACCGTGAACGATTCGGTTTTCATTCCGTCAACGTTTCTGCAGGTACTCTCTGGCCAGTCGTTCGCCCAGCCACACCGTTCCAGCCGCTTCGATCACCAGTTGCTCTCGCTGTGGAGGAAGATCACTGAGCCGAATGTGGGTGATGTCTGGATCACCGGCTGTGACCTTGCTGATCATGGCCATGGAGTCGATCCGCCTGACGCTTTCATCATCGGTCGGCGGCTGCTGACTGACAAACCATGCCAGGTCCGGCTTTCCGAGATCGCGACGCAGTGCCGTAATGAGTGACATCAGGCGTTTGGCAGATCCTTCTCGAAAAGGTCCCCACGACATGTCGTTTTCGCCGACGTGGTAAAAGATACCAGCAAGTTCCACTTCATGACCACGATCTTCCAGTTGCTGAACCGAGTCCCTGACGAATTGAAGAAACGTCGGATAAAGATTGCGAGACCTGGCCTCGCTGCCTTCCGGAGTCCAGTCAATGATCTGCGAACCACTGTGAGTCAGCTTAGCGATCGCAATGTTCTCCACACCGCCGGCTTTGAGCGTCGCACCGAAGCTGAGTTCAGGGCCGAACGTTTCGTATTCTCCAAAGGGGCCAAGCGGTTCCCAGTCGATTGACACCCTGCAGCCGCCGCCAAGGCTGTAACGACAGGCGATGGAGGAATCATCCTGCGTCAGTCTGGCACAACCATCGAGCCTGCTCAGGTCCTGCACGAACGCTCGTTCCCCTTCCATGTTACGGTGCCCGGCGAGAACAAACAGCCGAACTCGTGAACCTTGCTCATACGGCCATGTCGCCAGCGGTCGGGGTTTCGGGGACCATTGCCCGATTGCTTTGAGATATGCCTGAGCATAGTTCACGCCATGCTCAAGCTGGCCCAGCGTTCCATAGTGATAATGGAGGCCGGTGCCACCTCCGATCTCAACGCCGATGTGATTGGTCGGAACATAATCGGCCAGCGGGTCCGCGTCCGTAACTTCCTTCTGGCCAAGGCTGATGGCGTACATGCGAGGACGCAGGTCCATTCCCCAGATCGTCTTCGTGCAGAGTTCCCCGATGTAGAAACGAAGGTCAGGAGACTTCAGATCCCGCCGCCAGCATGCGATAAAGTTCTTCAGGTTTCTGCCGTAGCTGGCCATGTAGTCGGCTTCGAACATATCGTTCTCACCCTGGTGCCACATGAAGCCCTCGATTTGGTATCTGACTCCCTGCTGCTCCAGCAAAGCCAGTGACGAACGAATCTGCTCCAGCGCCAGCGGATACAGTCTGAACCCGGAAGGCTCGTCCGGATTCCAGTCGCCGCCCAGATGAGTTCCTCCGGCGGCGATCTTGATGATTGCAATCGGCGCCTTGATGTGCCGAGTCACCTCACGTGCAAAACTCAGCTCCGGCCCGACAACGTTGTAGACGGGCCGCAGAGGCTCCCAGCCGTCTGATACCCGTTTGTCTTCGCGTCCGAGGCAATAAGAGAACCTCACATTCTCCTGAGGCTGATCCAGCCCGGCAAATGGCGGGAAGCGAGAGATGTCCCCGATCTTCGAATCCGAGCCGACCATATTCGACTGCCCGGCGAAGATAAAGACTCTGACCGTCATGTCGTCATCAGCCCACACAGCTATCGGACCCAAAGGCATCCAGATCGCCAGCAGAACAATCAGAGATAAAGCAACTCGCCGCATGAGACGATCCGGACAGCCAGACAAAGAAGTGTTGAACCCTCAGATCTCATTGTGCGGTAACGCCAGAACCGCGGCAACCCAACGCCGTTGGTCTCTGTTGTCCCATATTCCGGGCCAAAAGCCCGGAACACTATACGGTCAACCCCAAAGTGAGCGGTGCGCGTCAGCCCTGCGTGGAACACACTCACGGAACACGGAATCTCACGCAGCCAACACCTCGACAACCTGCTGAGCCCGCATCGACCAACATCAATATTGGACTGCCACTGCCTTCTTGAGATCATCTCAAGCCCTTCTGTCTGATACGATGATCTTTCGACCATCATGGCGGATTCCGCAGCAACATGAGAGTTGTTCGCCGCCCGATCTTCGACTCGAGAAAACCATGAACCAGAAAAACCGTCAGACCACCTGGATCATGATCCATGCCGTTGCCTTCATCATTGCCGTTTGGCCTGTGTCGTTTGTGTTCAGCGGCGACGAGATGGAATCAAGGTCTGACGAACCGAATACGAAGTTCGTCGATGATTGGTTTGAGCGACTGTCGCAGGCGGAGTCTCAGACCATTGCGGCAGAATTTGCCGCGATGGTCGAGACGAGCAATGAGCATGATTGGACCACGCAGTGGGTTCGAACTGTTGCGATTCGAATGGTTGACGAGAATGTTCATCTCGAACACGCAGCCGAGTATTTGCTCGACCAGATAGAAACGGGAGATGACCATCCGCCGATCGATCTGAATCAAGCTGGTTCCGAGACTCATCGACCGTTTACAGTCCCGAGTGCCCTCGGTCCTCAAATCGGCCGGGGGCCGTGTTGCTCGCTTCCAGAAAATTCCAGATGAACACGCTGCTGACATCCGAGCATTGGTCTGGGAAGGGACGGACGATCCATTCAAACGGGTCGAGGGTTGTCGCCTGATTGCAAGGCTCGCGAATGTCACACAGCCCGACCGCGACGCTATCGTGGCATGTCTGGATTCACCCGACAATATCGTGGTCAAAGCGGCGATTCAGGCGGCAGTCACAATTGGCGATACAAAGTTTCTGCCGGAGATGCAGAAGCGACTGAACCACATCAGCAAAGGTGTGTCCATCGAAGCCGCGACCGCGATGCTGCAGATCATCGAAGGACATCCAAACGATGTTCGTCTGACACCCCTGACACGCCAGGCGCTCAATACACTCCACAATCACTACCACAACGGTGATGGCGAAGAAGTTCTGGAGCATGCGAAGCTTGTCCCTCGTTCCATGCTGCGTCGTCCTGAACTGCTGCGAAATGCCATGGCATCACCGGCAGAGATTCACAGCGGCGGATTCTTCACCTTTGACACGGGTCTTCATGTGTCCGCCTCTGAGATACTCAACTCTGCCGGCCCCGACGCTCTGCCGCTGATTAGTCAATGGCTGGCTGATTCGAACACGCCGGTTCTTGTACGTCAGCGACTCTTGGGTGACCTGCTGGACATCGACGCCGATCAGTCGGCTTTGCACACAACCATTCTGCAGCAGTTTCAGAGCGAAGACGAAGACGTCCGAAAGCTGACCATGCGGCTCCTGACGAAGTACGGTGCTGTGGATGCCAATCTTTTAGCAACAGTGTCAGTCGACAGCGAGACCAATCGACTCATGTTGTTAAGTGCTCTCGGAGAAGCATCCGAGATAACTCGACCGTCGGCGATCAGTTTTCTCCGAAAGTCCCTTCAGGACAAATCGCCTGACATTCGCGTCGCGGCAGCTGCCAGTCTGGCGAAACTTGGCGACATGACTCCTGAGGTCAGAGGAATCCCAAAGCAGCTCATCGCAGACCTCGATGAACTCACGTGGAATGAGGAGAGTTGGAATGGGTTGAGAACACTGATGGATCTGACAAGACAAATCAGACCATCTCCAGACGGACTTGCTGACGAATTGCTGAAGGCGGTTCAGGCCTTTCCGCATCCTGAGGTCGGTGTTGATACGGAACCGCCGGAAAACGAAAAAGGTGATTCGGCTGAAAAGACGACCGCTGACGATGAGAGAATTACGATCGCCTATCGCGCTGCAGAGCTGCTGGCATGCCTTGATGACTCCGCCTTTGATGCTCGCGTCGAGCTTTCCCGGCATTTCAATGGGAACATCCGCAAAGAAGCGATTTTGCAACTCGGTGCCAGCGGCGATCAGCGTGCACTGTTTCCGATCGTGACTCATCTGTTCGATCGTTCGGAATACTCTTTCATGATTTCCCTCGACATGGGAGGTTCGGCAGAGATGCGAACCGCCGCTATGGAAGCTCTGGCCAGTCCGCAGCTTGATGCGTCTTCCATCGCGTCAATGCTCTGCGACCTGCTGGAAGAAGACTGGGCTGCGACACATGCCGCACAGGCACTGGGGCAATGCAGGAGTTCAGCGGACCAGATCTGCCGGCGGTTGAAGACCATCGAACTGGTGAAGCCCGATGATCGAGCGATTGCCATTGGTGCGACGGCCGCACGCCTTGAAAAGGACGACTCCAGAAGATGGGAGGTGATGACGGTCGTGCTTCGACTTCTGCGGCAGCCGAAGTATTCCTCCGGGGCTGCTCCAGACTCTCAACGAACAGACCACTTCCTTCTCAGGACTTTGCAAATACTGCATCGCGAAGGAATCAGCATCGAATCGCTTCGAACAGAGCTGGAATTCCTGGCTATCGATCAGCCCTGCCTCCATTTCCACACCCGAGCCGAGATCGTGACGATCCTTGCGGAGATTTCTCCCGACGATCCACGCTGGTTGAACATGCTGAAATTCTGGCGTGCTCAGGAAGACATTCCCTTTGGTACCGCTGGTCTATTGATCGACACCCTGCGACAGGGGCTGCAAGACAAGACTCTTTGAGTTGGCTGCCCCAAGAGGGCAACGCTGTGGCCTCCCGTCATTGGCCCTCGAAGTCCCCGCTGAGGACGACTCTGGTCTGGTGTGTCATCGGAACGCGGGATTCCTGAGCCTCGCTGTTCGCCACTGTCCTGACTTCCTCCTGAGCCATTGTGTCCAATGTACCGCAGAGCAGCGCTGCCAGAACAAACATGCCTCGCCTATTACGCTCCCTGAGTAGTCGGGTTTTGCCACTCTCTGAATCCTGCGCGTCCCCTGCGGCTCGAATGCTGGAGAACACGACGAGACGCCTGCCGACAATCGACTCGATGACACCTTTTCTGACGGCCTGTTCATGCCTTTTGACAGGAGAATCGCCGCAACTTCTGCTACCTGCCACCTGAACCAGGACGACCACGAATGGGGATCCCTCGGAACGAGATACTACTCTTCTGATCGCACTGCGGTTGTCGGCAATGTGATGCGTTTTGTCAGCGTGAACACGGGATACTCAGATCCTTCCTCGATTTTGCTGTCAAAAAAATTCCAGGCAACAAGCCCGTCTGAGGATTCCGGTTCGAGGAGCCAGGCGGCGAGACGGGCCAGGGGTTGTGTGGTCTTCACGATCACCGTCCCTTTGGGCAGTTCGCGAATCTCCCTGTGGTCCTGAGTCTCCAGTCGAACCATCTTGTGCTTCTGGAACTCACGCGAATCCCGGGTGAGCGTCTGAATTGTTCGAACCGTTACTTCCGTATGCGTCGGCTGATCGAGCACTTCCAGATGCAGTCCGTGATTCCTCAGATTCTCAAGAACAGCGGATTCAGGCGACGGAAGAATATAGGCGAATGGCAGGGCTGCCTCCCGCCGGGAAATGAAGTTACTCCAGAATTCGACTTCATAATCGCGGGGTTCTTTCGTTTCCGGATCTCGGCCAAGCACCGTCACTTTATCCCTGAACGGAACCATCTCAGCGTCCAGTGGAATCGGAGTCGGAAATGCAGCATCTGTCTCCTGCGATGCCTCGGCGCCAATTGTCGCCAGCAGTTTGGAAATCTCATTTGCATGGGCGATGGCACGTTCAACACACTGACGAACAAACTCGCGAGAGACAAGGACTCGCGTTTTATAATCGGCGTAGCTGTAAGATTCGGACAGAATGGCAATGCGTCCGCGAAGTCCGACATATTCAGTGCTGTAGCGTGGCTCAAATCCAAAAGATTCCCAGCGAGTATGATGGGCCCTGAAGTTACCGTAGTAAAACGTGTCGTAACCAGATTCCTTCATGCCGACCGTAATGCCCGGCATCATGCGATCGCGAAGAAACGAGCGAAGACTCTCCGGAACGGCCGGATTATGCGGCACATCGTAGGTCAGCGGATAACGATGGATCGAGCCGTTGGTCGTGTGGCAGTCGATGAAAAGGTGCGGATTCCATCGGTCGATGAGCCGCACGAGGGCTTTCGCCTCGGCCGTCTCCAGTTTCATAAAATCCCGGTTCAGATCAAATCCATCTGCAGTCTCTCGAGTCCCCATACCACGAATCGGTCCCACCTGACCCGGGCGATTGTCGAGCGAGATCCTGTCATTACCATCAGCGTTATAGTTGGGCACCATGACAAACACGACTCTTTTCAGCCAGGGATGCTGAGCGTTCAAAGTAAGTTCTCGCGCGAGCATCAGCAGTGCCTCTTTCCCATCACATTCACCACTGTGAATGTTCCCCAGCAACATGATGACCAGACGTCCGTCGCTCGGAGGTGCCTCGACCATCGGACTGGCAAAAACCGCACCGACAATGGGTTGCCGGAGTGACGTTCGGCCAGCTTCAAAGTGCCGCACATGATCGGCTCGTTCCGCACAAGTCTGCAGGAAGCGATTGACATCGCTCGACAGGCTTGTCGCTTCATAGTCTGTTGCCTCGGCGACAGTCAGCAGTTGGTCGGGAATCCTGCTGTCGTCCTGGGCAACGACAATCGTCTCGCATGCGACGAGAAGCCACATGGCAAGCAACATGCTGATGGCACGATCGAACAGGTCGTTCATTCAGCCTCCGTCATCTTCCTGAACTCGCCCTCGGTGATCCTGCCATCACTGTCGGCATCCATCTTTCGGAAGCGGGCTTCGATGGCATCCCTGTTCTTTGCAGTCGCTGTGGCAGCGAATTCGCTGTGGTCGATTGAGCCGTCCTTGTTCCGGTCGCGAGCCGCGAAACGAGGTGAGCCGGACTTCACTTTGGAGGCACTGACCGGAGGCTCAACGTTCGCATCCGAATTGGGCTTAGGTTCCGGTATCGAGCCAAGGATCTCCGCAAAGCGTTTTCGAGCGGCTACAACTTCCGGAGTGGTCGAGTCTGTCACATCCGCATATTCAGAGCCATCGCGGCTGTTGCCACAGTCGAAGAATCGCTCACCCTTCCCTGCTTTGTTGATCTCCAGAAGCCAGCGAGCGTCACGGAGAACCCGACCGTCGTCAAGATGGCTGTAGATCCAGTCGCGATGCGCCTCCTGATGACCTTGAAGCACAGGCACGAGGCTGTAGCCGTCAAAGGAGATATCCTCGGGCAGTTTTGCGCCCGAAATATCAGCCAGCGTCGGCATGATGTCGGTCAGATCCGCGACTGCTCGCGACACGAAACCTCGCTGCACACCGGGGCCGCGAATGATGCAGGGGACTCGTGCTCCCAGCTCCGTCAATGTACCCTTGCCATCGCTGCCGGTGCCGTTGTCGCCAATGAAGATGATATACGTGTTTTCATCGAGACCCTCACTTTTCAGTCCATCAAAAAGTTTGCCCATCAGGTGATCGAGGTACTCCAGATTGGATCGGAACCCTGCTGGCCATCGCTGATCCGGATGTCGAGGATCTGGTGTTTCCAGATGAGGCCCATGTGTCAGCACCGATGTGTAGTAGATGAAGAATGGCGTTCTTTTGTTTCGCCGTGCAAAATCGAGTACGAACTCGTTGAACAGGTCCGGACCGTAGTCTTCCGGGGTGGTCGGACGGTATTCGCCGTTTTGAATCAGACAAGGATGCCAGAAACGGCATGCATTGCCGCCGTTTTCATGAGCCGGATGCTTCACGCCTTCGGGCAGGTTGTGATCGTAAGCCCACATCAGGTATTCATCGAATCCCGCATCTCGCACGAGTGTCGGGAGCTTGCCACTGAGCTGCCACTTGCCTGCCTGTGCTGTCATATAACCTTTCGACTTCATCAGATCGGCGTGCGTGAAATGCTTGCCAACGTCGGCCCGGGGAGAATCAGCCGATGGCTTGAATGCTGGGTTCTGCATCCCCAGAAATCCGTTGTGAAATCCATATTGGCCGGTCATCAGACAGACTCGTGTCGGCGTACAGAGAGGCATGGCGTAAAACGTTTCAAATCGAGTGCCCTCAGATGCCATGCGGTCCAGATGGGGCGTCCTGTACTTCGTGCTGCCATAGCATGACAACTCCTTCGCACCGAGGTCATCGGCCAGAATGAGAATCACGTTCGGCGGATGCTCATTCGCAGACAGAGGACCGCTCAGGAGAATAAAACATGCCACGAGATGGAACATCCGGCTCATAAAACGTCCTTCGGCAACAAACTCACAATCTCTGTTCTCAGGTCTCTGCCAAAGCGCATGGGCTGATCTGGATCCCCTGAGCAAATAGATCAGAATGGCTCCTGCGGATGGACCGCATCCGGGACATCTCGTTTCCCGCGAGTATTCCGCACGCTCCTTTCCAGAGTGTCTTTGCTGATCAGCCGATAAGCAAACGCATTTCATGCCCGGCAGGGGGCGGATCCGCGTCCTCGACGGTCTTCACTTGGACCCGTTGGCTCCGCCAGCGAGACAGAAACGGACGGATCACCCCTGCAGTCAGATCCAAACCATGTCCGCCGGCTGCCGGGCAGACAAAGGACAGCGGACAAGAGGACACTGTCCGAAATTGCCAGGCAACCGTCGGAAATCCGCAGACATGGCATTCACATCACCCTCATGAGTCTCCCGTTCATCGTGTCATGTTTCGAGGATGATCACCAGACTGCTGAACGGACAGGATTCAAAGCCTCCGCGACTCAATCACAGCTTTACGTGCGGATGGCGAGTGCTGATTCGCCAACTCAACGGTCCCTCGCTTCCGAAGTCCGCATCGAATGCGTAACGCAAAGGCGGTCGGCCAGCGGACTCGTCGAGCAGTCGGGGTCCAGACGGCAGACAGTCCCCGCCCCCTGCAGCCGTCGCATAACTGAACTCGCAAAGAGCCCGGACGATCACAGAATGTATCGGGGCAGCATTTGACTTGGATGAAACATGCTCAGCCGATTGCACTCTCCGATTTGACGAATTGGAGCGATTTTTCGCGAGGGACCCCTGCGATGCCGCTGAAGTCCACAAGCAATAAATCGGAACGATTCAGCGGTTCCAGATCTGCTGGCCAGAAAATTTACCAATCAGTGACTTCGCAAAAGCAAAACTTATGCATCATTTTTTCCTATGCTGTTTACGCTGGCTGGCCTGCTGTGTGACTTAGAGTTTGACGTTGCAAATCCACAACGAAAAGCATCCGGACTCACAAAATGCCCCTTTCTGTCAGCGGTCATCACAACGCCGAAGTATCGGCCCTTCGACTCCCCGTGGTCTTTTGGAGCGGATGGCTGAGTCTCGCATCAAATGCCGCTCTGCTGATCGTGCAGCAATGCAGCTTTCGGCTGCTCTCACCTCTGATTGGCTCGTCCATTGAGACGTGGTCCTGGATCATTGCCGCTTTTCTTCTCGGGATCGCGGCAGGGAACTGGCTATCAGCAGTGGCGTCTCGCTGGTTGTCTCCTCACGTGCTGATTACGGTTTCGCTTTCCGCAGCGAGCCTGAACATTCTCAAGATGGCATCGCTTTGCGATTTTCTTCAGGAGACCGGCTGGTTTCAGTCACTCCCTCTGTTCGTGCAGATCGGCACGGCCTCCATTATCGTCTGTCTGCCACCCGGGATCTTCCTGAGCCTGCTGATGGTCCCGCTGATCAGAATGTTGAAGGATTACGGAAATACGGGAACAACGGCAGGACAGATTTTTGCGATGGGGACACTTGGCAGTCTTGTCGGGAACTTTGTCGCAGGGTTTTATCTGATCGCGTGGTTTGGTACCGGAGAGATCCTCGGATGGACAGCGCTGGGGATTGCCCTGCTGTCCGT
>JBKDRW010000185.1:0-2738 GCA_046341255.1 Planctomycetota bacterium
GTCAGAAACACTCTGGGGATCACGATCGATGATCCTTTCAGGTCACCGGCACCAGTTCCAGAAGCCGAGGCGAGGCAACTGTTCACAACGCTGCATCAGGGCATGTATCGTTCGCTGGATTTCGGAAATGAAGAACGCATCTATGACGTGCTGGCCTCCAGCGTCGACGGCAAACTGCTGGAAACACTGTATCTGCAATTGCGAAAAAGTCTTGAACTGCGAGAGCAGGGCGGAGCGGTCGCTCGAATTCGCGAGATTACGTACGACAGGAACGATCTTATTTCAGACGCGAAAACAATGGCCTGGCCTGGTTTTGAAGTTCAGACGAGATGGACCGTGTCCGGCACGGTCGAGCACTGGGGGCATGTTCATGAACGCCAGAACCAGTTTGACGCGGTTGTGGCGATCGAACCCCGCGACGGTGCGTGGAAAATTACTCGCATGGATGTTTCCGGTCAGACTCAGAAATCGGCTCGAACGACCCTCAGGAAATTCTGAGGGGTCGTGTGCTGCTGACCATCGTGCTGCCGCGTTTTTGAATTGTGGTCGGTCGCTTTTACTGCCGAAGATCTTCTTATTCCGCCTCGAAATGCAGAGAGATTCTGAGTTCTCACGAACTCGGCGAGCGGTCATCGCCAAATTCGGATGAGGCGGCTACACTGCCACTCCGACGAGCCTCTCGCGTCGCACCGTCGACGAGATGGCTTTGATGTCTTGAAGCCGGCAGGCTTCTCGGGAGACCAGGATTTCAGACTTTTGTCAGGTGTCGTATGGAATTGTCGGAAGTCAGGAAAGTCGCCTCGTTGTCGCGTCTTGCGATGAGTGAACAGGAGCTGCTGGAATCCGGAAGGCAACTGACTGTGATTCTCGACTACGTTCGGCTGCTGGAACAGGTGGACACCGGGAATGTTTCACCGATGACGCATCCGATTCCGTCTGAAAATGTTTTTCGAGACGACGAAGTGTGTCCTTCACTGCCTCGAGAGGCAGCGCTTTCGAATGCACCAAAGACTGACGGACAGTTTTTCCTTGTTCCGAAGATTCTTGACGAAAAAGACACGTAGTATCGGTTTGGAATCGGGGCGTTTTTCAGCCATGAGTGGCATAGGGTGTTCGTCCGGGGAGCCGAAAACCGAACACTGGCTCCAGCACAGAGGACAGGGGCCTCGTGTCGGAGTCGATGGGCCATGGAATATCTGACGGGGTGATACTTTGCCGGCCCGCTGATTCAGAGGTTGGAAGCGTTTTCGCTCCATGGCTCGGTGGCACGACCAGCGGCCCAGCGACGCAGAAGTTCGAGTCGCTGCTGTCCCTTGAGAAAATACAGATCGCTCAGCGACTGCAGTTCATCGCGGCATGTCCTTCGGGCGTCCTCCTCCCATGTTTTGCTGACTGGTTGAAGAATTGATGCTGCCATCATCCACCTGGTGATAGCGATGGCGATTTCCTCGTGACCGACGAAGGACGGATGGACATGGTCAACCAGCCATTGATCCCCGAGAATCCCGGTCGCCGTCTTGATTTCCAGCAGATGATTTGCATCGACAAATGGGATCTGACGCTCTGCGACCACATCTGACATGATTTGAGCCAGTGGTGATGTCATTCGCAGTGGACACACATCTTCGTCGCAGGCCCTTTGAAGCGCGGTTCGTGCTCTGTCATATTCCTGTCGGGTCAGCAGCAGTTGCCCGAGTTCATACCAGCCCAGTGCATAGCGAGGGTCAAGATCGGTTGCCCGCTTTGCGGAATCGATTGCAGTATTCAGATCTGTTGCTGAAAGCTGCTGAGCGTTCCTGAGAAGCCTGAAGATTTCCGTTTGAGATTCGGGCCCCGTGTTTGTGGAGAACTGGCTTTTGAATGGCGGGCAGTCGGCCAGATTGGCGGGAGGCCGAACCACGAGCAGAGGGATTCCATGAAGAGCACACAGGTCGCTCATGCGAATCAGGTTGATGCGGAAATGGTCCGCGACTGCTGACGCTCTGAAATCATCTCGATGATAGGCCTCAAGGCCTCCGGCATGATTCAGAATCGTATCCACTTCTTCCGTCAGGATCGCTCGATGTCGGCTTTCGGGCATCATTGACGAAGATTTTGAAAAGAGGCGTTCCCGAAGCAGACGAACAAGTCGCGACTGATCTGCGATTTCTCCGAGCCAACGTTGAGAATGCGGCTGGCTGCGGATGGAAGCATAAGTCACGTCCTCAAGAAACTCATTATGCCCCTCGCAGAATACGATCAGATCCGGTTGATACTGCAGGCATTCGTTCAGAACGGGAACAAGTCGATAGCTTGCGTACGAGACGCCGCCGCAGTTGATGACTTTCCAGGAACGACTCGCATCCGCGCATGTCAGACTCGATTGCAGGCACGCAGGGAAACTGGTTTCTATGGAATAAGGATGCCCCTGAACGGTAGAACCGCCAATCACGAAGATGCGAAACTCCTTCCTCGGCTTGACGCGAGCGAACGAAACCTGACGGAAAAATCCGAGACGCTGCTCGGAAGTCTCAATGGTTGCGTTGTCGTCACTCAGCACGAACAGAGGACGTCTTGCGGCGAATTCCACATAAGGGTCATCACCGACCTCGGCCGCGCCCAGTCCCAGAATCTCGCAGAGCTGCTCCGTGGCAAAAATCACAGTGCAACCAAGCAGAACGGCCATCGTGCGTCGAAGCCAGATTCGACGTTGAGTCCTGTGTGGACGCACATTCTTCTGACGGGCGACCGAGTCGAGC
>JBKDRW010000186.1:0-12508 GCA_046341255.1 Planctomycetota bacterium
ATCCTGTGCAGGTGCGATCGGCATGTGGATGATGAAGATGGCAAGGACCGACAAAGAGTTCCAGATCGATGCAGGCACGATTATCCCTTTAAATGCTGAACCCACGCCGGCGGCATATTGATCCAGATATTGTCGCGTTGAATTCTGGATCGCTCGCAGTGGGTCTGCATGATGTCGTCAATGGCAACAATCCGAGCCCTCTCAGCGCCGCGCGTGATGAGTTTTCGAAGCGGTCGGATATACATGTATTCGAAGTAGCTTAGCACTCCGCCGGGTTTGAGCAGTCGAAAATAGGCATCGGTCAGTGTTTTCACCAATGACGCCGGAAAATTATTGAGTGGCAAGCCGGAGATAATAAAGTCGTACGGCGCTGTCGCGTTGAATTCCTGAAGCGGAACCTGATGAATTGTGGTCTGCGGTCGAACCCCCTGCCATAACGGATCCGATTCAAATCGGCGGGTCAAAATGCGAACGAACTCCTCGTTCAACTCGACCAGATCAAACACATCACCCGGACGAAGCAGTTTCACAATTTCGTTGGTCACGGGGCCGGTGCCCGGACCGATTTCGAGCACCCGAACGGGCATTCCCGATGGACGATTTGCCAGAAACCGCGTCATCGAACGAGCCAGAAATCGGCTGCTTGGCAGGATGGCACCAGTAGTTTCGTACCGTTGACGAAACTGACGGAAGAAAGCAATCTGATTTCGGAGCGACGACAGCATCGGCGAGGTTCGTCCTGGTCAAAATGGATCGCCGGGCGATGGCCCCGGAAGAGAACGTGAGAACACCGCCACGGCCGCCGTGTTCCGCGCATGTCTCACTGAGCACAGACTCAGCCTGTTTACGAAACAGGGCAAGCCCAGGGCTTTGTGGCCGGGAGCAAGGCCGGGACTTCCTGCCGGTCGTTGAGCGGTGCGACCAGTTGCTCCCGCATCGTCCATCTGATCGGGGAGTCTGAGCAGCCAGCAGTCGGGTTGCAAGCAACGCGGCTTCGTTTCCGGCACATCGCAGCGTTCGGGATGGCAAATGCTGCGAAAACCGGTTCTCAACCTGCCATTGTTCTACGCGACGGGTGATTCTGTCGGTACGCTGTGCCGCTTTGGTTCCATCATTGTGCCTTTCAGGAACTCGTCATTCAGGCCATGTCAGAAACACAGCCCGTCTGGACTCCCGGCGGAGGACTCCATTACAAGCGACTGACCACCAGCGGCCGCGCGCGGCGAGGTCGGTTCGTGACGGCCCACGGAGTTGTCGAAACACCGTCATTCATGCCCGTGGGGACTCAGGCCACGGTCAAATGTGTGATGCCCGACCAGGTCGCGGCAACCGGTGCCCAGGTGGTGCTTGCCAATACGTATCATCTGGGCATTCTCGATCGAACGCAGATTGTTGAGCGGCTTGGTGGGCTGCACTCAATGATGCGATGGAATCAGACAATTCTGACGGACTCCGGAGGGTTTCAGGTGTTTAGTCTGCCTGAGCGCAGGATCACCGAAGAAGGCGTCAGCTTTCAGTTCCGCAGCGGGAAGAAGGATGGCGATACAACTCCCATGACTCTGTCGCCCGAAAGCGCGATGGATATCCAGCGACGACTGGGGGCGGATATCGTCATGGCGTTTGACGAGTGTGTTGACCACCGCATGCCACCGAAATACATGGCGGAATCGCTTGATCGGACTCATCGCTGGCTGAAGCGATGCAGGGAATGTCCGATTCAGCCGCATCAGCATCTGTTCGGAATCATTCAGGGAGGGATGGAACTGGATCTGCGATCAAAAGCTGTTCGACAGGTCACGTCGCTTGACTTGCCCGGGTACGCCATTGGTGGCGTCTCCGTCGGTGAAGGCCACGAAGCGATGGTTCGAATTGTTCGCCATACGGCACCACTGATGCCCGATGATCAGGTGCGATACCTGATGGGTGTCGGTTTGCCGGAAGACATCGTTGCCGCGGTGGAATGCGGTATGGACATTTTCGACTGCATCATTCCGACCCGATACGCGCGAGAAGGCACCGTCTTCACGTGGGACGGCAAGATGCGGCTTCAGGACAAAACGTATCGGAAGGATCGTTATCCCATCGATACTTCCTGCGAGTGTCCAACGTGTTCCGGTGGATTCAGTCGCGCGTATCTGCGACATCTGCTGTTTGCCGACGAACCTTTGTACGGCACGCTCGCAACCCTGCACAACCTGCACTTCTATCAGGACCTGATGCGAGCGATTCGCGCAGCAATTGAAGAGGACTGTTACTCCCGCTGGGCCGAATCCTTTCGATCGCGTCACCTCAAAGGACGATGATGAAGATTCCCGACGAGGCCTGAGACGGATCGGGTCCTGTTATGCAGGATGGAAGGCCTGCATTTCGAGCCAGAGGACGGCTCGGCTGATGTTCGGAAAATGCCGATCTGCTTCTCCCCTTGTCTGCTTCAAAAGCCCCGGAACCGAAGCCAGACACTGCGAGAGATGTCACTCAGCGGGTAACGCGAAACACGCCGCTTCGGCACCGTTACGAACGAAGATCTGATGACCGACAAGGACGGGATGGTTCCATGTTTTGCCATCGATGGCCTTGAACTTTGACAGCACAACATGCCTGTCGGATGCGGCCTTCACCAGAGACAGTTCACCGGTCTCCGAAATGATCAGAAGCAGTTTCTGATCGGCCAGCAGCAGGGCCTGTCCGCTTCCATAACCGCGAGCCCGCCACTGCACGTCACCCTGATCGAGGCTGACACACATCAGAATGGTTCCATCGAAGCCATACAGATGATCGTCGAGAACGACGAAATCGTTGAAATAGGGCTTACAGCGAGTTGTCGTCCAGACTTCAGAAGTCGAAAAGCCAGTGCCAGACCTCGTCACATGAATGCGACGAAGGCCAACGCCAAGTCCCGTTCCGATCAACAGATCGTCATTCTTCAGAACGTGCGGCTGAACGATTCTCGCCACTCCTCCTGTGGGCCAGTCGTGCTGCCAGAGCAACCGACCATTCACCGGCGCGAATGCCAACAGACCAGTGTCCGTGCAAAACAGAATCTGGTCTTCACCCGCGATAGTTGACACCTGGGCGGAACAATATGACAAGGCGCCGGTCCCGCCACACCATGCCAATTCGCCGGTGTCTGCTCTCATCGCGACGACGGCCTTGTCTTTCACTCCGGTAAACACAATGACCAGTCCCTGATAAAGCAGGGGCGACGCCGAGAAGCCCCATTCCGGAGGCTTCGCACCAAAGTCTGCTGCGAGGTCTTTTCTCCACCGGAGTCTGCCAGTGGCCGCATCGAGGCAGAGCAACATTCCTGCGGCTCCCTGAGCATACAGCCATCCATCTGAGAATGTCGGAGTTCCGCGCGGACCGGCCCCGGCGACAGGCTCTTCGAATCGCGACGGTTCGGAATGAAGCCAGACGGTTTCACCAGTGGCCGCATCGAGGCAAACCACCTGTTCTTCCGGACCAAGCTGCTGCTGGGTGAACACGGAACCATCCACGACGCAGAATGACGACCAACCCGGACCAATCGGCTGACGCCAGATTTCCCTCGGAGGATTTGCAGACCAGTCCGTACGGAGTTGTGAGCCGTGGATAATGCTGTTCCGCCGGGGTCCCCGGAACTCCGGCCAATCTGTCGCCTGCAACGTCCACGTTTTCTCGGACTTCCCGGTCGTCAAGTCAGCAGACGTTCCGGAGACATCGGGTTGTGTCCCTTTCGATGCAATCAGTCGCTCTTCGGGACTTGCATTCCATCGCCAATCGAACTCCGCTGCAAAGGACCCCGTCACGCCGTGGACTCGCAGCATGCAGAAGATGAGTCCGATCAGTCCGCTGACGGTCACCATGCCGAAGGAACGCACTGTCGATGGCCACGTTCGGGACAACAGAAGCCAGACTGCCATCGCTGTTACCGACGCAGGACTCCCGTACATGACCAGCGTCATGATGCTCATGGATCTGTGAGCGACCAGTGACACAATGATCAGCAGTAAGAGCAATACGGCACAGACCGACCACCGCTGATTCCGAGAAATTGATTTCTGGGTGAGCCAATAAGCCATCACCATCAGGAGGCAGAGAATCGGCAGTCCAAGAGCACCGAAAAAAAATCCAACGACGGAATCCGGCGATGTTTTCTGCAACAGAATCGGAACTCCCCAGAGTATGATCAGAACAAAGCACGGAAGTGTGATGGAGCGTCGTCGCTGTTTCGCAGACATCGCCGGTGCTGAAGCCTGTGCGCGGGAATCGGGAGGAAGAAACGGACTTTCACTCATCGCGCAGGGACTCCGAATCAGTGTACGGATTGCAAACGGTCTGGTGTTCGGTGCCCGAACGAGGTCAGCAGTTCTTCGAGAAGCATAAAGTACTGATCGTGAACAAGCACTCGAATCCTTCCGATAAGACATCAGATCCGTCAGCAGGCGTTCATCCAGCGCAGCTGCAACCGCTGGGTGCGCAACCATACGATCGGATCAACAAGAGATTCGGGATCGCAGGGCAGGGCGAGTTGACCTACGGATCTGTGAATCGAGCCGCTCGCTTTGCAGCGAAGGCCGCCACGCCTTCCTGAGCGTCGGGGCGCTGGAGGCAGCGGATGTAGGCTTCGGTGTCGGCCCGGTAGGCGACTTTAGGCTGATTGCCTTCATCCAGATGAATCAAACGCTTTGTTTCCCGAAGGGCCTCGGCCGGCATCTGCAGCAGGCGTTCGGCGATTTGGCGTCCGCGAGCAGGCAGGTTGTTCTCAGCAACCACTTCATTGACCAGTCCCCAGTCCATCGCTTTTGCAGATGATACAGGCTGGCCCATCATGCACATTTCCAGCGCGCGAGACTTTCCGACCAGCGCCGTCAGCTGAGCCAGACCATAGCCAGGAGGCCAGCCGAGCAGAATCTCGGGCATAGCGAATCGAGCCGCGTGCGAGGCAATGCGAAGATCGGCCGCGCAGGCTGCCACACATCCGGCTCCGAACGCGTCGCCATTGACAAGAGCGATCACCGGCTGAGGCAAGCGTTCAAATGCCAGATAGGTCTCCGCCTGCTGGAGACTTAAGGCCCGCGCTGCTTCGATCGGCAGCGATGGCAACTCTTTGACATCATCGCCGGCACAAAACGCATGGCCAGCGCCGGTGAGCAGAACGACGCGGACATCCCGAGGATGTCCCAGCAGCCATGACACAACTTGACACAGTTCATTCGTCATCTGCACATTGACGGCGTTCAGAGCACCCGGACGATTCAGCGTGATGGTGGCAATTCGATCCTGCACGTCAAACAGCAGTGTCTGAAGCCCGGGAAGTTTTCCGGTGCTGGCTGACAGCGCGATGGCACGCTGCGCACCGCCAGACGGTTCTGCAGACAGCCTTGCAATGTTCTCAACGATCCGCTCGACCTGCACGATCGCACGAATGTGAGTGCCTTCGCCGATCAGACGGTCTTCACAGAATGCCTGCACGCTGAAGGATACCCGTCGGCCGTCAATGGCCGAAACCGTGGCCACACCGTGAACCGTCGAGCCAATTCCTGCGCCACCAACATGGCGAATGCTGACGTCCACTCCGACAGACTCTTCACCTGGCTCCAGATACGGCCGCAATGCTTCTCGCGCCGATCGTTCCATCAGAAGAATCATGTTGGGCGTGGAAAATACGGTTGCTCTGGAATCACCACCCAGCGTGATGACCATCGATGCGTCCACGACCCATGTGAGTCGCCCGATTTGCCCAAGTGCCAGACCTGATTTCATGTTTGACCGACTACGCCTCAACGATGACCAAATCCCGGCTCGGATGAGCCCATGGGCTGCCGAGTTCTACCACATCGGCTGCCGAGCAACCAACGCATCGGATTCCCGGAAGCCGGAACAGTAGATTCCTGTTCCTCAGGTATAAAAGATTCCGACGCGACGGTCATTGTGAGCGGGATGGCTCGATTCGTTTGTCCTCAAAGACGGAGCGAAGTCTGTTCTTGAGACGGGTTTTCGCGCAGGTCTCGGTCGGGCCTGTGGCGTGGGCCAGACGCTGCAAATCTCGGTGTCGAACCATTCGCGGCCGACTCATCGAGTACCCGGAATCTGAACGGGCGTTTCTGTGGTGATCAGAATTTCGTTGCCCATCACGATGCGGCAGGTAAGCTTTCTTTGCCGGCGCGATGTTACACGATCAAAAAACGCCTCAACACTTTTCAAGCATCCGTTCGTCGGCGATAAACGTCGCACCCAATCGTGTCGGAGACGTGTGATGTTGCGAATTTGGTGTCTGTGTCTGTTGCTGTGGTCACATTCGCTTCTTGCGGAAGAGGTGGATTTTGAGACGCAGATCCGCCCGTTGCTTCGCGACCACTGCATATCGTGCCATGGTCCGGAGGTCCAGAAAGGGGGCTTAAGGCTGGATGCGAGGGCCCTCGCATTTCGGGGTGGTGACGGCGGTCCGGTGATTCGGCCGCAGGATGCAGAGCACAGCGAGTTGCTCAGACGAGTCACATCGACCGATCCCGATCTGCGGATGCCAGCCGCCGCAGAGTCACTGAATGACGCGGCTGTGCGCCTGCTCAAACAGTGGATTGACGATGGCGCAGTCTGGGAGGAGACCGATGAAGATCGAGCGGCATCGGTCGACACTCGGTTGAATCACTGGGCATGGCAGCCGGTGAAGCAGGTGCTGCCGCCGGATACGCTCGAAGGGTTTAGCGCGATCGATGCGTTTGTCATGAAGGAACTCCGCGAACACGGGCTGACGCTGTCGCCGGAGGCCGATCGCAGAACGCTGATCCGTCGGCTTTCTTTTGATCTTCGTGGACTTCCGCCATCAACGGATGAGATCACAGAGTTTCTCAACGATGATGCTCCGAATGCTTACGCCAAACTGGTCGATCGTATGCTGGCATCGCCGCATTACGGCGAACGTCAGGCGCGGCATTGGCTGGATATCGCTCATTATGCAGATACGCATGGTTTCGAACGCGATCAGCGGCGGGACAATGCCTGGCGATATCGAGACTGGGTGATTTCCGCCTTCAATGCTGATATGCCCTACGATCAGTTTCTGAAAGACCAGATCGCTGGCGATGCGTATCGTCCGGAGGATCCGCAGGCCATCATCGCGACGGGCTTTCTCGCCGCCGGGCCATGGGATTTTGTGGGTCAGGCCGAAACGCCAAGCCCCGTGCTCAGGCGACTGGCTCGAGCGGATGATCTGGACGATATGGTGACGCAGGTCATGACGTCCACCTGCGGAGTCACGATCCACTGCGCGAGGTGTCATGATCATAAGCTCGACCCGATCTCCCAGCGCGAGTATTACTCGTTGACAGCGGTGTTCGCGGGTGTGAAGCGAGCCGATCGAGTGGTGTCGATCAGGGAAGAACAGGAACTGGCAAATCGCAGATCTTCGTTGCAGCAGGAAATCGATCGTGCGAGGAAAGAGCTGGCGACATTGCGTGGTGATGGCATTCGTCTGGCCGATATCGTCGGTGGTGGAGACGGGTCAGGTTCTGGAAAGATCGGGCAGGGCATTGATCCGGCGAGTGGTCGAGTTCAATCCGACAGGCGAGGCTTTCTGGACGCGGCCGTCAATGTGTTTGTGAAAGGGCCAGGCCCGTTTGTCGACGGTGTTGTGATTCCGAGCGGAGGCGAAAGCGGGATGATTCCTGTGACATCCACGGGAATCCCTGCATCTGGCATTCCGACCACGTCCGGCAAGGCCTGGGATACCATTCGCAGCGGCCCGGTCCATTCGCAGTACTCAACGACGCTTGGCGGCGTCGACTTCGCAAGCGAACCGCATCGGCTGCTCTCCATCCATGCCAATGCCGCCATCACAATGGATCTGAATGCTCTGCGCGAGCATCATCGAATGCCATTCCTGCGTTTTGAATCTCAGGTCGGCTGCTTCGGCGAGACCCCGAAACGAGGCGCGCAGGTGTGGGTCCTGCTGGACGGGACGATTGCCTTCCAGACCGAAGCGATCGGACGCGATGACGGTTTAAAAGATGTCTCGCTGGAACTGCCCGAGTCGGCTCGATTCCTGACGTTGATGGCCACAGATGCGGGCAATGACATCAGTCATGATCAGATTTGTTTCGTCGATGCACGACTGACGCCGCCGCGCGAGGAACTGACTCATGAACAACGACAGCAGATGGTGGAAATGACGCATCAGATTGATGCTCTGCAGAAACAATTCGAAGCAATTCCTGAAGCTTCCCGCATGTATGGCATCATCGGCGAACAACCTCCTGAAGTACACCTGATGCTGAGAGGCAACCCGGAGGCACCGGGAGAGCCCGTGTTGCCCGGGACAATCTCTTGTGTGACGTCGGCGCGGTTCACTCTGGATGCCTCTGCGGCTGAGTCGGAAGCGGCTCGTCGCAGGGCACTGGCGGACTGGATTGCAGACACAGCCAATCCGTTGACTCGTCGAGTGATCGTGAACCGCCTGTGGCAACAGCATTTTGGAGTTGGCATCGTCGATACACCCAGCGACTTCGGTCGGGGTGGCGGTGTTCCGGGTCATCCGGAATTGCTCGACTGGCTCGCCGGCGAGCTTCAGAAACACGGCTGGTCGCTGAAAGCTGTCCATCGGCAGATCTGTCTGAGCGCGACGTACCGGCAATCGTCGGTTCAGACAGAATCGGCTCGTGCAGCGATGACGAGAGATTCTTCCAACCGTTTGCTCTGGCGGCAGAATCCACGTCGGCTGGACGCAGAATCCGTTCGAGATGCCGTCCTTGCGGTCAGCGGGTGCCTGAACCGTGACATGTTCGGGCCCGGCTATCGAGATTTTGAATATCAGGAAGAATACGCGCCGGTCTACACCTACAGGACGGCTGACAAACCGGAACTTTGGCGTCGAAGTATTTATCGTTTCATCGTGCGCACAACACCCGATCAGTTCCTCACGACAATGGATTGTCCGAATGCGGCCAATCTGACACCGACTCGGAATGTGACTACTACGGCTCTGCAGTCGTTAGTGATGTGGAATAACGAATTCATCCTGAAGCATGCTCAGTATTTTGCTGAACGGCTGAAGAACGAATCCACGGAAGAGTCCACTCGTCATGCGTCATGGCTGGTTCAGCGAGCGTTTCAGATTGCCTTCGGACGTGAGGCAACGCCCGACGAAGCGACAGCCGCATTGGAACTTGTCGCTGACGCAGGATGGGTGGAATTTTGTCGGCAATTGCTGAACGCGAATGAATTCGTGTATGTGGATTGAGTTCTTCATCAGGCAGGTCCGGTCGAGCACCGGAAGTCGTCATCGCTGTGAATTCTCGTAAACCTCGCTGTCAGATCGAAACAGAAATATGAATAACGAGCTCTGCAACAGTTCGATCGCTGAGACTCGTCGCGGCACACTGCATGCCATGGCTGACGGTTTCGGAGCGGCGGCGATGGCAGCGATTCTGCATGGAAAAGCCGTGCGGGCAGATGGACCCGCGGTGGCGGCTCCATTGTCGCGATGTCATCATCCGGCGAAAGCGACGTCGGTGATTCAGGTTTTTTGTCCCGGTGGCCTGAGCCACGTTGACACGTGGGATTATCGGCCGGTACTCCATCGACTGCACGGTCAGCCATTTGATTCAGAGCTGGGCCGGCAGACGTTCGCAGGCATCGCCGGAGCCTACTCGAAAAGTTTCTGGCGATTTCGGCAGCATGGCGAATGCGGTCGCTGGATCAGCGAGTTGTTTCCGAAGATGTCGCAGCATGTGGATGACATTGCCTTCATTCATTCGATGCAAAACAAGTCGGCATTGCACGGCCCGGCGATGTTTATGATGAACAGCGGCTTCATTCGGCCGGGGTTTCCGTCGATGGGTTCGTGGGTGACATATGGTCTTGGCTGTGAAACCGATAACCTTCCGTCATTTGTCGTGCTGCCCGATGTTCGAGGCCTTCCGCCGGGTGGTGTGATCAATTGGGGTGCGGGTTTTCTTCCGGCAGTTCATCAGGGGACGGTGATTGAAACTGCGGAGGGGAAGCCACCGGTTGCAGATCTGTTCCCTCCAAAGGATTTTGGTTCAGCGGATGAGTCCGGCGGTCGCAGATTTCTGGCTCTGCTGAATCGCCGCCACGCAGCTGCCCACCCGGAAGACAGTCTGCTGGAAGCTCGAATTGCCAGCTATGAGCTGGCAGCAAAGCTGCAATTACATGCTCCGGAGGCGGTGGACCTTGCTCGGGAGCCAGAGTCCATTCATCAACTGTATGAACTGGAAGATGCAGACATCGGCCCGTTTGGTCGACAATGTCTGCTCGCGCGACGGTTTGTCGAGCGTGGCGTTCGGTTTGTTCAGATCTTTTGTGGTTCCGAGAACACCAGCAAAAAGAAAATTCGTCCGAACTGGGATTCACATGAAGACATTGTGCGCGATCACGGTTATTGGGGCCGCATCCTTGACTCTGGTATTCATGCATTACTGAGCGATCTGAAGTCGCGTGGTCTGCTGGATTCCACCCTTGTCATGTGCACCAGTGAATTTGGACGGCAGCCATTCATGCAGGGCCAGCAGCGGGGGCGCGATCATAATCCCGGAGCTTTCACTGCCTGGATGGCTGGAGGGGGCATTTGCGGCGGAACCAGCTATGGATCCAGCGATGAAGCCGGCTTCAAAGCGTCCGAAAATCCCTGCTACTCATATGATCTCCACGCCACAGCGCTGCATCTTCTGGGACTGGACCACGAACGGCTCTCATGGTACCACAACGGAATCCCTCGTCGTTTGACCGATGTCCATGGACACGTGATTCGGGAGATTCTCAGATCGGCCTGATTCCGTCGGGAAGGACCGCAGCGCGGAACACATACTTCTTCCTGATGCGTCTAATGGAGAAAATTGCGAATCATCAGCTGATCCACCGGAGCATAGTCGTCAGTCAGCAGTACGGCGTCGTTTGCGTGAGACGAAAGTCGAGACTGAAGTTCCGTGGTCGAGATCACCGATGCCGACTTCCACTGGCTCCACCAGGTGGACATCAGATCCTGAGCGGCGGAATCAGCGTTTTCACCATCCCTGTTTCTTGAAGCGATTACGAAGACACTCCGGCCTCGCAGAGCTTCGGTTTCCCTGGGAATCAGCAATCGTGTCGCGGGGAATGCGGCGTCCATCGTCTTCGCTGCTGAGGAGACGAACAAACCAGCATCCAGCGAATCAATGACGGTCAGCAGATAGACACCATCGTTTCGGAGTATTCGCCGAATCAGCTGATTATATTCTTTGGTCATCAGATGCGACGGCACACAGAAGTCATTGACGGCGTCCTGGATCACCAGATCGTAGGTTGCAGCGGCTGTCTGCCGAACAAATTGTCGTCCATCAAGGTGCCGACTGCTGATCCTGGTGGTGGTCGGAAGTCCAAGCTCTTCATGAGCCACTGCCGTGACTTCAGGATCAATCTCAACCACATCGATATCAACGTCATGGAGATCTGTCTGAGCTTCAATCCAGCGAGGCAGCGAGTAGCCGCCACCCCCGATGATCAGGACTTTCGCGTTTCGCGATTCCTTTCGTGCGCTGGCCGCTGCCCAGCGAACAATCTCGCCCTGAACGTGTTCATGGGGATAATGCAGGAAGCCGGGATCTTTAAGATCGATGACAGAGTGAACGAGCCTGTCCAGAGACAGAACCTGAACCTCTCGTCCCTTCATTGTTTCGGACGACACGGAGATGGCAAAGTACTGGGTTTCGCGAAGATAAGGCGATCGACAGATGGCCAGCAGGGCCACTGCCGCAATCAGGATGGCACGAATCATCGTGGCTGAACGAAACACCGTGTTTGTCGCGGTGCTGGTCAGACGACTTGCTGCAAGGCTCAGCGGAACAAAGCCGCAGAGAATGCAGGTTCGGACGGCTCCTGCCTGTTCAATCAAAATCCACGATGTGGCCAGAATCCCGCAGATGCATCCCAGAGTTGACCACGCACACAGTCGACCTGCCAACTCAGCTTTTCTGCCGGTATTGCGCTGAATGATCTGAATTACCTGAGGTGTGATTGTGCCCAGCAGAAGGGATGGGATGAAAAACAAAGAGAGCGACCAGCAGACCGTCTGAGCAATCAACGAAAGACGACCGAAAAGATGTGCATTGAGCAGGACTTTCCAGATGGGTCCGATCATCACCGTCGCCGTGCCGGCAAAGACCAGAGACATCCGAAGCGTTGCCGACACATGATGACCGGAGGCCAGTCGCCCGCCCACGAAATTCCCCAGGGCCATGCCGGACAGAACAACACCGACTACGCCTGCCGTCAGGAACAAAGACACGCCGACCAGCGGCGCCAGTAGTCGAAAAGCAGCACCCTCGAGTGATCCGGACACGAAACTGCAGGCAACGACGGTGATGACAGCCATTCGCCAGTCGACGATCGATTCACGGTTCTCCTCGGTCAGCATGGTCCGAGTCTGATCTGCGATTTCCGATCGATCCGGAGACCCAGTGTCGGAGATCGTTCGATTTCCGGAGAAGCAGACGAGAAAGAGCAGATGCGAGACGGACAGCAGGGCAATCCCCAGCGC
>JBKDRW010000187.1:0-2467 GCA_046341255.1 Planctomycetota bacterium
ATACTGCTCTTCGACCTCCCGTTCTTTTTCAATGACAGCACTCGGCTTCTGAGCTGAAGCGCCGCTGTCAAGGTAGACAGGAAAACGACCGCTGGGTAACGCGCGATTCAGAACCGGGAACTGTGCTCGAATGGCGGCCGCATCAAACGGTTGGTCTGGACTCGCGTGATTCGACAGAGTCAACGGACTTCGCACGGCAGTTGCGGCGTCCCTCGCGATCGAGAGACCACATCCGCGATCGATGTTCGCTCCAGCGTCCGCCAGTTCTCCACATCCTGCGACGAGCTGATGACGATTTGCCAGTTGCAGAATCCGCTCCACCATGCCTCGTAAACCGTTCCTGCGCTGAGGCGTAATGTGGTGCTCAAGATCCAGTTTTTTGAAGACTCCGAGTATATCGAATTCGGCAATCTGTTTTGCTGTTTTGCCGTTATAGGCCGATTCCAGAATGGCAAGCAGACCTTTGATAATATTGGCATCACTGTCCGCGACGATTGTGAACGTCGCATCGTTGCCCGCACCGCTGGCGTTCATGGTCAGCCAGACCTGACTCTGGCAACCATGGACGCGATTTGATTCCGTCCTCGCCTCCTCGGGAAACGGCGGCAGTTCATACCCGAGTTCCATCAGGTATTGATTCTGGTCCACCGGGTCGAGGTCGAGGAACTCATCGAAGATCTCATCGAGTGTTGGAATGGACATGTCATTGCGACCAAAGTCGTGGTTCGCTCCGCGAACGGGATGAGCAAAAAGCGGGATTGATGTGAATCGTCTTGCGTTTCAGAGCTTTTGACTGGTCGCTGGTCAGAGAATTTCCAGCATCGGTCCCGCCGGCGACTTCACAATTTCCTTAAATACCTGCATCGCAACATTTTGACACACTTTCCGCAGGGCATCTCGAGACGGATGGTCATCCATCATCATCTGCATCACAGCACCGCGGTCACTGTATTCACGAATTGCCGCGTTCAACGGAACTTCGCCGAGGAACGGAATCTTCAGTTCATTGCAGACCTTCTGGACTCCGCCACGACCGAAAATGTCACCGGTCATGTTTTCTACGAATCCAAGAATCGGGACATTCACCTTCTGGTACATGTCGACGGCCTTGATGGCATCGAGAAGAGCCACCTGTTGTGGCGTGCAAACCACGACTGCTCCTGCAAGACCGACCTGCTGAGCCAGTGTCAGAGAGACATCGCCGGTGCCTGGAGGCAGATCAATGATCAGATAATCCAGTTCCCCCCACTGCGTATCCTTCAGGAACTGAGTCAACGCCTTGTGAAGCATCGGGCCTCGCCAGACAACCGACTGGCCCTGTTCGATAAAGAAGCCCATTGACATCAGTTTCACTCCGCCTGCGTCGATCGGCTCCATTCTCATCAACTTGTTGCCGTGCTCGTCTGTCAGTTCCTGTGCGCCTGGTCGCCCATCAGCATTCATCATGTGCGGGATGCTGGGGCCGTAGACGTCGGCATCCATCAGGCCCACACGGCAACCGAATGAATGAAGTCCGCATGCCAGTGACGCGGCTACGGTACTCTTGCCAACACCGCCCTTCCCGCTGCCCACAGCAATAATGTTATGAACATTCAGGCCGATGCGTCCGCCGGCGTCTTTGCCCCGGACGGTTGAATGGATTTCAATTCTCGGCTCAAGTTCCGGTGCTGCGAATTTGATCCGCTGCCGGATCGCGTCCTCGAGTCTCTTCGTCTCCGGATAGGCTGGGGTCGGCAATTCAATCCGCACACGGGCATCATTGCCGTTTACGAATGTATCACGGATCATTCGAAGTTCGCCCAATGTCTTTTCCGTAACGGGCTCCATGACATTGGAAACAAGCGTTCTCAGTTGCTCTGCAGTGGGCATTGGATTTTGCAAGGCGCTAAAGACAAGACAGTTGGGACCACACTCGCCGCGTGGAATTCCATGAGATCGTACGTTGGCGAATCCGCAGTTCAACCAGCCCGGAGCGTCATCTTGCGGGGATTCGCAGAAACTGAACGAACTTCGCCCCTTCCGGTGCACCCTCGCCCGCGGTGAGTCACGTTTTCCAATGGTTTTCGATGATTTCGGATCTTTGTTGGATGGCTTCCGGCACAATCATGTCGCTCAGCAACCGTACTCGTCCCAGATCCCTGAAAAATGCAGCCACGGCACCTCCATGCATGATTTTTGACCTCGTCAGTCACTTTCAGAATTTCGAAAATTCATTTGCTCGAGGAACAACAATCTTCAGCCCGGATGACTTGCGTGAAGCCGGAGCGAAGCAGAGAACTCTGGCCAGGAGTTTTTCGCAGAAGAACGGGGCGTGATGCTGACAGGAATCGAGAACCCGCCATGTCGATTTTGCTACGGTCCATTTTGATTCCGTTATTCACCGGGTGTGTTGCAGCGCATGCAGGACAGATCGCTCCGGGTGACCGACGCCCGAATGTTCTGATGATTCTTGTGGACGATCTCAAGC
>JBKDRW010000188.1:0-7877 GCA_046341255.1 Planctomycetota bacterium
CGTTCAGAGGATGCTGGAGATTCAGAAAGAGATGGGGGCTCTTAACCGAATCGCCTCGGCCGTTCGCAGATTCCACACGCTGGAAGGTGACATTGAAACTGCGAAGATGAGGGTTGATGAGGAAACCGACCGCGACGCCAGAGAGTATGCGAAGTCCGAGCTGAATCAGTTGGAAACGGAGCGGAATCAGCTGGCCGTGGAACTGGAAGACATGGCGACGGCCGGCGATTCGATCACGCGTGGATCCTGCATCATGGAAGTCCGAGCAGGCACTGGTGGTGACGAAGCCGCGTTGTTTGCCAAAGATCTGTATGACATGTACATGGCCTACTGTACGCAGAAAGGCTGGAAAACAGAACTTCTGGAGTTCAGCCCCACGGAATTGGGCGGGTTGAAGGAGGTCGTCTTCTCCATTACCGGAGAGGGCGCATTTCATCAGCTGCAGTTTGAGAGTGGCGGCCATCGAGTCCAGCGAGTACCTGAGACAGAAACCCAGGGGAGAGTGCACACCAGTGCGGCAACAGTGGCAGTGATGCCTGAGGCGGATGAAGTGGAAATTGACATTCGTCCGGAAGATCTCCAGGTCGATACAATGCGGGCCGGTGGACCCGGTGGTCAGAAAGTGAACAAGACGGAATCAGCCGTTCGATTGACTCACCTTCCGACAGGCATCGTCGTGAAGTGTCAGGACGAGAAAAGTCAGCACAAGAATCGAGCGAAGGCGATGCGAGTTCTGCGGAGCCGCATTCTTGAGGCCCAGCAGATGAAGCAGCATAATGAACGCGCTGAGCATCGAAGAACGCTCGTCGGTTCTGGTGACCGCAGCGAACGTATTCGAACGTATAACTTCCCGCAGAACCGCATGACGGATCATCGGTGCAATCTGACGATCTACAAGCTGGATCGCATTATGACCGGTGACCTCAGCGAACTGATCACCGCACTTCTGGCATTTGACCGTGATGAGCGACTGAAAGCAGCTGACGCACAGGTTTGAAAAATACGGCCGGACCCCGGAGGTCAGCCGCCGTTCTGCTCCATGGCTCTCTGCGTCTGCAACAGAAGCTGACTCAGCTGATTTGGAATCTGCATGCCCTCGGCAAGCTTCGCCTGGTCTTCGTCGACCCGGCGACAGACGGCAACAAGATCAATAGCTCGACAATGTCGAGCAACTCTGATCAGAGTCTGGAATCCGGTCGGTGACTGGCAGAGTTTATCTGGCAGAAGTGACGCCAGCGCGACGGGAAACAGCTTGAAGAATTCCGCTTCCGATTCTGTGAGCGTTGATTGAACCGAGTGGTGGTAAAAAATCGCGCACAGCAGGTCCTCGGGAAAATGCCATTGTGCGGCAAAGTAGGCTCCCACAGCCGCATGATCCCAGCCAAACGTTGCACGCTCCCACTCGACGATGTCGTGTCCGTGAATCGTCTGTTCGTTCAGGTACTGCAGGTACTGCTGATCAAATTGATTGGTGAGAACTGGAAGCAGGTAATCCTGGAGAAGGCCTCCCAGAAAGGCCAGCCCCGGATCAAGTTTCATGCTCGCGGCAATTTCTCTTGCAAACAGTGCTTTCTGGAGGCACTCGTTCCAGAAGTTACGTTGATTGATCAGTTTGGTCTGGAGTGCGCGGGTTGCGGCTTTCATACCGACGGCAAGCAGATGCAGTCGAGCCGCATTGATGCCGATGTGAGTGATCGCATCTCTGACGCTGCGAATCGGATTCCTTAGTGCGTAAACTGCCGAATTGACATGTTTTAGCAATTCAACAGTCAATGACGAGTCTTTGCCGACAATTCGCGCGAGTTCCGCCACATCGAAATTCGGATCGGCGGCCTTCTGGACGAATTCTGTCACGACATGCGGAAGCGCAGGCAATTCAATCGCCTTCGGCAGGAACTCAGTCCTGACCGATGCAATTGCGTTCGCGCTCAAAGTTTTCCAGCTGAAGCCGGATCCTGTGGAGAGTGCCACAAAACAACTCGTTCAGTCTACACGTGGATCACGTGTGGGAAATCTTTCGATGTCCGAACCGTACCCGTCATGATCAGTGTCAGGGTGGACACACCAGCCAGCGGTGAACCTGATTCGATCGGTCTGCCGGTCGGGAACTCCGAGCCCTGCCCGGAGTTTCGCACATCGGAATCGACACTTCCGACGGCTTATCGCCATGTTTTTCAAAAACTTGCACGCAAACACGACCATTGAAACAGCGGGAGCTATGTTTTCCTGCCGTGTCAATCAAATATGGACCGCACGTCGCACACTGCAGACGGCGATCATCGGTGCTCAGAATGCCGCATTAAGGAACGCTCAGTTGTTCGCCGGGTTTTCTGATTCTGACGGTTCGCTGTTTCTCCTGTTTGAGTCGCTGCCAACATGGGCTTCAAGCAGCAGACGTGGTGGAGTTGTCGGTGCTGGATAGTCGAATGTTTTGTTAACCGGCGTGTCGTTTCGAGAAAACACTAAGGACCATTCGAATGAAGGATATGCAGCGAGTGTTTGCCGAGTGGCCCTCCAGCATTCCAAGAACCGGGCTGATTCTGACCAAGTTTGGAGAATCGATCCCGTTTGTAAGTTACATGATCTCCGGAGAGCTGCTGCTGCTGGAACGGAAGACCCCCGACGCGCAGGGCGGTCGCCGTGTGATCATGAGCTTTGAGAACATCTTTGCTGTAAAGATCCTCGATGCGATCGAAATGCCTCGCTTTACGGCGATGGGCTTTCAGGGCATGACGCGGGTCTGACGAAGATTCTGTCGGGGTGTGCCCCGTTGGACGTCAGGTTGAACACACGATTCGATTGTGTTCGAGGCCCCGCTCGTGGGTTCCATCGAGGAAATCACAGAATTGCGAGTGGATCGCGTTTCGACTCCAGCGTGCCACGAGTGACGCCCACTCGATTCATCGCATGCAGCGATTTCCATACAAACTCACCAGTCACATGGCCGTCCAGCAGCCTGCGATAGAGTGTCACGAGCCGCTCAATCTCGGTTTCTGATTCACGCAGCAATTCGATGCGGAATCGCTGCACTCCAGATTTCAGAAGTTCCGCCACAATTTCGGCAGAGCTTTGTGCGACGGCATTGAATAGCGTGTTGCGACACCCGACGTCGGCAATGAGAGGATGATCGGTTCCGGTACGGTCTCTGAGTTCGACCGTATGAACATCACAGGGCCGACCACAGTTTGTCTTGTTCGTTCCCGGTGACAGCATCGCACAGAAGACGCAATGCTCCATGTGAAACATGGGCATATGCTGGTGGATCACCACTTCGAGCCAATTCGCGGGAACGACACGAACCAGATCCATGATCTGATCGCGATTCATATCGTAAGAAGGTGTCAGCCACTGCAGCTTTCGGGATATCAAAAACGATGCCGTCAGTTCGTTCGTGACATTCAGCGAGTAGTCACCGACCACGGGAACTCCGTTGTCTCGGAAAAAGGCCAGTCCGCTCAGATTACGGACCAGTACAGCATCAGGCTGATGCTTCAGCATGGATCGGAACAGACCCATTTCTCCGGGTTTCTGAATTCGTGGCGTTGCGAGCAGGAGAGGTTTTCCATGCGTGCGGCACAATTCCACCGCATCACGATACTCTCGGAGATCCGCGAAGTCGGCGATCAGACGGTCTACCTCAAGCGAACAGCAGATACGTACCTGCTCAAGATTGCGGCACATCACGGCCACTGATGTTGTTCCATGGGTTTCGCTGCCGCGACTCATGTCTGCTCGCAGCTGATCCACCGCAGATGCTTCGCTCAGCCTCACTGCGCGAATCGGAAGACTGTTCGTCAGTTGGTCTATGATCTCACGTCGAAGTCTGCCGAGCACACTGAGAGGCACCATTGGGCTGCCTTCAACGGTTGCATCGAGCTCGGTCAGTTCAAACACTGTCGCCCCAAGACGTGACAACTGCTCGCGAAGAACGGATTCAGAAATCGGATGCTTCTGAGCCATCTGCAGAGGTTGTTCGGACTCCACACGGCATTGACATCCGTTTGCAGATTGCCCTTCCACGGTGAGGACCTCACCGGCGATGGCCCGGACCTTCAGTTTCAGAGCCACACGACGCTGAGGGTCGGCGGTCTCGAATGTCCGTCGAAGCTTCTGATTCAGTCGCGGGTCGTCGGTCTTCCAGACCCTTTGACCAATCGTTAACTGCGACAGATCAAGATGGCTTCGATCAAAGGTCAGTTCAACAGTTCCCGTGTCGATCGGCTCGGTCAGTGCCAGCGAATCGCGGAAGACCTGAAAGACTCGCCCACCCTGTTCGTCGCCGGCCATCCGGTCACCGTCGAATACGACACCATCTCCGGCCTGAATTGAGTATTCCAGCCGGATCGCGACGCGATCAGGAAGAATCTTATGCACAGTTCCGAGCAGGACGCCACGTTTTGCTGAGCTAATGGCCGGTACCAGACGTTTGTGGTCGCAGCCCTCCAGCCAACCCGGAGAAAAACCACGCGAAAAGGACTGTTCCATCTGCTGGATCTGTCGCCTTGTGAACGCAACCGGACTCCCTGCCATTGCCCCGTCGATCGCTTCACGATAATGCCGAGTGATGTTCGCGACGTATTCCGGTGTTTTCAGTCGTCCCTCAATCTTGAAGCACCGAACGCCCGCGTTGATCAGCTCTTCTGTCAGCGGAAATGCTGCGAGGTCCTGTGGGCTCAGCAGATACTTCTGGTCGCCAAAGTCTCGCAGTTTCCCGTCGCACAGGAGTTCATAGGGCAATCGACACGCCTGAGCACACTGGCCCCGATTTGCACTGCGTCCACCGAGTGATTCGCTGGTGAGACACTGCCCGGAATAGGCCACGCACAGGGCCCCATGAACGAACGCTTCGAGCTCCAGATCGGTCAGCTCATGGATTTGCCGAATCTCGTCAATGGACAACTCTCGCGGCAACACAACTCGAACGATGCCAAGGTCCTTCGCTTCCCCGATGCACTCAGCGCTGGTCAGTGTCATCTGAGTCGACGCATGGATCGGAAGGTCCCTGGTGATGGTGCGAATCAGTCGGGCCACACCCAGGTCCTGAACAAGCACCGCATCCACCTGCGCCGAAGCGAGACGCCGTACGATGCGTTCCAGCTCCGGAAGTTCGTTTGAGAATGCCAGTGTGTTCAGTGTCACGTAACCCCTGACACCACGACGGTGCAGATACTCCATCACGTCGGATACGTTGTTCAAATCAAAATTTGCCGCTCGGGCTCGTGCGTTGAAACCGTTATCGAGGCCAAAGTAAACCGCATCCGCTCCGTTTTCGACAGCGGCACGCACGCAATCCCACTCGCCTGCCGGAGCCAGCAATTCCGGAGTTTGTCGGACTGAAGCTGACATAAAAATCTGTCGATCAAAGGAGAAAACAAACGAAACCTGTTGGCAATTCGCGAACCCTCACACTCGGAGATCCTCTGCGGTTCCCGTGAGCTCGCACGCATACCTTGCCCGGATCGGCGTGACGTATTCGATCACGAAAGCGTCGACCTGCTCTGGGGATCGGCCGATGTATCGACGAGCATCCAGGGTGCTCTCCAGATCGACGGAGGCAAAAGAGCCATCAGCCATCAGCCTTGCGATCAGATCATTTGCTTCACCATGCTGCTTCACCCGATCTGCAGCGGCCTGACTGTGAACGCGAATGACTTCATGCAACTCCTGACGGTCACCACCGGCCTGAACGCCAGCCATCAGGATTTCTTCCGTGGCCATGAATGGCAGCTCGGCCTGAAGATTTTTCTCAATGACTTTCGGGTAGACGACCATCCCATCGGTGATGTTGCGATACAGAATCAGACAGGCATCAATCGCCAGAAATGCCTGGGGCATTGAAAGGCGACGGATCGCACTATCATCCAGAGTTCGCTCCATCCACTGCGTCGCCATCGTATTGTCGATGCCAGATTGAAGGCTCATGGCGAACCTCGCCAGCGCACACATACGCTCGCTCCTCATGGGATTTCGCTTGTAAGCCATCGCAGATGAACCAATCTGTTCTTTGCCGAACGGCTCCTCAAGTTCCTTGCGATGCTGCAGAATTCGGATATCGCTTCCGGCTTTATGGCATGTCTGAGCGATTCCATTCAATGCGGCCATCAACTGGGAATCGGCTTTCCTCGAATACGTCTGGCCGGTCACCGGATGAAACGATGCAAACCCCATGCGTTCGGTCACCATGCGATCGAGCTGCTCGACCTTCGCATGATCACCCTGAAACAATGCCAGAAAGGTGGCCTGGGTGCCGGTGGTCCCCTTGACGCCTCGAAATCGCAGCGTTGCGAGACGATATTCGATCTCTTCCAGATCCTGCACCAGATCCCAGCACCACAAGGTCGCCCGCTTGCCAACCGTTGTGGGCTGTGCAGGTTGAAGATGTGTAAATCCAAGACATGGCAGGTCGCGAAATTTCACTGCGAATGTGGCCAACTGATCGATGACCTGCACGAGCCGACGACGAATCAGTGTCAGACTGTCTCGCATCTGAATCAGTTCGGAGTTGTCGGTGACAAAACAACTGGTGGCCCCGAGATGGACGATTGGTCGGGCCTTTGGGCACTGATCACCCCATGCATGGACATGAGCCATCACGTCATGTCGCAGACGCCGCTCGTATCCGGCTGCTGCATCAAAATCGATATTGTCGATATTTGCTTTCATCTCCCTAATTTGTTCGTCGGTGATCTGGAGGCCGAGCTTTTGCTGGCATTCGGCCAGAGCGATCCAGAGCTTTCGCCAGGTCGAGTGCTTCGTCTGAGCCGACCAGATACCCGCCATGTCGCGAGATGCATAGCGCGTGATCAGCGGGTTTTCGTAACTTTCGTGGGACACTGAGCCGATTTCCTGCCGTGAATCAAAGGAAGAGGGAGCGACGCGGGCGGAATTGTATCATCCTCGATCCCCGATTTCCCGATGCCGTCGAATCCTTGTCGATTTTGGAACAACGCTCTCCCGTTTTTCCGGGATTGTAAGGGTGTTTGACGGATCGAAGACCAGCAGGTTTGTGATTGGCCACCGACTGCTGTGACTCGGCCAATCCGATTGTTCATCACGTTTCCTTCTCCTCCCTCACGCAGAAACTGCCGGTTGCTGAAGTGATTCAGGAAGCAGAAGATGCTTCGTTCACTACCGACTCCGGCAGGAAATGCTCGTGGGGCTGTGAGTGGAAACACGCAGGCTGAAGCCGCAAGCGTTTTCCTCCAAAAAAACCTCAAAGGCATCTTCACGAGGCAAATTGGTCGGGACTAATCTTGCAAGCAACCTGGCCGCTGTCGGCTCGTAACCGCGAGACATCGCGAGTTGGTCTGAAGCGGATGCCATGACTCAGAATTCAGGATGAACTGCTATGAGCAGACTGTCTGTTCGAACGAAATGGTTGCTGATGCCGGCCTTCATGGTGATGTTCATCACCGGATGCTGCCATGGACCGGGTCGCAAAGATCTTCTCAGTGCGCAGCGACATGCTCGAGATCTGTACGCGGAAAACCAGAGGCTCCTCGCCGAGAACGCGCAGGCACAGCAGATGCTGATGGGCCTTGGCCAGGAAAATCAGGCGTTGATGGCTCAACTGGGAGACACTCAGAATCAGATCGCAACGGCCAACGATCGCCTCAATAATATCATCGCTGAACGCAATGCGATGAATAATCAGTTTGCTCAGGCGATGGGTGATGGGACGAGCGACGGAAGCGGAGTCAACAGCGCTCTGCAGGCCGAAGGCTTTGAGTACGATCCAGTGACCGGACTCAACAAGTTCCGCAGCGATATCCTGTTCGATCTGGGGAGCGATCGAATTCGGCCGGAAGCTCTGACAGCGATCAAGGAGTTCGCGTCGTCGGTGACATCAGGTACGGCTTCGGGTATGAAGATTCTCG
>JBKDRW010000189.1:0-8766 GCA_046341255.1 Planctomycetota bacterium
GCCACTCGCGAAGATTTCAGCGAACATCGTTGGGCCATTTGGTCATGGATCTTCGATTGGCCCTGAGGGAGCTGAGTTTGAAATGGGCTCCGGCGTTACGATCGCCGAAGGGCCAGATGTGATGACGATCGCGGTTCACAATGTTCGAGGCCTTTCAATCCACTTTGAAGCCGGGGAGTCCCCCGTCCACACAAAAAACGCGAGAATCACCATTCGTGATGGAGAAGATGCTCAAACCGTGACCGTCCCTGGCCCACTTTCAGACTTCTCCTGGACGTTCTCACTCGAAAAAGATGCGAAGAACCATTGGCGGCAAGTTAAAAATGACACCCTCCGCAAACGCCACAACCTCCAGGGCCCGATCGACGATGCCTTCATGGATTCCTTCATCTTCGTTCGCCCGACCGGAACAGCGGCCAATGAAGCCGTTGGCAAGTGGGCGGATGCGGAACTGACTCGAGCCATCGAACACTGGCGGCGACATTTCCGAGGCGACGCGCGAGTTGTCAATGATGTGGATCTGACGGATGAAATGATCCAGTCATCCAACATCGTGCTGTGGGGTGATCCAACGTCAAACAGCGTGCTGGCCAAAATCGCCGACAAGCTTCCGATCCAATGGACGGCCGAGAATATCACTGTCAAAGACAAGACCTACGATGCCAAGAACCACGCTCCGATTCTGATTTACCCGAACCCCTTGAACCAGAATCGATATGTCGTGTTCAACAGCAGCTTCACCTTCCGAGACTACGCGTACCTCAACAATGCTCGCCAGGTCCCCATGCTGCCCGACTGGGCCATCATTGACCTGACAACACCACCCAATACCGTCTGGCCCGGCAAAGTTGTCGACGCGGACTTCTTCGACGAGAAATGGCAGATGAAACCATAGTCCATCGTCGTTGTTTGCGAAGCGAACAACGACGATGGACACCACGACTCTGGTGGAGCAATCATGACCACACGACGGACGGTGCTTGGCGCACTTATGACCCACTACCTGCTGGCACAATCGGCAGGCGTTGCTGGCAGCAGGACTTCGACAAGACAGCCAAAAATTCGTATTGGTCAGATCGGAACCACGCATGCACATGCTTCGAAATTATCGGTCTATCGACGGTCGGATGACTACGAAGTCGTGGGTTTGGTTGAACCCGATCTTCCGCGTCGTCAGCAGGCAGAAAAAGACGCTGCATTCCGAGATCTTCCGTGGATGACCGCGGAAGAGTTGCTGAACCAGCCCGGCCTGCAGGCTGTGTTGATCGAAACCGATGTCTGCGACCTGCTGGTGAATGCCGAGTTGTGCGTTCAAGCAGGGATGCATGTGCATATCGACAAGCCTGCAGGTGAATCACTGAGCGATCTTCGAACAATCATGGCGATCGCCGAAGAGAAGAAGCTCGTCGTCCAGATGGGCTACATGTATCGCTACAACCCGGCGATCGAGATGCTGCGACAGATCGTAGCCGACGGATGGATCGGTGAGCTCTACGAAGTTCAGACGGCGATTGGCAAAACGATGAACTCTGAAGATCGGCAGCAGATCGCGAGGTATCCCGGCGGCATCATGTTTGAAATTGGCTGCCATGTCCTCGACACCGTCATCTCACTCCTTGGAAGACCGGGGTCTGTTCACGCTTTCAACAAACACTCGTCCCCGACGAAAGATTCACTCAAAGACAATATGCTGGCAGTGCTTGACTATCCAGACGCAACAGCCACGATCCGAGCGTCTGCGATCGAAGTTGAGGGCTTTGCCCGCCGACATCTCGTGGTCTGCGGAACCGAGGGCACGTTCCATGTGCAGCCACTTGATAGCCCTGCGGCCACGTTGTCACTGTCCCGAGCTCGCGGGACATGGACATCGGGAACTCAGCGGGTGACGTTTCCGAAATACTCGCGCTATGTGGGAGATGCGATCGACATGGCCAGAGTGATCCGTGGGGAAAAAACGTTCGCGTTCACGTATCAGCATGACCTGCTCGTTCAGGAAATCCTGCTGGAAGCATCCGGTGTTCAGGAGCCTGCGACTGAGCGAGAGTAAGTTTCTGATCTTTCGAGTGATGCGGATTCTCGTTCAAAAAGACCGCAGGCGACATGGCCGCCGAAACCAAGAGACAGCTTGAGCGCTGTAGTCAGACTGGAAATGGACTGAGTCACTGGCGACAGGTTCAGTCGGCATTCCGGATCGGGAGTCGACAGGTTGGTTGTGCCGGGAATGATGCGATCACGCAAAGCCATGATCGTGATCGCCGTCTCCACACTTCCGGCCGCGCCGAGAAGATGGCCCATCGCTCCTTTTACGCCAAACGATCTCGGCACGAGCCCGAAGACGGAATGAACACCGCGAGCCTCGGCAAGGTCATTCGTTTCAGTACCGGTCCCATGGAGGTTGACGATATCAGGGCACACGTCACGAGGAACGGAACGAGTCAGCAGCTCTCTTACAATTGTTCCGGTATCATCAATCTGAGTCATTCCCGTCGGATGATTCAACCAGCCGCCGGAAACTACTCGCGCCAGAATTTCGGCTCCGCGAGCTGTGGCGTGAGATCGCGATTCCAGAATGATGGTCGCCGCTCCTTCGCCGATCACAAAGCCATCACGATTTCGATCAAAGGGTCGGCAGGCGGTTTCTGCCAACTCATGTCGCGATGTCACTCGAAGCCGGTGAAACGATGACATCACCGACGCCCTGAGCGCGGCATCCGCGCTGCCGGTGATACAGACGTCGCATTCTCCGGATGAAATCAGACTCGCGCCCTGAAGCAGCGAAACAAGCCCCGTCGCACAGGCCGCCACCGGACATCTGATCCCCAATCCCGCGGAAACAATCGCTGCAACGGCCCGCGTCGGGCCATCGGTCGTAAACGCATTCGAGAATCGTGCCAGCCAGCCTCGTTCGTCATCACGAGTCGGTCGGACGAGAGACTCCGCCGTCCGCAGACCACCTTTGCTGCTGCCGAACACGACGGACACCGAACTCCGGGCCAATTTTTGCCGACACAGTCCCGCGTGCTGCATTGCTTCAGTCAGTGACAGCAGCGAAAAAGCGATCAGAGGTTCGCCCAGCCATGCTCGGCGAACCTCTGAGGAAACGCAGTGCGGCCAATCGATTGTCTCCAGCCGATGTGCCGTCTCTTTCGCGACGACCGGTGCGCCGTAGATTCGAAGACCGGACACACCCTGCAACTTCTCGAAGCAATCAATATCCGACGGTGACAGTTCGCGGCAACCACGTCCGCCCGACAGCAGGTGCCGCCAGGTGTCAGCGGACGTCAGACCCAGCGGCGTCACCATGCCAAGACCAGTGACAACGACGTCTCGGGAGGAATCATTTGAGCAGAACGACAACACACTCTCACCGCAACGAAGAGAGCTTTTCAAAACATCCATGTGCTGCCTAAGCGGCCTACCCTCTCCTCCCTGAGACAGTCGTTCGCCTCTGCAGCGGCTTTTGAAGTATGCTCAAACAGACTCACGCGAAAACAATCAGCGGCTCCGTCAGGCTCGTGCCGGAGGAATGAAGCTCCGTTCGAAAATGCTGACTGAAACTATTTCAGCTCACCACAATCGGCAACAACGACTTTGGCGCTGGTGCGGCCACTGTCGGATCCAACGGCCTCAACAGCCTTCACCACGTCCATGCCTTCGACGACCGATCCGAATACCACATGCTTACCGTCCAGCCACGGGGTCTTCACCGTGCACAGAAAAAACTGTGATCCGTTGGTATTTGGACCGGCATTCGCCATGCTGAGAACACCAGGACCCGTATGTTTCAACGTGAAGTTCTCATCAGCAAACTTGGCGCCGTAGATTGACTTGCCACCGGTTCCGTTGTGATTGGTAAAGTCACCACCCTGACACATGAAGTCCGTAATCACGCGATGGAACGATGAACCCTTGTAACCGTAGCCCTTTTCACCAGTACACAGCGCCCGAAAATTCTCCGCCGTCTTTGGCACAACATCAGCGCGCAGTTCGACAACAATCCGTCCGGCAGGCTTATCGCCAATCGTAATATCCAAGAAACAACGGGGGTTCTTCTGCTCGTCAGAACTCACAATGCTCTCCTCGCGCCACAGTCATGGCGATGTCTGATCAATCGGCAACCATTGACATCATGGCCGAATCTGAAAACGTGACTCCAAAAAATCGGCGTGATGCCCCTGACGGCAGTATGACGGAATCGTACGGCATTCGAAAGTGACTGCCCCCGCCGAGAAAACTCTCGGATTTTCCGACGTTTCTCTGCAAGACCGTTTCTTGACGGACACATCGATCCGATTTTGTCCCATCGGAATGGGACCTCACCGGGCGATACCTTGTACAACTCTGGCCAATTGGATCATCTGGGAAAAAAGAAGGGCTTGAGAGTTTTACTGAAAACGACCTACACTGCTGTTGGATTGCCTCGTTGGCAGAAATGCGTCTTCTTCACAGCCCGTGACGATCGCCTCAGGAGTCAGGTTCGTGCGTTTTCGATCCAAAGGACAGCCTCGAGGCTTGCTCACGTCCCGCGACCAGACTCGCGCGCGGCTGGTGATTCTTGGCGTCGCCTTACTGGCCATCACGGCCTCTGCACTGGGTGAAAACTCGTGGTTTGTGCGGATGTTTGCAGCACCAGAACCGAAAGCTCAATCTGCAGCGACGGCAGCCGCTGAACGATTGATGAATTCATCAACGCTTCGTCCGGATGAGTTCGAGATCGCCTCTGAGGCCGATCCCACGAAGCCCGTCGACTATGCTTCCATGATTGACCGTCAGGGCGCGGCACAAATGGAAGCTGGTCCACCACAGAATGCTTCCACGGCTGGCGATGTTCCGGTCAGGCTCACGCAGATGATCAAAGATGACGTTCTTGGCATTCTGTCATCAGAAACGGAAGCGTGGCTTGGAACGTTAAGACTGGCGAGGAATCTGACTCCCACTCAAAAACAGTTGCTGCCGGAGGGACAGTACGCTTCCTTCATGGATGCTCCTCAGATCTGTCGAGGCAAAGCGTATGTGATTCGTGGTACGCTGCGACGACTGATTGAAGCTCCGCTGCCCATTGGAGCAGAGGATTATGGCATTCGCTCCGCCTATGAGGCATGGATCTCCACACGTGACTCGGGTCACCAGCTGGTGCGGGTGATCGCTCTGTCTGCGTCTGGCGTTCCGGAAGGAGAACTCGGCAAAAACGGGCCGGCTGTTGAAGTCGCCGGATTCTTCTTCAAGCGTCAGGGCTATGAGGCAAAAGGTAAGGACGGCAGGGGCGTGATCATGCTGGCTCCGCTGATTCTGACTGCCCGGATCACGGGCATCCCGCCGCGTGTGATTGAGTCTTATTCGGAAAAAATGTACCCCTGGCTGACCGGCATCGGGCTTTGCATCTGTGCCGGTGTGCTGCTGCTGATCTGGCAATTTCAGGCATCGGATCACATGTTTCGAGGCACTCGAACTTTTCAACTGACCAACCCACCCGTCAAGCCATCCTTCGATGGCGTCAACGCCGTGACGGTCCCTGAAGCCCTGCAACAGATGCAGGACAACGCTCGCAGCAACAGCCCGGACACGACATTACTGTCGAATGTCGACCCGTAACGGCGCGAATATCGCTGAGTAAACAAACGAAAAGGGCTGCCGGTTGTTCCCGGCAGCCCTTTTGCATTTCAAGATGACGTCACTCGAATTGATTGAGTCCGTGTCGTCTCTCACTCTGCTAAGAGATCAACAACCCGCAACAGATCAATTGCTCGCTGGTGCCGGTTCGGCGTTAACGGCTGGTGCTGCTTCAGGAGTCGAAGCATCACCGGTCGGTGCAGGCTCAGCCGCTGGTTCTGTGGCAGTTGGTTCTGCCGCAGGTTGCGACGCGGCATCTGCTGCGTTTGGAGTGCTGGCGGCTGTGTCTTCTGCTTCAAAGAACGCCAGATTGTATGCCGATGCGAACTTCTCGGGCGACTTCAGGAACTCATCACGAGACGCCTTGCTCGTGAAGAAGTACATGCGAGACCGGAATGACGCGCCGAGTTCGACGAAGCCTGAAGTGACGGTTTGATCCTTCACAAGGGAAACCGGATCGCAGCCATGCAATGCTGGAATGAATTTCTCGGGAGATGCCTTGAACTTCTCCAGTTCTTCCGCAGATGTCAGTCGATACTGAACACCCTGGAAGTTGTGTGAGAACTGTGGATCACCCTTTTGCCATTTCGTGCCATCTGTCAGCAACACGGGAGAATAGCCATTCAGTCCCAATCGATGACCTTCGTCCTTTCGGAGGGCTTTGTTCTTTGCCACTGGAAGCGAAGGAGTTGTCGCCGGAGCGTCTGCAGCAGGCTTGGTGTCGCTGGCTGCAACCGTTGCGTCCTTTGACTCTTCGGTGGCCGCGTTCAGTCCAACGATTGGCTTCTCTGTTTCTGCGACATCTTCAATCACGGGCTTGGCAGCCGTGACGGTCTGAACTTTCGGCTCTTCCGTTTTCGCAACGGCCTGTTCAAGAGGACGGGAAGGTACGACTGGAGCCGGTTGAGCCGCTCGGTACTGCCCAAGTTTTGCGAGGTATCCCTGCAGTCCGGGTGATCCAACGCTGCGTGACTGCACTTTGCCGTCCGGCGAAACAAACACATCCGTCGGCAGTGCGGTGACGCCAAAACGAGACACCAGATTCTTGTTCTCGTCCGAGTTCACCTTCACTCCGATGATGCCTTCTCCCAACATTGCTTTGACATTCTGCGAAGACAGGACTTCTGCCTCCATGTTTCGACAAGGTCCGCACCATGGTGCCCAGAAGTGGACCACCATCGGAAGACCGGCCTTCTTTGCTGCCGCCTCTGCTTCATCAAAGTTGGTCATCCAATCGGCTGTGTTTTGATCACCAGCAGACGCCGTTGCATCTGATGTCAACATCGCGCCGACAACAAAGACAGCCAATACAGCCCAGACACCCCTGAGTGCCAATAGTCTCTGCAAGCCCAGAAAATCCTGCTTCACCATTTGAACGCAACCTCCCTCAATTACAGATCCTTCGCTTCCATTGAAATGTGGTCAAATCTCCTGCTTAACAAAAGGGCCTATGAATCCTTCTGCTTCACGAGTCTGTGAGCGGCCCCGATCACCACACGCACGTGCGTTGTGTATCTACCCCACACACTCATGTCCATCCTGTCACATGGTGTGCACCCTAAAAACGTTATACTATGCATTCTTCTCAGTCTTCGCTGTTGACAAAAACAGTGCATGACTTACTCTCCCCCCAGTTCGCTGGTTGCTTTGGGACGCACGGGTGGATGGAGTGACTGCCGTGAGTCTGAGCATCAAACGAACGAACTGGTCGAGTGGCAAACACTTCCTCGTGTCTTCACGAAGACGTCAATGCAAACTGCTGGCAAGGTGTCGGCAGGGCTCTCGTGGACCAATTCGAAATGGAGAAGGGATTACAGGATGAAGCGATTTTTTGGATTTACGTCAGCGTGTCTGATGGCAGCTCTGATTGCCTCACCAAGCGCTGAAGCAAAGAGGTATCGCGGACACGGATCCAGCGGTTCTTCCAGCAGCCACGGGTCCAGCGGATCCTCAGGCAGCCATGGGTCCTCAGGATCCTCTGGCGGCTCGTACAGCAGCCACGGCTCTTCCAGCAGCCATGGCTCATCAGGTTCTTCCAGCTCACACGGATCCAGCGGAAGCTCAAGCAGCCATGGGTCTTCAGGATCCTCTGGCGGCTCGTACAGCAGCCACGGCTCTTCCAGCAGCCATGGCTCAAGCGGTTCTTCCAGCTCACACGGCAGTCGTGGAAGCCGTGGAAGCCGTGGAAGCTCAAGCAGCCATGGCTCATCGGGTTCTTCCAGCTCTCATGGCAGCAGTGGTTCTTCCGGCGGTCATGTGATTCACGTCACTCCGGCTGCTCCGGCTGCTACAGCAGCCCCGGTTGCTCCTCCAGCTGAAACGACTCGTGTTGACCGCTCAGCGGCAATCCTCGTGGTCAAGGTTCCGGCAGACGCAACCGTCTATCTGGCTGACCAGAAGATGAGCCTGACCGGTACCGAACGCAAGTTCCGTATTCCAGTGGCCGACGCTGGCAAGGAATACAAGTACCCGGTTCGCGTCGAAGTTGTTCGTGACGGCAAGACTCTGGTCAGCCGCTCGGAGCAGAAGGTTCGTGGCGGCCAGCAGCTTGAGCTGGCTGTTGCCGAGTCTGTCGACGATGGATCTCTCGTCGCTCTGGCTCGACGATAGTTTCCTGGCTTTAGAGTCGACACGGCAGCGTCACTGGACACGCTGACGGAATGGTTTGACTTTGGCTATGCGCCGTGTCGACTCCTTTTCAAGACTCCATTCGACCAGTTTTGTTGATTTCTGTTCTCACGAGTCGGTCATTGTGTTCTCTCGCAGGAACGGCGGCTTGGCCCGTCGTGACCGACCAGTTTTCGACACCCCGAATATCTTCGGGGCTCGAACCGACACTCTCTCACCGCGTCCTCACTACGGAGTTCGACGCCCATGATCTCGGCTTACCCAGGCAGCCGTCAGCCTGTACCGATGATCCGCTCTGATGAGCCATCACCATCGGATGAAAAACCGGCATCTGAAATCCACGAAGAGGCCGGTGCGTCACAGAGTCGGCCAACCCCGCTTCGGCGGGCAGTGTTCTTCGTGGTCAATGCATGGCTGGTCATGCATCTGACTGCGATCTTTACAGCTCCTGCCACTGTGGGACCATCATCCCAAACCTCCAGAACTGTCTGGGAAGCCGTTGCGCCATATCTTCAGGCACTCTATCTG
>JBKDRW010000190.1:0-4190 GCA_046341255.1 Planctomycetota bacterium
TGACACGATACTCAGCGCCGTCGAGGTCCGTGCTGCGAGTACTGGCGGGCATCGCCGCTTTGTCTGGTGCTTAGCGTGGCTGGGTTGCAGGGATGATGGCCAGTGAGGGTTCATGAGCGCTCTTTCGAACGGCGAGTTCGAGTCTTTGGATGCCAAAATCGTCAACCGCGCTGAATGGGATTTCGAGCGACTGGTCTGGCCGAACCGTCAATGTGTCGGCGTTCAGTCCCTGGATCTCCACCGCTGGCGGCAGGTCCCTGGCCACGTGGATTTCGAAACGAGCGGGTTCGCTGGGCACTTGATGATCGCTGGTCATCGTGACGCTGCAATGCTGTACGAGTGACTGAGCATCCGCAGGGAGCGACTTGATTTCAAACTCCCAGGAGTGTTGTGAACCTTCCGCAGTGGCTTTGCCGATCAGCGAGTTGGCATCTCGAAGCATCGCGGCGTCACTGATCGGCATGTTCGCGGTCCCCGTCAGCATCACTCGAGCCCCGGGCAGCGCCATCATGATCGGCACGCTGGCCGTGATGTCCGAGGGAGTGCGTTGAGCCAGCAGATCCACGGTTGCAGGGGGAAGTTGCGTGTAGTCCGGAAACGTCATCGTTGCCTGAAGGCCAGTGATCACGGGAGCCGGATGCACCGTGATTCGAAAGATGTCTGAATATAGCCCTCCACTGCGCACACGATAGGTCAGCGACTCCTCGACATGCTGCAGGAGGAATGTGGCCCCCCGATTTTCCGGATCCGTCACCATGGAATGGAATTCGCGAATTCGGTTACGTTCTGAAGTGGCCGCGTCGGCGAGAAGTTCCAGAACGGCACTGCTGTCATCCAGCCAGGTGACCTGAATCTCCAGGTCAGCACCTTCTGCAATCTCAGCGTCGCCAGGAAGAACTTGTGCCGTCAAACGCGGCAGGACTCGATCATGCCACGGGCGCAGAACGTTGGCCAGTGAAGGAATCAGTCGTTCCGGAACCAACAGCAATCCAAAAACAAATGCCGTGATGCAGATCGTCGCCATGATGATCGCGTTGCGAAGGGATCGGCCAGCCAGACTTTCCTTTGAGCAGGAACCCATCCCGGATTGAGCCTGAGTCGCGATGGCTTCGATGAATGCGGAGGAATTCGTTTCGTGCTGTGCGGCAAGCTGCAGTGTCGACGTAAGGCGTTCTTCGATCTGCGGATGGTGCTGTTCCAATGACCAGGCAAGATTCAATCTGGAACAGTATTCCCGAAGTGGTCTCCAGAGACTCCTGCGGATTGTCTCCGCACAGCTGATGAAACCGGCAATCCAGAGGAAAAATCGTGCGATGGCAGACTGTGGCTGCACGATGGCATCGACGACGATCAGAGCCAGAAGTATGACCATCGCTGTGCCGGTGGACAGACAGATTCCTATGAGCCATAGCTGACGGCGCAGCTGCTGGACCAGTGAATCCAGTTCCTCGGTGACTCGCACTGTCGCTCGTTCGGCGGATTGAATGGGGCCAGACCTCATTAAATCGTTTTTATTTTCAGCAATTGTGCTCATTTGCTTTCCTTACAGAGCGTTGGAATCCAGCAGTCTTCGAAGGATCCATTCCACGCTTAAGCCGCCCAGAAAGATGCTGATGACGGGCCAGAGATTCCACAGAGGCACCGTCCATCGCTTGCGATGAAACGTGGATGACGGGCCAAGATGCTTCAGCACGGCGCTGGAATCTTCAGGCGTGACGACGATACCGCCGGTTGCATCGGCCAGTTGAGTCACGATCGCTGGATCAGCGACAAGGTCCAGCAGTTCGTCATTGGGTGTCACGGATTCGATTGCGATCTCCAGGCCAACATTTTCACCCTGTTGCGAATCCTCAGTCAGAAGATGCGTCACAATGTCGCCCTGAAGTTCGACGCGGTACTTCCCGGGATCTTCGAAGTCTCGAATCTCCGCCTGCAGAAGTCCGGGCCGATCAACCTGAGGAACGAGATCGATCGTTCGCGCAGGGACGTTGTCCTTCAGCAACACCGCCTTTACCGACTGATCCGTGACGGGGTTTCTCTGATCATCCAGAAGCCGAGCCTGCACGATGATCGGCTCACCGCTGTGATACAGCGTGCGATCGGTTCCCATGCGAACAAGATCTGTCCCCGTCGACAGACGTTCGCTCACCGACCAGCGAATGATCTGGCCCCAGAACTGATGATGCAGACGATCACCAATACCGTATCGCAGACGCCATGATTCATCGAAGTTCAGCTGCAGGACTTTGCCCGCCCCGAATCGGTGCCACGCCATCAACGCAGCACGACGCTGAGTCTCCTGCGGTGGCTCTTCAGCAGGGGCGTTGTCCATGGCATCATTTTTCGGCCGCTGTGAAGCGTACGCCAGCACCGTGGCTCCGACGCGGGCTTCACAGTCGGGATGTCGCCATGACAATTCCGGAAACTGCTGAAGTGCCGACGCGGGACGACCGTCAGACTGCTGGAGAATCACGTGTGCCTGTCCTTCCGTCGTTGTTCTCAGGAAGCACGATGGTTCCGGACTCTTCGCGGTTTCCAATTCGGGGCCAGTCAGTTTGACGGGCAGAAGATCAGCGAGAGGACTGTTTCGATACGCGTGAGGCATAAAGTTCTGACCCGCGATCACAACCAGCGAGCCGCCTTTCTTTCGAACAAATGTCTCCAGCGCTCTGACGCCATTCGCGCCCAGTTGCTCCGGGGACACATCGCCCAGAACAACGGCATCGAATTTAAGCCATTCTGCTTCATTGCGTGGCAGCGCGGTGGCGTCACAGTCATCGAATGCGCGACCTGCAGACGCATGAACGACGGGTGGAACTGGCACTCCCGCAAGGTGATCCGGGCGAAGGAGAACGGCCTGAAGAAAGACGGTGCGATCCCGGCCCGCGAACAGATTGCGAAGGTAGCGAAATTCCCAGCGAGGACGGTCCTCAATCAAAAGGACTCGAATCCGATCGTTGGACACCCAGACATTGCGGGACGCTGCATTGTTGTCGGTCGTTTCTTCGCCATCCAGAGGAGACAATTCCACACGGTAACGATGAATCCTTGCGTCTTCCGGTTCGTGACGGAAGCGGATTGATTCACGATGTTTGTCACTCGCAATTTTGATGTTGCGTTCGTCCAGCAGATTGTCGCCCTCATACAGTCGAACCAGCGCTGTCGTGCCTTTCAGCTGATCGGCTCGCAGCGTGGCCTGAAGCGAAACACTGTCGCCATGATAGATCTGCGGCGGCGCGTCGAGCGATATGATGTCAGCATCGCGAATGGGTTTCTGGCTGCCGATGACCACCGAGTTCACGGGAATCTTCTGACGGACGAAGTTGCGAACCGCCCGCTGCACGTCAGTCCGCGAATGATCACGACCGTCCGTCAGCATGATGACGCCGGACAGCTGGTCCGTCGGAGTGTCCTCCGTGATTCTTCTTAACGCTGCCGAGACATCCGTCGACTGAGCCCACTGCGACTTTGGCGAAGATGTCTTTGCGTCAGGCTGATCAGTTTTGGGCGCATTTGCCTTTGGTGAGGTCTTCGCGGCACCATCGACTGGAAGCTCGCGCGCCGTAGCGCCGAACTCGTAGACCTTCAGAGCATATCCTTCGCGGATGCGAGCGAGCAGTCCGTTCGAAGGATCATCACCGCTGCTCAGAAGATTCGTCGCCACCTCGGAACGTGATCGTTTCGGATCAGGCCCGCTTCGGGTGGGAAGAGTCATCGAGCTGGACGCATCAACCAGAACCGCGATCGTGCGTTCTTCGTTCTTTTCCTCTTCACGCGACAATGCTGGTTCCATCAGCAGGATGGCGATCAGGCCAACGAGGGCCAGTCGTAGTCCGACAAGGGACTTCGGAAGCCACGATCGCATCGTACCAACAGTCGCGATGACTGGTGGATCGTACGTGAGCAGGATGATTTCCGAAGCGATTGCCGCAGAACCGGCCAGCAGCCAGACAGGCCATGCTCGTGATGTCTCCACAAGGTTTGAAACCAGCTGGAGCAACTGATGCCAGAAGATCAGGGCCATGACTGCACGTGCCGTGACCAGCACGAATCTCAGTCTGGCATTGTGCACCACATGGAGTGCGACAATCAAAGTGATCCATGCCACGAACGCGACGAAGCCAGGAGCGGTCGCTGGTGTCTGCTGTGTCAGCAGGATGTTCCATTCACTGAGGAGACTCATGGAATGC
>JBKDRW010000191.1:0-8260 GCA_046341255.1 Planctomycetota bacterium
ATGATGAACTTTATGGGCGCATCGACCCCGAAGACCCGGCGAACAGTCTGATTCTTCAGAAGCCATTGATGCAGATGCAGCACGAGGGCGGCCAGCGACTGAATGCCGGATCATGGGAGCATCATCTTCTGCTGCAATGGATCAGGAACGGCTCTGCCGGTCGTATTGAGCAGCCCCCGGCGCTGAGTCGACTGGAAGTCACGCCATCGGAGATCCTGTTTTCTGCCGACGGCCAGCAGCAGCAACTCCGGGCGGTTGCCGTCTGGTCTGACGGCACTCGGGAAGATGTCACCCCGTTGACGCGATTTCAGACAAATGATGATCAGATCGCCGATATCACGGCGGAAGGACTCGTGTCCGCCGGATCCCCCGGTGACACTCATGTTGTGGCATTTTATGACAGTGCTGTTGTACCGATTGCCGTCATTCGCCCGGTCTCCGAGAAATTTGGTGACCAGTATCCTGTTACGGCCACCCCGACGAAGGTCGACGAACTGGTGGTTCAGAAACTCAGGAAAGTCGGCATTGTGCAGTCCGATCTGTGTACAGACGCGGAATTCCTTCGTCGAGCAAGTCTGGATGTCACGGGCACGTTGCCAACGCCCTCGGAGGTTCGTGCCTTTCTGGCCGACACCAATCCTGACAAGCGATCAAGAAAGATTGACGAATTGCTGCAGCGCCCAGGTTATGTGGCCTGGTGGACGACAAAGTTGTGCGACTTCACGGGCAACAGTGACGACAAACTGAACAACGTGACTCCCGTACAGACAGAAGCCTCCAAACACTGGTATGCATGGATCGAGAAACGCGTTCGTGACAACGTCAGCTACGACAAGATTGTTGAAGGGATCTTCATGGCCGTCAGTCGTGAGCCAGGAGAGACCTACGAACAATATTGCCAGAACATGTCACAGCTTTATCAGAAGGACGGCCCGGGGGCGAAGGCTTATGCCGATCGAAACGGACTTGGCCACTTCTGGGCCAGACAGAACTTTCAAACTTCAGAGGACCGCGTCATCGGTTTCGCCTACACCTTCCTCGGCACTCGAATTCAGTGTGCTCAATGCCATAAGCATCCTTTTGACCAATGGACACAGGATGACTTCAAACAATTCGAGGGATTCTTCAAGGGTACGGTCGCTCGCCAGACTGCTCACCCGGATGCGAAGGAAAAATATGACGCGATGGTGGCAAAATTTGAAGATCTGAAGGGCCTCAAGGGAGGTGAACTGCGACGCGAACTGGCTCGAAAGGTTCAGGGCGGCGAAGTGATCCCATTTGCCGAAGTCTACACAGTTCGGGCCAAAGGAACTTCAGTCAGGCAGAATCCGAAGCGAGCTGACAAAGGGAAGCCGCAACGTGGAGGCACGGCCCCGGTGGAAGCGAAAATTCTCGCTGGTCCCGTTGTGGATCTCACTCAGTATGAAGATGCCCGAACGCCATTGATGGAATGGATGCGGTCTCCGGACAATCCATTGTTTGCGAGGGCCTTTGTCAATCGAGTCTGGGCCAATTATTTCAACGTGGGAATTGTGCATCCGTCCGACGACCTGAACCTTGCCAATCCTCCTGCCAATGCGGAACTGCTGAACTACCTTGCAAAAGGTTTTATTGAACATCAATTCGATATGAAATGGCTGCACCGTGAAATCCTGAACAGTCGCACGTATCAGCTCAGCTGGATCCCGAATTCGACCAATCGACTCGATGAGCGGAACTTCAGTCGAGCTGTTCCCCGTCGAATCCCGGCTGAAATTGCTTACGACATCATGGTTCAGTCGACTCGCAATACTGAAAAGAACGCCGATTTCGTGACAGAGACCGAGAAGCATGCGACCAGCGTGCCTGGAAGCGGACTCCGTCGCCGTGGAAATGGTCCAGCCGAGTACGCGCTCACCGTGTTTGGTCGCTCGACTCGAGAAAGCAATTGCGACTGCGATCGTACTGAAGAACCTAGTCTGCTGCAGACAATCTTTGTTCGTAACGATGGGCAACTGTTGTCTCTGATGGACGACTCGGACGGCTGGCTGCAGCAGGTTGCAAAAGACTATCACCTCGCATTCAACCGAAAATCCCAGGCCGATGTGAATGACGCCAGGAGAGAACAACGAGGACAACTGAAGGCGCGCTTTACAGCACAGGTAAAACGACTGAAGGAGAGGATTGCTCAGGCTGAGGAGGCAGGCAAAGAAGAGCAGGTGAAGGCTTTCAGGGCTCAGCTGAAGAAAATCACGGCTGATGCTGAAAAACAGGGAGTCGCCGAGGTCGATGTCGATGCTCCAACGGGCGATGCCGACGAGGCTTCGCAGTCGAGGTCGGCAGCCAGCCTGAATGTGGAAGAGATTGTCAATGATGCCTACCTGAGAACCCTCAGTCGTTTTCCTGAGGCTGACGAGATGCAAACCGCTGCGCAGGCGATTCGTGAATCCGCAGATCCTCTGGATGGCATTCGAAATGTACTCTGGGCTCTGATCAACACACGTGAGTTTCTGGTCAATCACTGAGAGCATGCAGAAGGACCGGAGTTGCCATGGGCTCCTCGATTTCTGCCGATGTCTGAAGGTCAGCAGACGTCAGTGCTTTTCAGGTCGGTCTCTTCCGATCGGGCGAACCGACTGAACGGGACCAATCCCGTCCCTGGTCGCCTGAAGACGGAATGAGTCGGGCTGTTGTTGTTTGACCCTGATCGAGTTTCTTGCACTTTTTTGCCGCGTGTTCTCCGTGGCAGACGTTCAAATTCCCCGAAAAAGGATTCTAGAAATGGCATTTTTTCGAACATGTGATGGTGTGGGTCGCCGTGACTTTCTTCGCGCCGGAGTCGTCGGAGGAACCGGGCTCACGCTGGCCAGCTACGCTCAGCTCGCATCAGCAAATCACGTGAATCCGAACGCCAAAGCAAAGGCAGCAATCTTTATCAATCTGAATGGTGGACCATCTCATATGGACACCTTCGATCTGAAGCCTGATGCACCAAAGGAATACCGAGGCGACTTTAATCCGATTCAGACCTGTCTGCCGGGCATCACCATTTCGGAACATCTTCCGAAGATCGCCCAGTGTTTGGATAAGTTTACCTTGCTTCGTGGCGTCACCCACTCTGTGGCCGCTCACGATCTCGGCACGAAGTATGTCAACACCGGCAACAGACCCCTGCCATCTCTCGAGTTTCCAGGCTTTGGTTCAGTCGTGACCAAAGAACGCCCAGGAATCCCGGAACTCCCGCCATTTGTGGCGATTCCAAACAGCGCTCAGCGGCCTGGTTATCTCGGCGTCAAGTACGCCCCGATGAATACGACATCGGCGCCGGTCGCTGGACAGCCATTCCGAGTCCGAGGGATTTCCATGTCCGGCGGCCTGACTGTTGAGGATGTGGAGAAGCGTCGCAACCTCCTGTCGAGTCTTGACAGAACCTTCAGCGATGTGGAAAAAGACAGCCAGTTGCTGGACGGAATGGACTCCTTCGGCCAACAGGCACACACTGTTATCACCAGCGATCGTGCACGAGAAGCATTTGATATCAGCAAGGAATCGCCGGAGTTCGCAAAATCCTTTGGATCAAGCGGTCTTGGTGCCAGCTGCCTGCTGGCTCTGCGACTGGTCGAGTCCGGCGTCCGATTTGTCACCGTGACAAACGGTGGTTGGGATACGCACCGCGATAACTGGACAACACTGAAGACAAAACAGCTTCCGCCGCTGGATGAAGCACTCGCGGGCCTGTTCACCGGACTCGCCGCCCGTGGACTTCTCGATTCGACCATCGTGTACGTCACGGGTGAGTTCGGTCGAACCCCGAAGATCAACAACGAACGGATTGGACGCGATCACTATCCTCGCAACATGTTCATGATCCTCGGCGGAGGCGGAGTCAAGGGTGGTCAGGTTCTTGGAGAGAGCGATGAAACGGCCAGCATGCCCAAAAACGAAGGATTTTCCCCGGATGATGTGGCAGCCAGTTTTTATCACGCCCTCGGCATCGATCACACATCTGAGTATCACACACCGACCGGTCGCCCGGTGATGATTGTGCGAGACGGAAAGGTCATTCCGCAACTCTTTGCCTGATCGCCCTGAACAGCTCACCCCGATCCATGAAGATCGCGCAGTCCTGTTTCAAATCACGAACCTCGCTTGCACCCTTGGCGAAGTCTGCCTCTTTGAGACTTCGCCAAGGGTGTTTTCCTGCGCAGCGTTCGACGCTGCATAGCAGGCTTCGGGCTTACCCCGGACCAAATACGATCCACCATCATCGGGATCATGACGCCTGTATCAATTGCAACAGTCAGCCCTTCCGGGGAAGCTCGGAAACCTGAGCACCTTTTTTTGATTGATCGGGTCAGCGGAAGTGCTGAAGACACCTCGACTTTCACGTCGATGATGCAGTCACGATTCGTCTGTGTAAAGTGCCAACGTTCCGCGCTGAAAGACACCTCGAAGTATGCAAGCCACGGAAGATCATTCGGCCAACCTGTTCTGGCACGACCGAGTTCATCATTCCTGTCGTGATGTCCAGGAACAGCTGACAGCAGTTCTCCACAAAATGCGACGCGGCAGTCATCAGCGCGACAGAGTGCGACTCAGCATTTTCTCTTCAGAGGAATTTACCATCGCAGCCATCAGCCAGATGCATTCCGTCATTCACTGTGAATGACGCGATCCACGCGAAAGCAAGGAGAGACCCTGATCGGGCATAGATTCTCAGGTGTCACTTCGGCCGGGCGATGAACCAGAGTAGCGTTCCGACCAGCACTGTCACCGCCGTCGCCATCAGATCTCGATAGTCATTCAGAGTCATCAGGGCAGCGATAACAAAAGTGGCGAGTACGTAAACTCCCGCAGTCACCTGAACCTTCAGCGAAGCTCGCGGACCGCTCTGAGATCTGAACAGCGTGGCCACGGTTACGGCTGAAGACAGGGCCAGCGTCGTGCTCAGATAGTCCAGCAGATCTTTCAGGTTGCCCATCATCACCAACAGCGATGCAATCGTCATCTGAAGTAGAACCGTCCGCGGTATGGATGACTCTCCGGATGCAAAGTAGCGTGGGAAAACTCCATCATCCGCCATGCGTGAGAAGACTCTCGGTCCGGTCATGATCATTCCCGCAACGGATGACAATGTGCCGAGCCCGATTGCGAAACGAATCAGCAATTCGACGGAATTTCCGCCGATGGCCCTGGCCGCAATGGCCGCAACTTCATTCTGGCTTTCGATCTCCCCTCCCGGTACCGCACTGACAAACACAGCGTTCAGCAGCAAATACAGAATCGTGACAATCACGGTTCCAAAAATGAGCGATCGGGGCACCACGACCTCGGCACTTTTCACCTCGGATGCGACATAGACTGCAGCATTGAAACCTGCATAGCTCAGGGAAATCCACATCACCGACGAGGACATAGTCTGAAGAAACTCCAGCGACGTCAGACGCGGCAGGTTGTCACGAATCGGTTCCCAATGCCACTCATGACTCGACGTCGCCGCGGCCGCAGCCAGCAAAAAGACCACCAGGGCGACGATCTTGACCGCAACAATCGAATTCTGCAGCGCGGCGAAGAGCCTGACAAGAAACGCATGGCCGAGACCGAAGAGGACAATTGCTCCAATCGCCACACACTTTGTCGGTAACCAGTCTGGCCGAATCGAATCAGGGACGGCATATGCCTCAAAAGTGATGGCGGCCATCGCAATCGCCCCGCTGAATCCCGCAGTTAACGAAACCCATCCGGCGAGAAATCCCATGAACGGATGAAGTCGACGGCTCAGATACACATACTCACCGCCCGATAACGGCAGTCGTCTGGCGAGTTCACCATAAGACACGGCTCCACACAACGCGATCCCACCGCCAATCAACCACGCAGCGAGCACTCGCAAGGGAGACCCCAGCGCGCCAAGCGAATAGCCGGATGTCGTGAACACGCCCGAGCCAATCATGCTGGCAATGACCACACAGGTCAGCGTCATCATGCCATAATGGACCTCGTGTCCATCGCGGGACGCCGGATTCTCCGGCACCAAACCACTCTCCGGTAGCACATCGTACGGATTCTGCATGTCTGAACACATTCCTGATGAGGACAACAGCCGTCAATCCGTTGCCACTGAACGCCTGAATCAGAACCCACCTGCGATGAGTTTCACCGAAGACTCAAGATCCCCGAGAAAACCAGGAAGACCGCAGTCATGTCTGAACCGTGACACTCGATGAGAATCCCGGTTGAGAATCACGTTGCTCAATATTGTTTCCTGGATTGTCCCCCACCACAACTGTCGGTTCATATGGAACCCGAGCGATCCCACAGCCTCTGGATTTTCTGTTGTCCAGCATTCGGAGACGACACCCGACGGCCTCCCGGAGTCGGAGCCTGAACCGTGGCTGCCGTCAACGTCCCACATGATTCCATGATGCCAGCGGCTGACTTCAATTTTCTTGATCGTTCGCGACCCGACCATACTGCTTGCCAGTCCGACGCTGAGCAGAACTTGACCCGCTCCGACAGGGCGAAGACACTGAGCCGAGAGCCATCATGCGTTTCGCGCAGTGCTGGGTTTGGTGTGAATTGATCCTGAGACGACAGGCGATCGGAAATCATTGCCATGCACTTCCGTACAAAGATCCTCGCCGCCGTCGTCCTCCTTGGACTGGCGATCTTCTGGTCTCGAACCCAGGGAGCAGGTTCCGACGAAATACCTGATCATCATTCACGCCTGAAGATCACCACTCATCGGGGCGAACGCGACTGCCTGATTCACATTCCCGCTTCCTGTGACAAATCGAAGCCAACACCCTTAGTAATCATGCTGCATGGGTTTGGTGGTACCGCGTTGAACGCAGCAAAAGAAACTGGCTGGTCAGCCAAAGCAGACGAGGAGTCTTTCATCATCGTCTATCCCGAGGCAACCCGAGCTGACCAGTCCAGTCCTCAGAGTTTTCGAAAGAATCCTCAGGCGTGGAATGATGGTTCGGGACGCTTTCATGCCTCTGCGCAAAACACGGATGATGTGGCCTTTATCGAGGCAGTGATCGACCAGGTTTCCGAAAAGTATGCCATCGACTCAGATCGTATTTTCGTCACCGGATTCTCAAACGGCGCTTCGATGGCGTTTCGTATCGGCGCTGAACTTTCCCACAGAGTCAGCGCGATTGCGCCTGTCGCTGGCACCAGTTGGATCGAGAAACCCGAGCCATCTCATGCGATCTCCGTCTGCTATCTGACCGGGACCGCAGATACGCTGAATCCCATGAACGGAGGACATCCCAGAATGTCCTTTGGGGGCAGAGACCACGGTGATCGGCCCAAGCCGGCGGTGCAAAGCTTGATCGATCAATGGGTGCAGTCCCTCCAATGCTCGAAAATACCGCGTATCGATGAGATCGCCAACGGCGTCCGTAAACGCGTCTATGGATCCGGCCGAGAGCAATCAGAGGTCGTGTTGATCACGATTGGAGGACTCGGCCATCATTGGCCCGGAGGAGTCCGTCAGATTTCAGAATTCCTCGTTGGTCAGTCGAACGATACGCTCAACGCCACGGATGTTGTTTGGGAATTCTTCAAGTCTCGTCCGACCTCCAAAAAACAATAAATCATTCCGGACGCCCCTGCATCGGACCGTTGCATACGCCTCACGGGACCGCGAAGAACACCCCTCCTGACCCCTCTTCAAGAGGTGCGTATGATCTCCTTGAGCCTGACCTCTGAAGTCTTCGCGTGGTTTGCATCCTGATTGCAGCAATCTGATAACACACTCTCGTCACTGCTGGTCGATCTCTCAGACGGTGCTTGCGCTCCCGTGACAGCGCCGAATGATTTCCATGATGAACCAAACACGACCGTGACTGTCCGAAAAATCCTCAGTCCGGGAAGGACCGCTGCTGGACAGGCGTCACGAATTGCGGCGGCACTTTGCTTTTCATTCGATCCGACATGATAGCCGTTCAACGACGCGTGCTGTGCATCAACTCAGCGGCAATTGCCACCAACCTCACGAAGCGAGAGAAACAGAACGCAGACCGATGCGGCTGAATATCGAATGCGAAATCCAAAAACCTCACAGATTTTCGCGTTCGGTGCTGATTCAAATTCCGCCATAGGACCTCGGAGCTCACAGCATTGCTATTGCGACCTTCCGCAGGGTTTCGAAGACACCAATGTCATCTTCTGTTTACACATTTCATTCAAGTCATGAATCATCGGAAACACCCGTCTTTCGAAGGCAGCGTGTCACACCCTATCTGAACCTCGACACAAATCACGTCGCCAC
>JBKDRW010000192.1:0-4609 GCA_046341255.1 Planctomycetota bacterium
CGAGCTCCGCGTGCAATCAAAGACTCGGATTTCAGCCTTGGTCGCGAATAAACCGTCGCGGAATAACCGGCTGATATCAGGTGACCGCACATGCTGGCCCCCATGACGCCGGTGCCAATCCAGCCGATGCGAGTTTGACCAGGGGTAATTCCGGAGACTGTCATGATCCTGCCCTCACGAAGCTGAAAGCCGACCGAACTCAGTCGACTTGATTCTCGAATACTTTCGGTCAGATTGGCAACATTCCAGCACTGGCCGACTCGAAACCGAGTCGAGAGCCCTCCCTGCCCGATTCTCCACCAGTCTGATCCCACCGGGAGTTCGACTTTTCGGAAGATAGCGGATTCCGACGGAGATTTCACGACTCCCCGGGATTGGTCTCATTCACAACATCGCAGATCGGCCCTATAACTCGATCGAGCGAGCAGGACTGTCTGGCCTTCCTGCCGCGGTGGCTGCTCGACCCTGATTCGTTTCGGAAGGCATTTGATGTCGGAATCGTTCGATGAGCGTGAAGAACGTCTGGCTGTGGTGCTGGATGAATTGATGCAGGACTCGAACGAGTCAACGGCAGAATCCCGGCTGGAGGCGGCCATCCGGAAACATCCGGACCTCGCCAAAGACCTTCGCGAGCTGTTCGCCACAACCCGGATCGTTGACGATATCGCGTTGCTGCAGTCTGCCGAGCTCAGCCATCTCACATCAAGCGGGCGCAGCGAGAAGACTCCCGGGACCGTACTCCGAAATCCTTCCGGCAACGCGACGATCAGCGGTTCCGCGATCGGTTCGACAATCAACGATTATGAGCTTCTTGAGGAACTCGGCCGCGGAGGCATGGGTGTTGTTTACCGAGCTTATCAGAGCAGCCTGCAGCGAACCGTCGCTCTGAAAATGATTCCCAATGCGGCCTTTGCGGCCTCGCACGATCTCGCCCGACTCCGAGCAGAAGCGCTGGCGGCAGCGCGGTTGAGTCATCAAAATATCGTCCCTGTTTACGAAGTCGGGGAATACAACGGACAACCATGGTTCAGCATGCAGTTCATTGAAGGCACGACGCTTTCACAACGACTCATGAATGGCCCCATGACCCCGCGCGAGGCCGTCTCACTGCTGATCCCCATCGCCGAAGCCATCGGTGCCGCTCATCGGGCCGGGGTCCTGCACCGTGACCTGAAGCCCAGCAACATCCTGATTGCGAAGGATGGGACGCCATTTGTGACCGATTTCGGCCTCGCCAAACGCGTCAACGTGGACGCGTCACAGGGTTTGACCGGGACCAATTCGGACCTCGCCAGTCTCACACAGAGTGGTGCGATCCTTGGAACGCCGGCATGGATGTCTCCTGAACAGGCGGCCGGACAGACAGATTCCATCGATGTGACTGCCGACGTTTACAGTCTGGGCGCGGTCCTGTTTGCAATGCTCACAGGACGACCTCCGTTTCAGGCCGCGTCTCCACTGGACACAGTCCTGATGGTCATGGAGCAGGATCCCCCGAACATTCGAATGCTCAACCGAGCGGTGGATTCTGACCTCGAAATGGTCGTCATGAAATGTCTGCAGAAACCTCAGGACCTGCGTTACTCATCGACCGCGCTGCTGGTGGCTGACCTTCGTGCGTGGATGAACAACGAACCTGTCAGCGCACGGTCGTCAACCATCGCCCAGGTCATGACTCGGCTGTTTCGTGAATCTCACCACGCTGCCATCCTGCAGAACTGGGGACTCTTGTGGATGTGGCACAGTCTGGTTGTTCTGATGCTATGCCTGATTACCAATTTCATGCAGTTTCGAGGCGTTTCGGAACGCTGGCCGTTCGTCAGTCTCTGGGTTTTTGGACTGGGACTCTGGGCTGCAATTTTCTGGAACCTGCGTCACCGAGCGGGACCGATCACGGCCGTCGAACGTCAGATCGCCCACATCTGGGCCGGGAGTATGATTGCGTCTTCGATGCTTTTCTGGGTCGAATCCATCATGAATCGGCCGGTTCTCGAGTTTTCCCCGGTGCTCGGGGCGATCGCCGGCATGGTTTTCCTCGCGAAGGCCGGAATTCTGTCTGGCAGCTTTTACATCCAATCTGCGATGATGTTCGTGACCTCGCTCGTCATGGCCGCCGTAGAATACAGCGACCTGCCGAACTTCAGTGTGTCGCTGTTCGGCGTGGTGTCAGCCCTCACGTTCTTCATACCCGGATTGAAGTACTACCGGCAGCAACGACGGTCAATCCGGTAAACCAGTGATCCCTCAGGAACTTTTGCGATTCCCTCCCATACGGAAGGCAGTCAATCCTGTCGCCGGCTCCGACAACAACCATCGCACTGCCCTCGTGTCTCAGATCACGGTTCATCAAATCGTCAGGATGCCGGTGAGGTCTCCGGAAGAATTCTAAGTCATCGAACTTCAAAGGACTGAACTCGATGCCATACTATCGTCATGTGGTGTTTGCCCTGCTTGCAACCGTGCTGTCGGTCACACCTGGCTGTGGATCGAGATCGTCGCCGAAGATGCCGCACGGCGCCGCTGAAACGACCACCGCGGCGAACGACGATGGCAGCGTGGTGACCGATCCGAAACAACAGATCGCTCAGCATCCACCAGTCCCTCTGGAAACTCCGGACCTGACCATTCCCAATCTGACGGAACCGTCACCAGGCGAGGATTTACCGGCCGACACTGCTGATCGGGAAAGAACATCTGCTGACGCGACCGATGCCAGTCAGGTTGATGGATTTCCCACCGAACACTCGGCCGGCGATGTCGTTGAATTCTCTCCTGACAGGAAAACGAATCACGAGAATCAAATTGCGATCGTCCCGCAAACCGCACCAACACTGGACGAATCCGTCGCTCCGCCGTCACCATCCATTCGAACTCCGGCGGAAGCACCGGACACTTCACACCGTCAGCATCCCGTTGCCGAATCAAGTTCTCACGATGCCACTGCTGAAATCGTGCGACGCGAAGGACTGACAAAGAATCATCAGGGCTTCTCAACAGAACATGTCTTCTTCGCCACAAACAGAGATCCCGCTGAATCCGCAGCTATGGCACATGATCCGGATTTGTTCTTCGGAGATGAACGGGGCAATCTCAGTTATGGCACCTGCGAAGTCAGCATTCCGTATCGCCGAACTCCCGGAAGCCTGCCCGAACCTTCCATCCTGAAGCTCGAGTTCTCCCAGGACCCGGCAAAACATATCGTCCTGCTGGAGATCGAACGTCTGCCTGACGCTGCATTCTGGAAAGCTCTGCGAGCCAAAGTCGAGGAATCCCCCAATCGTCAGCTCATGCTGTTCGTACACGGCTACTGCGCGACGTTCCGCGATGCAGCGAGACGAACGGCCCAGATGGCTTATGACATGAATTATCAAGGCCCTTCAATGTTTTTCAGCTGGCCGGCTGGAAGCGATGTCGAAGGCTTCTCGGAACGAGCGAACTATCTGAAAGATCTACGTCGTGCCGAGGAGTCCGACGAAGACCTGATCCATGTTCTCGAAGAACTCAGCCGCCTCTCCGGCGCTCAACGGATTCATCTCGTCGCTCACAGTATGGGCAACTTCGTGCTGACTGAGGCGCTGAAGACTATCGACGATCGCATGAACAGGAGTGTCGCGCGTCCACTGCTGTTTGACCAGGTTGCAATGGCAGCACCCGACCTGAATGCGAGGGATTTTGTGGAAGCGTCCGGCAGACGAGTGCGTTCCTTCAGTCGCCGGTTCACTGTCTATGTCTCCAGAAACGACAAGGCACTGAAACTGTCAAAGACAGTCAATGGCTTCGAACCACTGGGATTGCTGAATAGTTTCTCAAAACAGGGTGCTGCCATGAGTCTGTACGAGCTCGTTGATGCGTCGCCCGCACAAAGCGGATGGTTTGATTCCGGACACGTTTACTACGGCGATATGCCGGCGATGCTGAGAGATCTTGCCTTTGTGTTCCAGGGGACTCCAGCCACATCCCTGCAACGAGGACTGGGCGAAACACCACCCGTTTTCCGTCTCTCGACGAATGCCCGTGAAGTTCAATGATGCCCCCTGGCAACAGTTCCCGGGCAATTCCTGACCCCGATCGCGGCATCAATTCCAGTTCCACAGCAAACCACTCGACCCGGAACGACGATGCTGCGTCGCGATCCGCATTCCCACCATCCCCGAACCTCTGCAGAGACTGGAAGCCCGCCACGAAACCAGTCACCGCCAGCATTGAGGCGCGGCCTGTCTCTTCCAGACGGGGATGTCTTATCTGCTGCAGACAGATAAAGCTATGACGCAGGACCGCGGATTAAGAATAACTCGCCTCGATCCATTACGAATGAACCCCTGATAATACAACGACCGAGACGAAGTATCCCCAACGCTGCGAATGCTCCACTTTGCCGATTGAAAGTCGGTTCAAACAACGTTAACTATTCCCGGTGCGGGCGCTCAGCTGTCTTGATGCAGCAGGATTTCTGTCCCGAATGTGGTTTCTGAAATTTTATTGGTGTATTGGAAAAGGGTTTAGCTCAATGGCAAAGCGTGCCGCTAAGGGTGGAGTCGTTATTTATCAGGAAATAATTGAACTTGTGAAGGCGAAAAAAGCCCTCCGCGGCTCCGCAGTGATGAATGTT
>JBKDRW010000193.1:0-5807 GCA_046341255.1 Planctomycetota bacterium
CAACTGGCTGTTTTTGTTTTAGGTCGCGATCGTTGTTCTAGATCTGGCCGCATTGAATGAAACATGGAAGTTACAACTCGCCGTCATCCTTGAGGTGCCCATGTGAGTGATCTGATCCATAGCCGGTGTTGCTGTCGCGAAGCTTGATATCAACATCTTCACTCAGATCGGTTTTGTGGTCCTGATCGGACTGGCCTGCAAGAATGCCATCCTGATCATTGAGTTCGCTAAACTGCGTCGCGACCAGGGTGAAGAGGTGCATGAGGCGATCCTGCAGGCGTGTCGGCTTCGGCTTCGACCGATTCTGATGACGTCGTTTGCGTTCATTCTTGGGGTTCTGCCACTGGTGATTGCGACCGGGGCCGGTTTTGAGATGCGTCGCGCATTGGGCACCGCTGTGTTCAGCGGAATGCTGGGAGTCACGCTGTTCGGGATTTTTCTGACTCCGGTGTTTTATCTGGTCGTTGATTCCACCAGCCGCCACCGATGGATACGTCGACCGGATGAGTGAGAGGGTCTGAACTGCTCACAATGTGTCTGTCGCCGGGGGATCGTTCAGGGGCGGCAATTTTGGTCGAGGACTTCAGGAAGCTGAGTCCAGCGGGCTGCCTGCGTCTGAAGGAATCGAGGAAGGCCTGTCCATCGGCGATATGATGATCGTGGATCGGGATTTTCAATCGCTTCCCATGAGCCCTCCGAGGATCTGCGAGATGCCTTCTTCATGGCATTTGCTCTCTGTTTCACGAGGAAAAAATGATCTCATCGCTGTCGGATGATCACGTTTCCGTGAAACGTCCATGCAAGAGGAGACGGGAACCTAAGTTCGGAAAAATTTCTGGCAACTGAGAAGTTGACAATGCAGTTTTCTCGGTCATAACACACTCGACGGTGCCAGACACACTTGCCCTCGGGTAAATTGTGTCTGATTCACCGAATCTGGACGTCCTCGTTCATGAAATGGAAACGCGGCCATGCAGTACTGCTGGCGCGTCATATTGCCCATCTTCAGTCCTTTCATGAATGTCCTTCACGCGACTGCCTCCCGCTGCGGTTGCGTGTCGGCACCCTTCTCTCGATCCCTGTCATGTCTTCGATTGGTCTCGCACGCTCGAACCCTGCTATCGACGTCTGAGGTTTCCGATCTTCGTCCTTTCATGAATGTCTGGCATACGGCCGTCTTCCGTTTTGGTTGTGTGTTCGACAATTCCTTTCCGTGTGTACTTTTCAAGTATCTGCAGGTGATTCCATTTTTGGAGGTGGTTCTGTGAGAGTCCATTCGATGCGTCAACGAGGTTTTACACTGATTGAACTGCTGGTGGTGATCGCGATTATCGCAATTCTGGTTTCTCTGCTTCTGCCGGCGGTGCAGCAGGCGCGTGAGGCTGCCAGGCGAACTCAGTGCAAGAATAATCTGAAACAGATTGGTCTTGCCTTCCATAACTACCATGACGTCTTCAATACATTTCCTCCCGGCTACATTTCGCCGCTTGCCAATGGGAACACGACTTCGGAAGTCGGCGTGTATTCGTGGAGTTCATTCATTCTGCCACAGTTGGAGCAGGCGAATGTTTTCCAGACTCTGAGTGTTGGAAACGTACCCCTTCAGGTGAACGCTGCGAATGCGGCCAATCTCAGGGTCTTGCAGACGGCGCAGCCTGCCTTTCGCTGTCCGACGGACGTTGGTCCGATCACAAACACGTATGTGAGCCCGGCACCCGCCGCGAATTGGTACAACATGAATATCAGCAATGGAACCGGTCCGGTCCCGATTGCTACTTCAAATTATGTCATGGTCGCCGGTACTGGCGTCAGCACCACACCTGCTGCGAACCCAACCAATCGAGCGGCTTCGGCCTGTGGTCCTATGGGCGTTGGTTTCCGAAACTCAAAAATCAACTTCCGCGACATTACCGATGGCACGAGCAACACATTGCTGGTGGGTGAGCGAGCGTGGAAGTACGGGCAGGTTCTTGTAGGAGCTGCGACGGCTTTCGGTTTCAGTGCGTCGATTGACGATCAGTCGTCGAGCGCGAATGTGAAATCTGCTGCAATGGCCTGCCTTGGGCTCGGGTATAACGGGATCAACTGGAGTGCAAACAATCTTGTTCACCAGACTCGTGGCTTCAGCAGTGGGCACACCGGCGGGGCCCAGTTCCTTCTTTGCGACGGTTCTGTGCGGATGATCAGCGAGAATATCGACTACAAAACGACAGACAATGCCGCTCTGACGGACATGTCACTTCATGTCACGTCGCTGTTTGCTTGTCTCCTTGTCCGTGAAGACGGACAGGTGGTTGGTGAATTCTGATGAGCTTTCAGGGAGGGAGAATCTGCATGTTCAAGAATGTAATCCATGAGTTTCGTGTTGTGTTGATGACTGCGATCTGTGCTGGCATTTCGCTCACGGGTTGTGGACGTGGAGATATGCCCGAACTTGGGGATGTCCACGGCAAAGTCACGCTTGATGGAAAGCCTGTGGCGGGCATCAACATTTTGTTCACCCCTGAGACAGGGCGACCAGCCGGCGGGCAGACGGATGAGGAAGGGAATTACGAGTTAAATTATCTGGATGGCTACAGCGGATGTAAAATCGGCCCGGCCCAGGTCACTTTTGAGTGGTCTCCGGGAGTGGAAGCATCGGCCCCTGTGCCAGCCAGGTACATGAAAGAGGGATACTCCGTCGAAGTCAAAGCGGGAAGCAATGAAATGAACTTTCCGATGGAATCCAAATAGGTTCGAAACTGCGGAGGAGCAGTTACAGCCTCGGTTTGGGATCTGTGGATTCTGATGAACTTCGTGGGGGGGGGCTGTGGCGTCACGACTCTTGTTTCGTTCGTGATTCCTGACTGGCGACCAACACTTCATAAGCTCGCCAGAGCATCTCTGGCGAGCTTCATTTCTTTCTTCATTGGTCGGAGACCTCATGTCACGCATTCTGACTGTGCTTCCCACGATCCTTGTCGCTTGCGGGCTTCAGTCCTTGCTTGCTGATGACTTTCGCGTACTGCCTTATCTTCAGAACCCAGCACCAGGGTCGATGACGATCAGGTGGTTTAGTGAGTCAGAAGTTCCGGGTCGGATCGAAGTCTATCCGGAGGAGGCCGGCGATGAACTGACGGGGAGTTCCGTCGTGAGTCTGCATACGTCGCCGGAACTTGCCGAGGCGCTCAGTGAAAATCCGTTCCAGAATGAACCGGAAGACTCACCTGCTGGGCTCCCTTATCGACATACGGCGGTGCTGAAGGATCTCAAGGCCAGCGCGACATATCGTTACAGAGTGATCCAGAACGAGGACGAATTCCGGGGCGTATTTCGAACGGCTCCTGCTGCTGACAGTCCGATCAGGCTGATTGTGTATTCCGATTCGGAGACGGAACCTGAATCGTCTGTCGTCGCGCCGGTCAGCTGGCCCGCCGCTGCTGCGGGGAATCGCCCGACCGAGACGACCACGTATCTGGTGAATCAAACGGTTGGCTATCGGGAAAACTGCAGACTGATCGAAGCTCGGTCGCCCGATCTGTTGGTGATTTCGGGTGATCTCGTTGAATGTGGCGGCGAGCAGCGAGACTGGGACGAATTCTGGCGACACAACTCCGGCGAATACGGTCGGCTCGCCTCAAAGATCCCGATTCTTCCCGCTCTGGGAAACCATGAAAACTATGCCGGACCTGGTGGAGGGTATTCTGCTGCCGGTGCCGACTTTTCGACGGCCAAGTACCTCACATATTTCTCTGTCCCGGGCAACGGGGCGAGCAATCCTCATCACAATGGCCGCTATTATCGCCTTGACTACGGGCCTGTCACACTGATCACTCTGGATTCCAGTGATGGTCTGCCGCACAAAACGGCTGCTGATACGAATCACAGTCTCGAAGGAAGTCATGCTCCGGATTTCAATCCTGGGTCGGAGCAGTTTGCGTGGCTTGAGACGCAGCTTGCTGAAGCTCAGAGAGCCAGTCGATTTACCTTTGTGCAGTTTCATCACACGATGTTTGGATCAGGTCCGCACAGTGTTCCTTTTGGTCATCAGGGTTTTTCCGGACAGTCAGGCATTGCGATGCGAGTGCTTTTGCCCCTGTTCATGAAGTATGGAGTCGATGTCGTGTTCTCCGGCCACGATGAGATGCTCGAACGATCTTATGTTTCGGGTGAAGAGCATCTTGCATCCGGGGACATTCGAAAGCATGAAATTCATATGTACGATGTGGGAGTCGGCGGCGACGGGCTTCGTGGTCCGTCCGAGGGTTTTGATAACCCCTATCGAAAGTTTCTGGCTCACGATGATGCACCTGAAGTCTGGAAGGATGGAGTTCTTGTTTCCGGAGGCAAGCATTACGGGCACCTTGAGGTGAATGTCGCGCCGGATGCGAACGGCAGGTGGTCTGTTCAGATTGAACCGGTTCATGTCTTTCCAGTGATGGAAGCTGACCGCACAGTCATTTCGTGGGAACGTCGAATTTACGACGATACCGTGACAATCCTGCAGAACTGAGATGGCTTCGAAGAATTCCCGCTGTGAAACGCCGAAGTGAATCGATTTCCGGCATGATTCGTGATTGAAAGTGCGATCATTTGACGACGTGAATGCTGCCGCGGAGACTTTCAGAGTTCTTTGTGCGTTGGAAATTCTGCCAGGAATGTGTGGTCCCTGACGAATCAATCCCTGGCAAAGTGCGTCTTCATTCGACACAGTCTCGGATCTGAAATGACTCGCCGTCATCGCAATTTCGGTATGATTCTCTGGGTGATGCTTGGAATTGCGCTGGTTGCGAATGCATTTCGGCCACGCGGAGATCATGAATTGACTGCGGCCGGGATTGCGGGGGACGTTTCCGCCTGGGCTCTCGGGGGCTCGCGTGACTACTATGCCAGCGGTGCCGCGTATTCGCTTATGTTCCCTGGGGATCCGGTCTTCCTGAAACAGAAAGACGGGAGCTTTCTTCAAGTCGGCTATATTGCGAATCATTTTGGTGAACGGGGTCGAGAGAACTGGACCACCGATGCCGTCGTGACCTTGTATGATGGTCTGCTGCAAAAGCAGTTTCCGGATGGCTTTGCCCTTGAGTCTCACACAGCATCGACGTCGCTCGATCAGGTATTGCAGACTTTGCTGAATGGCGAAAAGAGACGGCAGATCGCCGAGATTATTGCGGATGACTGGCGTGAGCATCGAGACGATCTGATGATCAAACTGTCTCCGGTGATTCGATCCAGTCTGACCCATGCAGCCTCATCCATTGAAGCGAAGCTCCCGCAGGTGCTTGAAGCTCGACGACCTGAGTTTGCGAAATTGGCAGATCGATATCAGACAACCGTGGTCAGAGAGCAGATCGTTCCTCTGGTCCGAGAAGAGATTCTGCCGATTGTTCAGGATGAAGTTCGCCCGATTGCTCGTGATCTTGGCAGGCAGTTGTGGGAGCGAGTTTCGCTTTGGTCGTTCACCTGGCGTTATCTCTATGACGTATCCCCCCTGCCCGAAAAAAATGCATTGCGGAGCGAGTTCAATCGTTTCCTGAATGGAGAAGTCATGCCGGCGATCGAGGCGAGGATGGATGAGTTTGTAGCAATGACAGAAAGAATTGTCAGCCGGGTCAGCCGCAATGAAAAGGTGCGTGCGGTCGTGCGAGAGAGCCTGAAGAAAGTGGCATCAGACCCGGAGTTGCAGGCGATCGTCTGGACGGTGATTCAGGAGTCCGTTCTGGAAAATGCAGCACTGCAGGCAAGTTTGATCAACTATTGGGAAAGCGATGAGGTTCGCGAAATGCTTGATCTGGCGGCCCATCAGTTTGAACCGACCGCTCGAGCGA
>JBKDRW010000194.1:0-3326 GCA_046341255.1 Planctomycetota bacterium
CATCAGTGTGTCGTGAATCAACCTCAGATTGAGAGTTGTCTGATCGATGCCTTTTGTCAGATGATTCATGAACGTCAGGTTTTTCATGAGTGGTCTGAGATTTCACTGAGAACTCAGCATTGCTGTGATGTGCTGATGCGATCCGCAAGGAACGAACGAATTGAAGTTGTAGAGCCGTTGATTCCCCTTGCAGGTCCGTCCAATTGACGGAGAATCCTGGTCCTCTGATAGCCGGAGAGGGTTTTCACACCTACAGTACCGGCAGTGAGTCCAATCAGTTCCGATCCAGGGCGACGTGTTATGGCGGATTTTTCTACAAGTGCGTTATTTCGGTGTTCGGTGACTGGCCTGCGGGATTTCCTCGGACGCCCATTGAACCTGCCCCGCGTCAGCAATCCGGATCTGGAACTGCAGATTGTGACTGCACCGGAAGTTGTCGTGGTCGGAGAAAAGGTAGAATTCACGATTTCGGCCTACGGCTTCAAGCAGCGCGCCACGAATCAGTACACAGACGTGTCGGAAATTCTGATTGCCGAATCGCAGATTGACGGGCCGATGCGAGCATGGAGACACGTCCAGCGCTTCGAGTTGCAGTCTGATGGAATGGTCAGACTGACTGATGAGGTTTCATTTGAGCCACCCGGAGGGATGCTCGGATACCTACTGACCGAGGCTCGAGTTCGCGAGTCGCTCGAGGAAGGGATGACGTTTCGCTACGAAACGTTACAGGAAATCATTGACGCTGGAGAGATTTTATGAAGTCGAAGGAGCCTCCACGTCAGCCACCAACGGTTGCGATTGCCATGATGCTGCTGCTGGTTTTTGGTGGAGGATTCATCGCGCTGGTTTCGATGGTGCTGCCACAGTTCCTGTTTGTTGTTGTGGCGGGGCTGGGTATCGGACTTTTCTTTGCCGCGCAGTATTTCCTCTGGGCGCGATGGCTCTACCCAATCGTGCGTCGATGGGAAATCGACAATGGTCGAATCACGGAGAAAGAGCTGACAGAACAGGATTGATCGCAACTGTCTGACATAGAACGGGCAGTTTGCACTCATGCGCGGTTGGGGATGTGTGCGTCTGGATTTCCAATTTCGTTCGGGCCAATCATCGGCGAAGTCATCGGGTCATTCCCATGAGTCCGACTCAGTCATGTGCCGTGACAATTCGGCATTCGGCATTTCGCGTTCGTCTGATGGCGCCTCATCGAAGCCTGCGAAGGTCGATTTCGCCAGGACTGCCTCGGACGGAACCTGTCGAGAAATGGCTGATCTGTATCTGTTTGCCCCCAACGACTGCTCAATCTGATCCCTTCGGAGATTTCCCTGGTCCGATTCCATCTCCGGACCAGCTGCCGGAGCGTCAGGCACACCGGTTTCGGGTTCGTCTGACGTGTTGGCCAATCCGTCCATGGTCATCAGGTCGTCCACCTGAAGAAGCTCAGCCAGCTCAACGTTGGCCATCCACGAGTCGGTCAGGGCAGTGAGGTAACTGTTGACCACCTGAGTCAGGGTCTGTTGTGCAACCACAACCTGAGCAAAGTCGATGGATTGTCCGTCGAGCAGGAATCGATCGTAGACACCTCGATACACTCGCACCTGATCCGGCAGCAGATCGGTCCGATAGCTCTCGACAATTGTGTGGGCTGTTTTCTGCCGGTTGTGTACTTCTGCAAGCTGTGACAGCAGTCTGTTGTTCACGTCGGTCAGGTCCTGCCGAGCTCTCACCAGCTGCGCATGCGCGGTGGCGATATTTCCCTGATTCTTATCGAAGACCGGTATGGGCGCTGAGACCTGAACGTTGGTGGAATAGTCTGACAGGGGCGTTGTGTCGTCATGTTGAAATGCTCCGTAAACAGTGATGTTAGGGATCGGCGTGACTTCCTGCAGTCGGAGGTTGCAGCCTGCAGCGGCGATGCGAGCATTGGCAGCAATCAGATCTGAATGACGCTGCAATGCGGTTACAAGCGTCTGGTAATCCATCTCCGGGAGCAGATGTTCGACCGAGCCGGCGACATGCTGCTGTTCCAGATGCGGCATGCCGATGGATGCCGCCAATTGACGCCAGGCAGCTTCCAATCCATTTTTGGCAGTCACGACGTCGTTTCGAGCCTGCACTGCGATGACCCGGAGCTGTAGCGGTTCGTACGGAGCGGCTTCACCGCCCGCCACCAGATCAATCTGGGCCTGATAAACCTCGTTGCTGAGCTTCGCTATGGCGCGGGTAAACCGCAGTTGCTCCTGCGCAATCAGCACCTTGAAGTATGAACGACGAACATCGGAAGCAAGGGCGATGCGAGCCTTCCGCAGATCGGCCTGAGCTGCTCGGACCTGATTCATCGCTGTATTCTGAGCCAGCGTCAGCTTGCCGGCGGTGACAAATTCCTGGGTGATCATCAGACCGTTATATCCAGCGGTCTTTGCGGTCCCGATCGTGTCGCCTTCGTATCCTACGTTTGGATTCGGATAGAGTCCCGCCTGGACAGCATTTCCTCTGGATGATTCCACATCTGCGGCTGCCTGCCGAATGACGGGACTGTTGTCGACCGCCAGTTGCTGAAGTGTCGCCAGGGTCAATGGCTCTCCGGTGACGACCGGTGTCTCGGGATTGTCCAGCGATTCGACGTCCGGGAACAGCGACTCCGCGATCGAGCGTTTTTGTTCAGGAGTTTTGCTGTCGTCCATCGGCGGCAACGTCAGCGGTGACGCATTTGCGCCGGGCAACTCCTCTGGAATATTGAATCGGCGGGGTGGTTCTTCCGTGCCCGCGACGTTTTCCTCGCGGCCGGATGAATCATCGGATGGTCGGGCCGCTGAAATTGCAGACGCTGGTACGGTCCGTTCGGGGACCGGTGTTGCATCGGCAAATGATGCCGGAGCGGAGGCGAAAATCGCTGAGCAGCATCGAGACGCGGTCTGACATCCGGCAGCGGCAGCAATCAAAGTGCCTGTGATCGCAAGTGAAAGCCCTCGAGACTTCATGGCATCGACTCCCTTCCCTCAGCGCCAACGGGTTCCATCCTTGAAACCTGCGTTCGACATCGTCGCAACTATGGAGGTCGCTGCAGCAGACGCGGGTTGGTTGGATCGAAACTCAAGGTGCGACTTACTACGTTTGTCATAGACGGAAAACTCGGCACGGTCGATTCTTCCGGACGGTTAAAATGCGTAATTTCGCCTCGCCCTCGGGGCACCGCGAATTCGGTGGATTGATCCGACGCGGGACTTGTGACCGCACTTCCTTCGTTGTCTTTGTAGGAGGATTTTCCGTTGAACATGGAAGAAGTCGAAACTCAGACACCGTCATTCAGGGGCCAGAGACCGCAGTAC
>JBKDRW010000195.1:0-2059 GCA_046341255.1 Planctomycetota bacterium
CACCTGCTGCGGGGGCGCGGCTGTGTCGAGAATTCTCCTGACCTGCGCGATAACAAATCCGCCATGATTGTGCGCGGCTTGAGCAATCGGAAGGACGTCGCCGATGACGGCTTCTTCATCCATGATCAGATTGCCAAATCGATCGGCCGCCGTCGCGCGGATCAGTCCGACATGAATTGGAAATGCGTGATACAAGAGCCACGTTTTTTCTCGCAGCGTGATGCGTTGAACAAGTTCTTCGACAGTTCGCGAGTTCAATCGGCCGCCCCCGTTGAGGGGGTCGATAAATGTGCCGAGACCAACCTGAGTGACGCATCCCGGACGGCCCGCGGCGATGTCCCGAAACAGGTGACAGATGACTCCCTGAGGAAAATTGTATGCCTCAATTTCGCCCGCCAATGCCAGTCGCCCCAATTGCGGACACAATCCCCAGTGGCCACCGATCACTCGTTTCAGCAGACTCACATGAGCGAGGTGATTCAGGCCCCGCGTCCTGCCATCTCCCTGACCGGCAGCGTAGACGAGTGTCAGATCTCTGGGTCCATGTCCAGCCAGATGTCGTCGCTCAAGAGCCGCCGTCAAAGCTTCCGGATGTCCCGCGCCGACGAAGCCTCCGCAGGCCACCGTCATGCCGTCTCGAATGTGAGCAACAGCGTCGGCAGCCGAGCAGAGTTTGGCGTCAAGAGGTGATTGGCGAGGTGAGGACTTGGGCATGGAATTCAACCCCACCAGCCGCCGTTAACGTGGAGGGTTTGGCCAGTCACATAGGATGACAGATCGCTGCAAAGATACAGAATGACGGACGCGATTTCGTCAGGCTCGCCGAATCGCTTCATCGGAATCTGTGACAGCATCTGCTGGCGTGCTGCCTCCGGAATGGAAGCTCCCATTTCTGTCAAAACAACTCCAGGAGCCACCGCGTTGACGTTGATACGTCGCGCGGCAAGCTCGCGGCTCAGCACCTTCGTCAACGCAATCACGCCAGCTTTGGAAGACGAATAATTGGCCTGGCCAAAGAACCCGACGACTCCGGAAATCGAGGCCATGTTCACAATGCGACCTCCATCCTGCAGAAAGGGCAGGGCGGTTTGACAGACTTTGAAGACGGCTGAAAGATTGGTCTCAACAACCGCGTCCCATTCGTCATCCGTCAGGTTCTTGAACGATCGATCTCGCAGGATCGCCGCGTTGTTGACGAGGAAGTCGATTCGTCCAAATCGAGTCTTCACGTTTTCGAAAAACGACTTCATGTCGCTGCGACTTCGCACATCAGCCGCCATCACCAAGCCGGCGTCGCCCAGCTCTGTTGCGGTCTCGTCGGCTCGCTGACGACTGACCCCAGCCGGATCATCAAAGTAAGTGACAGCAACTTTCGCTCCGGCCCGCTTCATCATCCGAGCCGTCGACTTGCCCAACCCCTGAATGCCGCCGGTCACTATGGCGACTTTGCCGGTGAGATCGATTGGGATCATGTTGGTAGTTCTTTACTTCGGGGTGGGATGGGAGGAAGCAGGATTACGACAAGTTGCCAGGGAGGCGTCAACCGATCGGCACACGCGAAGTCTTACAGCCTGTGACCTGTAAAAATCCGACTTCTCACGAACTTGGCGGCAAGTGAAGGTGATTACTCAGACCATCAATTGCTCCGAGCCTACAGAGCTCTAAAATTGGAACTCAATACTTGTTGCATGGCAGGCTGACATCAATGGTAATCAAACGGATCCGTCTGGATGAAATCGACGCATTTTTTATCTACCGCCATGGATACCCAAGGCCGGACTGGGAACGCATCTTTGATTGGGTCGAAACGCTTCCGCCGGACTCAGACTTTCATCACATCTGGACTGAGATTCAGGCAAAGTGGCTTGGCCAGCTGTCCGATCATCTGCAGGACAATTACAGCATCTGGGAGTCACTGAATTTCCTGATCGTGTGCAATCGCCCGAAGGCGGATTCTGAACGGCTGACACGTTTCTGTGAGAGGGCTCGAAAGAGGATTCTGGAAATCCTTGGCCATGCCGCTGCCGATGGTGGATACGGCAAGATTGTCGTCTTGATC
>JBKDRW010000196.1:0-5331 GCA_046341255.1 Planctomycetota bacterium
GTCCGACTGGCTCCTTGCTGAAACTCAGCCTCGCCGGATACTCATTTAACAAGCTGTTCGCGCGGCGAGGTACCCCAGGGCAGATCGCGAAGTCTGAGATGACTCTCGAAAAGTTTATCGAATACTGCGCGAGTCAGGGTCTGGGCGCAACGGAGCTCACGGGATACTACTTTCCGAAGGAGATCACCACCGCGTATCTGCTTGGCCTTCGTTCCATGGTTCATCGACTGGGATTGAGCATCTCAGGCACCGCCATCGGAAATGACTTCTGCCTGGCCGAAGGAGAAGCTCGTCAGAAACAACTGGCTGAGTGCCGAGAATGGATCAACTACGCGGCCACCCTCGGAGCACCGGCCATTCGAATTTTCGCCGGCCATGTGCCGAAAGGAGAAACTGAAGACGCGGCCATCGAGCGATGCGCTGCGGGAATCAATGAGTGTCTGGATGATGCCGCATCAAAAGGCGTGTTCCTCGCTCTCGAAAATCATGGTGGGATTACTGCGACTCCAGCACAGATGATGAAAATCATCCGGCAGGTGAAACCTTCTCCATGGTTTGGCGTGAATTTCGACAGCGGAAACTTCGCCACAGAAGATCCCTACGCCGACCTCGCGATCATTGCCCCCTATGCGGTCAATGCGCAGATCAAAGCGTCCATTTCACGAGCTGGGAAAAAAGAACCGGCTGACCTCGCGCGGATCGTTCAGATTCTGAAAGACGCCAACTATCGCGGGTTTGTTGCGCTCGAATATGAAGAATCAGAAAACCCGTTTGATGCCATCCCGAAACTTCTGGATCAGCTTCGACCCCTGTGTTCGTAAATGCTCCCGATGACACTTGCCGACCACGGTTCGTCGGGACGCAAAGATGATCCATCCTGTGCCGTGACTCAGTAGCTCACGAAAGTGCATCACGTGAGCACCTTCTACTGCTTTTCGGGCTTGTCCAGAAGGATCTCGAGATGTGTGGTCAATACGTTGCCTTCGGAATTCAATTCGATCTCAGCACCGCGAAGGCGATTCAGGAGTGGCTGACGATAGGTCATGCGTTCCATGCCACCCTCATCGGTTACTGACTGCCCCGGATTCACAACCCAACGCCCGTTCAGCGGATGCACCAGCGATGCGTCAAAGACACGATCAACGACAACGCTGACTTGATCGGGAGCAACCCGAAACTGACTGACAAATTGATTCAGCAGCGAAGCGTTTCCATCCGCGATTTTTCTCGCCTGCAGCCATCCGAGGACATGGGCTAGTTTTGATGCTTTCGCGTTGCTGATGTCGTAAATATGAACCCGTGCCTTTGCCGGGCGAGGAGCATCAACTTCACGCAGTTTCCCGGCAACGGCTTCAAGGGCCTGCCTTTCTGCCGCCCAGAGTTCAAATGGCCCTGATCGCATGCCGCAATTACTGAACCCACTTCGATTCAGTTCATGAACCGTATCTTCCGGAAGATCCGCAGGCAGTCGATCTCCGAACAGACTCACCTCTTTGCCATCTTTTCGCGGTTCTCCGACGAAAGCCGGAGGCGTTTCATAATAATCACCTGCCGTCTTCATCGACTCCAGTATCCTGATGCAGGGTTCGAAGTCTGCGAATCCAGCGATCACCGGAGACATCTTCAGAACATCACCCTCCACCAGCACGACGAGGCCCTCAACGGGAGCTACCGCCTTCCCGTCCTTCTCACTCTGAAAGAACCCCAGCCACGAATAGTCATTGACTGGAAACGGACAGACATGAAGGTCCACGAGCAATCGCTCCTGCCCGCCCTCATCGACCCGTCGAATGCCGACACTCGCCGGGTCCATCCGTTGCCAGATCCTCAGGTACATGTCAGAGAAAGACTTGTAGGCCTCGATCTCATCCGCCGTCACCTGATCGAATTCCACATCGACAACGGGCAGAAACGTCCCACGACCGCCGCGAACCGTGTCAGTCACCTGATGACCTTCCCAACTCAACCTGCTGCCGTCAGCACGTGTTCCGAATTTTGATGGGAGGAAACCCGCGGCAATCAGTTCGTCGATCGTCTTCGCCGGATTTCCTTCACCCTGAGCTGCGAGCGCTGCCATCTGCAGCAGTTCCATGTCGTTATCACTCTTTGCGCGGCGAGTCATTTCGATTCGAGTCCGCGGGTGTATAAACGACCGAAAGAACGGATCCGACAGGTGGATGAACACATTGTCCTGACGAGACAGCGGCATCACCGTTCGCGCGTAACGGAATTCCTCGAGAGCGCCGAGCGACAGCTCAGGCGACTCGGCGACCTCGAGAAACCTTTGAGCGAGGTGACGAGACGTCGTGACAAGATGATAATCGCCGGACTGGACATAGAAGGAACGCAGTCGATTGTCCGGCATCGAAAGCAGCGAGTGCGTTCCCGAATGGCCGTCGAACGTCACCTGCTCAAGCGTCGAACCGGGCTCAGACTGCTGCCGAGACAGACGTTGTGCATTCAGATTGTTTCGCAGTACCTCGCTGACTCTGGCGTGGAAGACCACACCAATCCCGGCACCTTCGCGAAGAAACGTGTCCGTGCCGATGACGGCGAGATCATCAATCACATGAGGGCCGAGTAACTGAGCAAGCTCCGAATCATGCAACTCCAGTTGATCCTGAATACGAGCTGAAAGGTGATAATCAAAAGCGCGGGCATTGAGAAAGTCGCGGACATCTGTCCCCAGTTCATCCAACTGTTTCTGCGCCCACGTCAGATCCTGATAGCCGGCCAGACGCACATAAAAGAATTCTGGCGGAATCTGCATCGCAAGCGGTTCCACTTCGACATTGGGTGCAGGTTCCGGGATCTGTACGGCAGGCGGAAGAACGGGTTCCGGCACAGGACAGTCTGCAGGCTGGATGCTGTCACTCGTCTGCAGCAGCGTCTCCTTCTGCAGCGCGACACGGATGGATTCGGAGCCGGTCAGAAGCGCAAAGAACCGGCTTTCAGACGAATCACCAAAGTACGTTGTACTGCTGAGATCGACAGCAGGCAACTTCAGCCTGCGGGACAGCATGGTCACCAGATATTGGTTCACCTGCAAAGGCATATGATCGCCGCGCTGCGCGAGCCGCGCGTGATCGACATAGGCCTGCCACCACAAATCCAGTTCCTGCTGCCAGCGTTCCCCCGACGCATCCGCCTTGAGATTGACGAGATCGTTGCCAACACGGACATGCTTCGAGGATGGAGCAAAGAGAAAGCGACAACCGGTTCTGGTGGCTACAGGATACAAAGCGCCGGAGCCCAGCGATTCGATCTGAAAACGACTCTTCGAGCCCGAGCCGCTCTCTTTCCGAATGAGTTCTGCAACACCGAACGGCTCTCCGGAGATGGCTCGGACCTCGAACGCATCTTCCTGCCCGCGTCCCTCGCTCCACCACAGCAGTACGACCAGAATACCAATCCCGATTCGCCCAGTGACCGCCATGGCTCGCTCCTCCTTTGTCAGAATTGACTTCGGCAGGATATCCATCGCGGAGCGTGCTGAGAATCTCAAAGTCCTGGCAATACCCGTGATTATGGATTGACCAGTTCTGCGTTTCCGCCTCCTTCAATGCCGATCAATTCGAGCAAAATCGGTTCTCCGCGTTTCGCCGTATCGATGGTCAGAATCACGCTGTGCAACCCAGCTGCAAGATCTGCGGTGAATTCGGCAGCCGGTTCCACCGGGACTCCATCAATTCGCACTTCGGTGCCAGCCACGGAATTCATCCTGAATCCGATCTGACCGGGCGTCGTGACGTTGATTCGGCACCGTGCAAACCCAACGGGAACCTCTCGCACCTTCATCACCGGAATTGCCTGCAAAGGCAGGGCACCGGCCACAACACTGTATCTCTCTGACCATGAGAATGCAGACTCGTTTGCTGCCACCTGGCTGAAGCTCGTTCGATTCAGTTGATGGAAGGCTTCCTGTGTCGGCAACACGACCTGCCAGCTTCGCAGCAGACGATTCCTCGACAGCGTGTACTCAGGCGTTCGCCCAAGCTCGGACAAAAATCGCACCAGCGATGCGATCTCATCATCCGTCAGGTTGTCGACCAGCCCCTCCGGCATCAGAGAAACCCCCTGAGTCTGTTCTTCAATGTCCGCAACCGAAATCTCGATCAGTTTATTCTCAGCGTTCCGAAGTGTCAGAGTCTTATCGGATTTCTGCACCTGAACACCGGCCAGAACCTCACCTGATGCTGTGGCCACAACAGTCGTGTGATAATTCTCTTTGACCTTCGCATTGGGATTCAGCAGCGACTCCAGCAGATAGTCCGGCTGAGCACTGGCACCGAGGCTTATCATATCCGGACCAACCAGACCACCAGCACCACCGATGGCATGACATCGCTGACAATTCAACTTCTCATTCCGATAGATCAGTTCCCCGTCGGATGCTTTCGCCGTCTTTGCTTTCTCGAGAATCGCCGCACGTTCCTCATCAGTCAATGACTTACGGCTCGCAATCTTCCCGGCAGTTCGCAGCGTATTTTCCAGATCGCCGTCCGTTCGGCCCGATTCACGCAGGACCCGCAGAATGTCGCGTGCCACGTCTATGCGACGCTCTTTGCCGTTCAGCGAGGCCGTCAGAAGTCTGGAACCCTCCTTCTCGCTGAGCAACGCTCGAGCGACGTCCGCAGGACTGGCTCCTTCAGGCATTGTCATAAACAGGGAAGCCGCGAGACTGGCGGCTACCGCTGGCTTTGCAGATGCCAATTGTTCGATTGCCATGGATCGGGCGTCAAACGAAGACTCAGCCGCGCCACCAACCTTTTCCAGAAGCGTCAACAGACTGTCATCGCGACCTGCTCCAATCCCCTCGAATGCCGCATCCAGAGTGGCAGTATCCGTTTTATGGTCCAATACAATTTCCTCAAGCTGAGAACGAAGATCGGCAATCTTCCACTGACCGATGGCACGCAACGCCGAATGTCCAACGGCAGGATCCTCCGATTTCAGAAGCTTCCTGACATCCTCGGCGTTCACGCTCGGAGTGATCTTTCGAGTGCCCGAGTGCAGCAGCACCAGCTTCATGAGTTCACCGTCAAGACGAGCACTCGCCATCGAAAACAGCTGGCCCATCTGATCCGCATTCGCGCTGTAACAGATGAGCTGAGCCAGTCTCTGCCGTTTTTCCGCCGTGACGTGATCGGCGTACAGATCCTTCATCAGCAATTCGACCGGCGCCCCGCTCCCGAGCGCAGAAAAGCCGTAGGCAATCTGATCCGCATCGTTACCGAAGTTCAGGTCCCCGCGTTCAAACGCCGGCCGCCACCGTGGAGCCAGTTCTTTCGTCGTCAGCCACAACGCATAATCAATATTGCTGTCCACAGG
>JBKDRW010000197.1:0-10749 GCA_046341255.1 Planctomycetota bacterium
CATGTTCGATGCGAAATCCGCCCCCATGATTTCAAGGCTGGAGTGGCGGAATTCAGAAGGTTGGTGCGGTGTTTTACAGCGGGGATGACCACCTGCATCGGCAGCAACGAGGATTACGTGAGACTTTTACGCCCTGGGTGCCTGCCGATCCTCCGGCATGTGGCTTGCCGGGCTCGGTGCAAGTTGCGACAACGGAATTGTTTCAGATGACGACGAACGAGGAGCACATCGTGGCGGAATCTCATCATGTCATGACAGACGATCGAGTCAGAATTCATCTGTTTGATCTCAAGTCTGCGGGGCACGATGAGATTCTGATGCTTCACGGAGTCGGTCGGGCTGGTCGGACATTTTCGTCGCTCTCGACCATGTTGCCGGGGCGTTTCCGGATTCGGGCAATTGATTTTCGCGGTCATGGACAATCGGAGCGGGCGGGTGATCGGTATCGAATTGCCGACTATATTGAAGACGCGATCGCCGCACTGGACTTCATTGGGAGGCCGACCGTGGTCTACGGGCATTCTCTCGGAAGCCTCGTGGCAGCCGCAGTGGCGTCCACGCGACCGCATCTGGTCGCCGGAGTCGTCCTTGAGGATCCGCCATCGCCAGGCTTCTGGGCTCAATTGAGCAACACCGTGTATTATCCCACCTTTGCCGCCATGCAGCGATGGGCAGGACGGCGTGACGTCTCCGTTCAGCAGGTTTCTCTTGGATTCGGTTCGGAAGTGGTCAAAACGTATTCGGATGGTCGAGTGCTGCGGATTTCAGATGTTCGGGATGCTGTCAACCTGCGGTTTGCCGGATGGAGTCTGAGGCAGCTGGATCCCGAGGTGATGAACGCCATACTGCTGAATCGCTGGCCGATGGGATTCGATTTTGACGATGTTTTTCGAAGTGTTCCCTGCCCTGCCCTGCTGTTTCGCGGCGATGTTTCGAAGGGCGGCATGCTGCCCGATGAAGATGCGGCTCATCTTTCAGACCTTGTCACAGATCTGACTCGCATCGATTTTCCAAATGCGGGGCATCTGCTTCATTGGCAAATGCGGTCCGAAGTCGCTCAGCACACCAGTGCCTGGCTGGAAACGCTGACATGATTTCAGACAGGGGCGGAGTCGCGAGGGATCGAGTTTGACTGGGTTCGTGTGGCTGGTCGGCTCACAGCCTCTCTGACCAGCCAATGCACAGAGTCTGGCTGGAGATCCGTCAGCGGTCATAGAATTTACGAGATTGGATGGATGTCCTGGATCTTGATCCAGAATCGGGCGGATGGAGGCTTTTGCATCATGTCACTTTCGTGTTTCGAGCGAGCGTGATCGAAATGGCCTCAGCAACCGGACGCGGTTTCTCATCGAAGCGCTTAAAAACTGCGGATTGGATTGAGCAGACTTCTTCGGCATGCTCAAATGCGGGTTCTTGATGACCTGATGTTCCCCTCCGCGAAAAGTCGATTGCGAATCCTGAAGCGTTCGACGAACCCTTGTCTTGTATTTGACGTGAACCGGAGTGAGTCCGACGTTCATGAGTTGAGGGGTCTGGTTTTATCTTGCCGCCCAGGGATTCCACAATGCATACCGATCCACATGCCTGTTTCGGACCGAATCGAATTCTGTTCTGCCTGCCATTTTTACTGACGATCCTGCCGGGAAGCGATGTCTGTGCGGCTCCCCCTAAACCTGTGGCGAGCACGCCCGTGATTTCGACCGATACGCCTGGCTTTGCCGTCAAGGTTGAAGCCAGTATCAAGGGGGCGAAGAATCTGTATCTCGTGGTGACCGATGGTGGCAATGGCTATGGAAGTGACTGGGCCGATTGGGCCGAACCAAAACTGGTCGGGCCGAGGGGTGAACTCAGGCTGACCGATCTTAAGTGGAAATCAGCGGCGACCGACTGGGGTCATGTTCACGTCAACAAGAATGCGGACGGTCGGCCATTGAGCATCGCGGGCAAGGCCGTTGAATTCGGCATTGGGACTCATGCCAATTCGATCATCCATTTTGAGCTGCCCGATGGATATGAGACGTTTGTGGCTCGGGCAGGAGTGGACAATGGTGGTACGGATCAGGGCATGGGCTCCAGTGTGCAGTTTTTTGTTTACACGGAAGCTCCCGGCCCGATTGGGCAGAATGCTCCGGTCGATCGAACGCCTGAGAACGCAGTCGCTGGTCTTGACGCGGCTGATGGTGTGGAGCTTCAGCTTTTTGCCGCCGAACCGATGTTGCTCAGTCCATCCAATATCGACGTGGATCACCTGGGGCGCATCTGGGTTTGCGAAGTGGTGAACTACCGACGCTTTGCGAATGGCAATAACCCCGACCGTCCCGAAGGAGACCGTATTCTGATCCTGGAAGACACCAATAGAGATGGCATGGCCGATAAGGAAACGGTCTTTTATCAGGGCCGCGACATTGATTCGGCTCATGGTGTCTGCGTGCTGGGCAATCGAGTCATCGTCTCGGCGGGCGACAGCGTCTTCAGTTTCCACGATGACAACGGCGATCTGAAGGCCGATCGCAAAGAAGTTTTGTTCACAGGTATCAAGGGAACTCAGCACGACCACGGCATTCACAGCTTTACGTTCGGTCCCGATGGTCGACTGTACTTCAATTTCGGCAACAGTGGAGAAGAGCTGCATAATCCGGATGGTTCGATTGTTGTTGACGTTGCTGGTAATGAAGTACGAGCTGCTCGCAAGCCATATCAGGAAGGGATGGCGTTTCGCTGCGAACTCGACGGCAGCAAAGTTGATACGCTCGGCTGGAACTTCCGCAACAACTGGGAACTGTGCGTTGACAGCTTCGGCACCGTCTGGCAGTCCGATAACGATGACGACGGCAACAAAGGCGTTCGAATTAACTACGTGATGGAATATGGCAACTACGGTTACAAGGACGAGCTCACCGGAGCCGGCTGGCAGACGCCTCGCACGAATATGGAAGAAGAGATTCCTCGCCGCCATTGGCATCTGAACGATCCGGGCGTTGTTCCGAACCTGCTGCAGACAGGAGCTGGTTCACCGACCGGCATTTTGATCTACGAAGGCAATCAACTGCCGGAGCGGTTCATCAATCAGCTCATTCACTGCGACGCCGGTCCAAACGTGGTTCGCAGCTATGCGGTAACCGACGACGGAGCGGGCTATAAGGCCGAGATCAACAACATCCTGAACGGGACTCGCGATCAATGGTTCCGACCGTCAGATGTGTGTGTGGCTCCGGACGGATCACTGATTGTGGCTGACTGGTACGACCCAGGCGTTGGTGGTCATCGTCAGGGCGATGTGGAACGCGGACGTTTGTTCCGAGTCTCGATGCCCGGCCAGAAATATTCCGTTCCGAAGCACGACTTTTCAACGGTCGAAGGTGCCGCCGAAGCTCTGAAGAGTCCCAATGTGGCGACTCGGTATCTGGCCTTCACCAGGCTGAAAGAATCCGGTGCCGCGTCGGAAGCGGCGCTGGCGAAGATGTTCGAGTCTGATGCAAATCCCCGTTTTCGAGCGCGGGCCCTGTGGCTGCTGGGCCAGATTGATGGCATGACTCAGAAGTATGTTGATCTGGCAATCACCGACAAAGATGAGGATATTCGGATCACTGGTATCCGGTTGGCTCGTCGAATGGGAGTGGATCTCGACCGCATTCTTTTCCGCCTCCGGCGTGATGAGTCGGCGCAGGTGCGTCGTGAGTGTGCCATAGCCATGCGACATCTGAGCGGCCCGCAGAAGATTCAGTTCTGGCAGACGCTTGCTGAGATGAGCCCTGAGGGTGATCGATGGTATCTTGAAGCACTAGGGATTGCCCTCGATGGCGATTCCGTTTCAGGATGGGATCAGAATCTGCCTGCTCTTGCGAAGAACAGTTCCAGTACGAATCTGAAGAGTCTGATTTGGCGTTCTCGGGGCAATACTGCCACGAACATGAAGCTCGCCATTATGAAAGCGGATACGAAGAACAAGGACAACAGGACCAGCGAGGTGCTGTTGACGCAGTTTTTTCGCAGCCTCGATTTCGAGGATCGGACGGCCGCTTCCGCGGCATGCTCTGAATTGCTGAGCGAACAGACGTTGACAGGTATGGATCCCGCAGCGGCGGAGTTGGTTACGATCGAAGCATTGACCCGACTCACAGGGAACGAGGCGTCGAGCGTGGCAGCGAAAGAGGCCATTGCAAGAACGCTGAAGGCCACAGCGGGAACCGTCGAATTTGTTCGTCTGGTGAAGAGGTTTTCGGCAGCCGATTACTACGATGAGTTGCTGGAACTTGGCCAGCAGCATGCCTCTGAACAGCTCGGTGTGGAAGCGATTTCGGCACTGCTCGAGCTGAAACAATGGGACCTTCTCTCCGGTGCCCTGACCGGAGACGATTCTGCGAAGGCGATTGCGACGGCGGAAGCCATGGGCAACAGTCAGAATGGTGCGATTGCAGGGCCGCTGCTGACGGTGCTGAAAAATGCCGAGGTCAACATCGACGTTCGTCGAGCGGCGGTCAGGGCTGCGTCGAAGGTGAACAATGCGGCGATGGACGTCGTGAAACTGGTTGACGAAAAGGCACTTGACCCGGAGCTTGAACAGGCCGTAGCAGCGGCGTTGCACAGTTCGCCATCTCGCAATGCTCGCGAGTCGGCTCAGCGCTTGTTTCCCTTGCCTCCGTCAAAGGACAATATGCCAACGCCGCCAATCAGCGAACTCACGAGGCTGAAGGGTGATCTGGCGAATGGTCGCATGGTGTTCTTCTCGACGGGCACCTGTCACAAGTGTCACGTCGTTGACGGCATGGGGCGGGAGATTGGACCGAACCTGACTGAGATCGGGAGCAAACTCAGCCGGGAAGCGATGTTCGAATCAGTGCTTTACCCAAGTGCCGGGATCAGCCATAACTTTGAACTCTGGACCGTTGTCAAGACTGATGGCACGACTCTGAACGGTCTGCTCGTCAGTAACACGGATGCCGAAGTGAGCATCAAAGGCGACGATGCGATCGTGCGAGCTATTCCGAAGTCGGAAGTCGAGGAACTGGTCAAGCAAAAGACAAGCCTTATGCCCGCGGATCTGCAGAAGACGATGACGACTCAGGACCTCGCGGACGTGGTTGATTACATGCAGACACTCAAGAAGAAGTAATCTTGATGAACGCACTTGTCTGATCCCGGTTCCTGACGTCCTGTACACACGAGGAGCGTGGCCAACGGATTTGCGGGCCTGTGATTCCTTCTCAACAGGCTTGTCGTCAACTGCCGGATTAGAAGCCGGCCGTTGACCCTCGTACTGAAGCTGCTTGAGCAAACGATCGGCGATCAGTTGTTTTCCGTGATCAGTCAGATGGATGTGGTCGAATTCGAATGTGTCGGTTTTATCCGTCTGATCGAAGTCAGACGCCAGATCAATCAGTGTTGAACTGGTAGACTTTGCTACTTCACGCACGACATTGTTGAAGCTTTCGTGAAGCTTCAACAGCGTGGTCGGATCAGCAACTTCACCAGATGTGTACAGGTAGTCTGGAATCCCCTGATCGAGCGCTTGTGGGGCTGTCAGGAACCAGACGCGGATGTTTCGCTCGTGGCAGAGCGATTGAATCCGTGAAAGGTTACTTCGATAATCGTCGAGTTCCACGCGAAGGCTCTGTCGTTCCGGCTCGCGAGCTGCATTCGCGAACAACCGCATCACCTGAAACGTCCGCGAATGATCCAGCAGATTGGCTGTCTGAGTCATGAACGACAGGGACCGAGGCTGATCCTTGTCAGAAAAGTATCGCGCGAGCCAGTGATCGTTCCAGCCAAAGTAAACGGTGACGAGATGAGGTGACCAATTCCGCCCCTGCGTTTCGAGATGCTTCATGCCCTGAAACGATGTGTACCCAATAACAGCCGCGTTAATCACTTCAAATCGCCCGGGAGCTTGCGCGTTCAGCTTTTCCTGAAGCATTTGCGGATAAGGCTCGGGCCCAAAGTGAGTGCAGGAATCACCCAGACAAAGAATCCGGAACACGCCATCCGCCGGTTGGTCAGCAAACTCAGGGCCGAGGCAGCCTCGGGAGTTGTGGCCGAGCACTCCGGCGCGAGGTTTCCAGAAAAGGTTTGGGTCACGTTCCAGAAATGGCTGCGGCGAACTCTGGTTGTACTCATCGACAGGAAAGGTGAAGACCATCGCATCGACGCGGTTCGGTTGTTCAATCTCAAGGAGCCACAACAGTCCCTCGAAACATGCAAAAAAGCCAACGATGGCAACAATGGTAAAGATCAGTGTCTGTCGTGGTGATCGACGTCGTCGCATTCCGGGTTTTCTCCCGAATCAGGTGCGAAACATTGAAGAAGACTGTTCAGCGGATGGCACGCCATCGGAGCCAGTGGTCGGCAAGAACAAGAGCCACCATGGCCTCCGCCATCGGCACGAAGCGGGGCAGCAGGCAGGGATCATGACGGCCTTTGGTTCGAATTGTGGTCGATTCTCCGGAACGAGTCACCGTGGGCTGCTCTTTGGCCAGACTGCTGGTGGGCTTCACGGCGGCACGCAGAACAATTGGTAGTCCGGAACTGATGCCGCCGAGCATACCACCGTGTCGGTTGGATTCCGTGGTAATGGAGGTCAGACCAGAGGACGACTTTCGAGCAGTGAAGATGTCATTGTTCTGGCTGCCGCGCAGTTCCGTACAGGCAAAGCCATTGCCGTACTCGACACCAAGCACAGCAGGCAGGCTGAACAGCGCCTTGGCGAAATCTGCCTTCAGTTTGTCAAAAACCGGCTCACCAAGTCCTGCGGGGACATTCTTTGCGACAACTTCTGCGACGCCTCCGATCGAATCGGTATCACGACGAACCTCGTCGATCAATGCAGCCATCCTGGCTGCCGCGTCGTAATCAGGACATCGGACAAAATTCGGATTGCCGTCGGGAAGGAACTCGACCTGCTGCAGGGTCACATCCTCCGGAGTTGGAATGTGTGCTCGAATGCCGCCGACCTGGCTGACGTTCGCTCTGACTTCGCCGCCAACTTCCGTCGGAATGAGGTTCTTCTCAGTTGCCCCCGCCGCGACTCTGGCAGTTGTTTCACGAGCACTGCTGCGTCCGCCGCCACGGTAATCACGAAAGCCGTACTTTGCGTCGAAGGTGTAATCCGCATGACCCGGTCGATACTTGTCGATGATATCAGAATAGTCACCGCTTCGCTGATCGTTGTTGCGGATCAGAATCGCGATGCTGGTTCCGGTCGTTTTGCCATCGAACACGCCGGAAAGAATTTCCGGTTCGTCACTCTCCTGTCGTTGCGTGACAAGCGGACTCTGCCCCGGTCGGCGGCGTTGAAGATCGGGAATCAGATCATCCACCGACAAAGGCAGTCCGGATGGCACGCCGTCGACAATCACAACGTTGCCCGGACCATGACTTTCGCCAGCGGTGGTGATGCGAAACAGAGTTCCAAAGGAGTTTCCGGGCATGGACATTCTTCAGCGGCTGCGGGCTGGACACAATTTGCACAGGGACAAACGCGGGCCTGTGACCCTGCGTCGACGTCATCATCGCTCAAGGGATCACTTTGATCAACATCGTTCACAGTGTGATCAACTGCTTCATCTCTCGCACGGCACGTTCGAAGCCTGCCATAAGAGCATGCGCAACGATGGAATGACCGATATTTAATTCATAGACCCCCTGAATCTCTGCGACACGTCTGACGTTTCGATATGTCAGACCATGGCCGAGGTTCAATCGTAATCCATGCGCGGTGGCAAACAGTCCCGCTTCACGAAGGCGATCGAATTCTTCGTCTTGTCGAGATCTGGTTGTGGCATCAGCGTAGCATCCCGTATGAAGTTCCACTGCATCCACTTGCAGTTCCTTCGCTTTTTCTACCTGCGCGACATCCGGGTCAATGAAAAGGCTCACAAGGATTCCGGCACCCTGAAGTTGGTCCACGCATTGACGAATGCGATGGAAATGGGTCCTGACGTCGAGACCACCTTCCGTTGTGATTTCTTCTCGCTTCTCTGGAACGAGCGTCGCCTGTGCAGGCAACACCGTCAGTGCGATGCGAGTGATCTCGTCAGAGACGGCCATTTCAAGGTTCAACGGGACGCGGCAGGTTTCCCGGAGCAGTCGAACATCTCGATCCTGAATGTGGCGACGGTCTTCTCGAAGGTGGACGGTGATCTGATCGGCTCCACCCAATTCTGCAAGTACGGCGGCATGCACCGGATCGGGTTCGATGGTTCGGCGGGCCTGCCGCACGGTTGCGACGTGATCAATGTTGACTCCCAGCAGAGGCATCTTGTGACCTTATGGCGAATGGAAAAAAGCATTGGTCGGCTTGCACTCACAGATTTTGTGGCGATGACCTCTCGAGTTCAGAAGTCGAAGCGACTGAATCGGCTTGCAGAGCGCCACCGCAAGGTTTGACGTGTCAGGGAATCATTCACTCGGGAAACCGGACGACAAAAGATTCCCATCTGTTTCTTGCTGAATTCGACTCGAAAGGCATCCAAAATCGGGATCAGAATGACTGGAGATTCATCGCGAATCGCCGGTCTTTCCGGTCACACGTCGGGTGAACCTTAAAAACTGTCCGTGCATACAAAGGCCGAGAATTGTGACAACAGCCGCCGACAACTCCAGTGACTTCATCGGGGTGCACCAGAAATTGCGACGAGCAGATTGGTGATCAAGCATTTAGCGCGTCAGGTCGAAAGATGATGCTTTGCGTGTTTTGGGGAACTTGGCTGAAAAGTCATGGGGCCGATAGAAAAGTGTGTTGTCCCAACGAGAAACGATTTGGCGACTGACACCGTCGTGGATTCGCTGAAATTCGCGCAAGGTATGGTCTTAATCCACTTTGCGTCAGCAAAATGGCTCTCTTGAAGTTGTTCGGAACAGACTTTGCATTCCGATGCGAACGACGCAGTCTTCTGCCGTTCCGACAGCTTTGCGCCGTCGCGAGGTGCGTTGGATTGTTTCAGGATTCTCAGCAGCAGACATCGTTTGTAATCCACGACGGTGTTCACCACGATGCGAAGGAGAATCCACTTGGGTCTTTGTGGGAAGCGGCATCATGACCGCTGGGAACAATTGGTCTCCGGTGCATTCGGGGTTGGGAGTGCATCTGGCGGTGGCTCAATGCTTCGGTCTGAGCGTCCAATCCATCGATTGAACGGTCGTCATTCCGGCAATGTCAGGAAATGGCGTTCAACAACACATCCGACAGAGAAAACCTATGAGTTCAACGTCCGGTTCATCACCAGAGGTGATGATTGAAGCCAAGGGGCTCAGCAAGTTTTACGGAGAATTCGCGGCGACTCGCGACGTGACGTTTGCGGTTCCACGTGGGCAGGTTTGTGCGTTTCTTGGCCCGAATGGTGCTGGAAAAAGCACCACAATGAAAATGCTGACGGGTTTTCTCGCGCCGAGTCGCGGAGAGGCGTACATTGCCGGCTGCAATGTGGGTGAGAATCGGATTGCTGCAAGTGAGCATCTCGGATATCTGCCGGAAAACGGTCCGTTGTATGTGGAGATGACTCCCGAGTCTCTGCTGACCTACATGGGTGAAGTGCGGGGACTCTCCGGAAGTCTGCTGTCACAGCGTCTCGCGTGGGTTTCTGATAAGTGTTCGCTCTCGGAGGTGTGGCGAAAGCCCATCTCAAAGCTGTCTCGAGGTTTCCGGCAGCGGGTGGGGATGGCTCACGCCATGCTCCATGATCCGGATGTTCTGATTCTGGATGAGCCGACGAGCGGACTGGATCCCAATCAGGTGCACGGTGTTCGGGCCCTGATTCTGGAGTTGGCGAAAACCAAGACAATTCTCCTGTCGACTCACATCCTTCAGGAGGTGCGGGCCGTGTGCAGTCGTGTTGTCATGATCAACAATGGTCGAGTTGTGTTTGACGGTCCGACGAGCGACCTTGGCGAAAATGAGGTCGATATGGAAAAGCGTTTCCGCAAGTTGACCCACAGCGCTGCGTAGTCGTGGTGAGTACGCTGTGTGAGATGTTTTGAGCCCTCTGTGAAGTTTGTTCCATTTCAGAGACAAGTCGTCTGGACGTCCTGAGAACAAAGGTGTGTTCATGATACGTGGTCATGTCGTTCTGGCGGTAGCGAAGCGAAACTTTCGGAGCTATTTCTCCAGTCTTCTCGGCTACCTCTTTATCGTGGTCTTTTGTGTCGCCGCCGCGATGTTTGCTTTTGGTGAGTCATTCTTCACCGCGAATCAGGCGAACCTTGATCAGTTGACGAATCGGTTTCTCGGGCTGCCGCTGCTCCTGTTGTTCCTGATTCCTGCGATCACAATGTCGACATGGGCGGATGAGAGAAAACTCGGGACTGATGAATTACTGTTCACAATGCCTGCGTACGAGGTTGAGGTATTGATCGGGAAATACCTCGCTGTTCTGGGTGTCTACACGACGGCATTGCTGTTTTCCCTCGTGAATCTGCTGGTGCTGGCCTGGCTCGGCGATCCTGAACCTGGCACAATTTTTTCGACATATCTGGCTTACTGGCTCTCAGGTGCCACTCTGCTGTCGGCTGGGATGCTTGCTTCGGCACTGACAAGCAATACGACTGTCGCGTTTGTGCTTGGTGTGATCTTCTGTGGCATTCCGGTTGCGACTCAATATATCCCCGACCTGATCGAATCCTTTGGCTTCGGTGCGGATATGAGTCGCGTGCGTGAGGCACTGATGGCACTCAGTCTCCAGCAGCAACTTCCTGACTTCAGTGTGGGTGTTGTTTCCGTTTATGGACTGTTCTGGTTCGTCACGATTACCTCAGTGA
>JBKDRW010000198.1:0-4287 GCA_046341255.1 Planctomycetota bacterium
AGTCCTCCGGACAGAGGCCGCTCTTGGCATTCTTCAGATAATACAGCTGTACCGTCCGGCCAAAGTATGCTCGCCGAACCCGGTAAGCGGCATCCAGTATGGCCAGTAACTCGTCATCCGTGGCATGCAGGACACGCAGAGCATCCTCGCGAGACAAAACCTGGCCATCGAGAACCGCATCCGCCATTTCCGACCACGAGAGCCCTGGCTGGACCGTGCTGGTTAACGACTTCGGTTCTGGACTGACAGGACTGATCGGTGACGACACAGACATAACTCAACCACTATTGCGATCGATGCCATCGCGAGTTGCAGCCACCATGGCGGCTGCAGGTCCGTTTCAGGCCTCAACACGTCTGGGATCCGGAAAATGCAGAGCCCATTGCTCTTGCGTCCGCGAAGTCTACCGGAGTGAGGGATTGCTTTCATCCGCGAGCTTCCAGCGTTCCCACGATTCGGCCGAAGCCTCGAAAATTCGTCAATTTCTGGGCTCACCGCGATCCCTTCCGGGCGTTGTCTGGAATTTTTCCACCCAGAGCATCGCTTCCACGGACTCCATCGCTGTTTCCAAGCCCCATCAGGCAACCTTGCCGTCTTCATATCCTGGTCCAACGGAAAACCACCGCAGTGATTCGGCCAATCTCCCAACAAAGTCGGGGAGATGAAGTCTTTGCAAAATGATGGCCGCCACCCGTCATGCGGCTGGAAGTTCTGCCAAAAAACGCTTCTGAGTGGTCGTCGGAACGGAGCAAATCGGAAAATTGCGTTATCCTTGTGCAGTGACCCGGACAGGTGTCTTCCGTAGGAAAACCTGCCACGCAGCACACTGCCCCGACGGAAGGACAGTTCACCGGCTTCCGTTCGTCTCATTCCAGATCGCACGAAACGCCCCCTGTATGACGAAAGATCGCGACAACCAGCTGACTGACTCTGCTCACGCAGAGTCGAACGGCATGCACGGGAGTCGCGCGGAACCGTCGGTTCTGAAACAGGTCACAGGTCAGACCCGAGCAAAAAATCGTCGCCGCAAGCCACCTCCATGGGCCATGACACTGGTTCAGCAGACAAGAAGGCTCCTGACATTCCTCCGTCACGGACTTCCCGAGGCCATCCGACAGCGACGCAGGGAACTGATGACGGCCATCGTCAGCCTGGCCATTCACGGCCTGCTGGCTTTCGCGTTTGCCATGTGGTTCCTTCCGGAATCGACCCAGAACGAAATGCTGCAACTCCTGGGGGCGACCGCTGAAAAGGTCGAAGACATCGACCCGCAGGAGCTGATGGAGATTGTTCAACCGAATGAGATCCAGAATCTCAACGTGGACAGTACCATGCAGCAGATGCTGGCGGAGATTGATAAGGGAACCGAGCGGATTCAGATAGAATCGAAGGAGGATCGTCCCCTCACACTTCCGATCGAGGATCTTGTGGATGTCTCCGATTCGCTGGTACTGAAAGGAGAATTTGGTGGACGATCGGAGGCTGGACGCCGTGCCGCGGTTGCCGCTTATGGCGGCAATGTTGACAGCGAGAAATCCGTGGCAACCGGACTGACATGGCTGCAGACCATTCAGAGAGAGGATGGTTCATGGAGTTTCGGTGATGTGGGTCCGGCCGGAAATCCCGGAAGTCTCAACACCACTGACATGGGCGCGACATCGCTCGCATTGCTCTGCTACCTGGGTTCAGGCAATACGCATCGTGTTGAAGGCACGCACCAGGAAACAGTCCGAAAGGGGCTAGAATACCTGATGAAGAATGCCGACCGGGGCGCGAGTGGAGCGGATCTGCGAGGTAAATTTCAGGCCAACTCCGGTATGTATGTGCAGGGCATTGCGACGATCTGCCTGTGTGAAGCCGCAGCAATGGAGCCCTCTGACAAGGACCTGCGACGTCTCGCCGGCGACGCTGTGAAATTTATCGAACGATCACAGCACCGCGTCGGTGGCGGCTGGAGATATCGACCCGACGAACCCGGCGATACCTCGGTCGTCGGCTGGCAGATCATGGCCCTGCAAAGTGCCCGGTCGGGGCGAATCAAAGTGCAGGGATCCACCATGCAGGAGGCTCGACGATTTTTGGATTCCGTCGAAGTCAATGACGGCGCTCAGTATGCCTATTTGCCGCGCGAAGGAGCCCGTGATTCCATGACGGCAGTCGGCCTGCTGTGTCGCATGTACCTTGGCTGGAGCCGCGAGCGACCAGCCTTGAGGGCCGGATTTGAGCATCTCGCAAAGGCTGGTCCAAAACGAGGTGAAATCTATTACAACTATTATGCGACTCAGGTCCTGCATCACTGGGGAGGAGATCTCTGGAAACAGTGGAACCTGCGGATGCGAGATGAGCTTGTCAGCACGCAGGTGAAAGATGGCCCGGGTGCAGGCAGTTGGGATCCGAGGGATTCACATGCCGGTCAGGGCGGGCGAATCTACCAGACGGCGTTGAGTCTGCTGACGCTTGAAGTTTACTACCGACATCTTCCGATCTACCGCCGCTTTGATGACGCGGGCACTGCGGCGAACGAAGCCCCGGAAAAGTAGATCACGCGTCAGCTGTTCCATCACGCCCCACGGTACCCGCGATTCGTGATCCCGAAAGGCGAGTTGTCCGTGTCTCATGCTGTCACTGCATGTAACAACACGTCACGCTCATCCTGCAGGCCACTCTCCCCATGCACCACTTCTGCGGTTGCTGATCCTCGGCCGGCATCGCCCCGCGAACCCGGCGTAACGATCAGCACCACATCAACCACACGTCAAAACGGGACCCATCATCGAGGCAGTTGTGGCACTTCCCAGCTGACCGGATCGGCAGGGATCTCCGCTGCCGGTGCTGCTGGCGCGGCATCTGAGTCAGCCCCGAAATCCTGCTCTTTAGGAGCATCATCGTACGGCTGAGGATTCGGGTCGCTCATCGGTGGCTTTACGTCCGCCGGCTGATCCAACGGTGATGGCTCCGGCTCAGGTACGGGCATCGGCATCGGCGACTCGTGGGCAGGTGGAACCGGTCCGGGAATTGGATGGGCATGCTTCTCAATTGCCACCGGAGCAGGTGTCGGAGAAAATTGTTGAACGGCCGGAGGAGTCACATACGAAGGGTGCATGGCACCGCCCTCAGCACCGCATCCCCCCGACATCATCCCGGTCGAATCCATCGGACCCGCACAGCTCGAACAGCCTGACGACATGTCCATAAACGGACCTGAGAGGATGCCGCTTCCCAGCTCCATGGAAAACTCCGGCCCGAACGCATCTCCACAGCCACACTCAACCGGGTCGCCCCACTGACCGTAGTTGTCACCAGGGTACAGCGGCATGGTTCGAGCAAACCGTCGAGACTTCTTTCCACACTTCTGACACGTGTGGTGGGAGGTGTAGACCCCGGATTCGCCGCAGCCATCTTCGCCGCGATGTTTGACAGAGAAACTGCATCCGGAAATCAACGCAACTACGCAACTGGCAACCAGCAAGTTCAGCCGATTCATGAGAGGCATCCGACAGGACTGATAACCGGGAGACGAAGCGCAGAATGCTTCAGAAGGAGGGAAAAACCCGGCGTATCGCTCGTATCGACCCGCTGATTTGTCAAACTTTAGTGGTTCTGACGATTTTTCGGATTTCGCGGAGAGCAATCGGTTCGGACCTGACGGTCTTGTCGCCACGATCACCCACCGGTCTCGTCGGCTCATCCTGCCGCAGGCGTCCTTTGCGGCGTGTGACGGAGTCTGGAAAAATCCTCGCTGAAACGACACAGTTGAACAAAAAGAGGCAAGCCCCGTATTTTAAAGACGGAGCCGGGATCACAGCGATGTGGAAACGGGATCCACGATCCGTACCGAGGTAAAGTTCAATCGTCGGGGAAATTCAGGATGGGAGTCAAACCCAAACGGACCTTGCTGACACGGATCGTGTGCGTTCTGCTGCATCCCGTCGCTCTGTCGCCTGTGCTTCTGGCCCAGCCTGACAGAACAATGCCGCAGGACACCGCATCCGATCAGACGGCGATGGTGATTCTGACGCATCAGGGCCCGGTGTTAGCCAATCTCCGCATCTCTGTCGCAAAGACTCCGTATCGCACCTGGGTCGGCAGGTTTCTTGCCATTCAGATGGATTCTGACAAGGACGGGGTGTTGTCCGCATCTGAGCTCAATCTGCTGACAGACAACCTGCGACGGCTGGCGAACATTTCGGGTGATGTTGCTGTGGCGATGGATGCGGACGGACGATTCCCGGAACCGTCAACGTCCCCGCAGCACGTGTCGCCGGAGGAGTTCGCTGCGTGGCTTCA
>JBKDRW010000199.1:0-8880 GCA_046341255.1 Planctomycetota bacterium
GCCCAGCTTTCGCAGCAGATGAAACTCACCCAGTCGCTTGTCGGTTAGATCTGTCATAAAAAATCTGAAAAACTAATCGCGGCGATCCTGTACCGCAAAGTGATAGGACACACCCGGAATCTCGCCGAACATCGTTTCAATTTCACCGGTGAAGCGATTTGGCACGGAGCGATCCGCCATAATCATCAGTGAAATTCCATCGACTGCACTGCTTGCCTCTTCTGCGACCCGAGCTCGCAGTTCATCAAGGGTCACAGGCACTTTGTCAATTTCAATGACAGGATCAACATTCGTCGTCGCAGGCGCTCTCACCACGACTGTGAAGGCGATCTTTGCCATTTCGGTGGATCCACCAGAGACCGATTTCGGAACCTGTGCGGGCGGATTTCCCTGCATCGTGGACGTCACCATGAAAAAGATCAACAACTGAAAAGTCACGTCGATCATGGGGGTGATATCAATTTCCGTATCTTCCGGCGGCCGTTTTGGTCGACGGTAAGGCTCGTCATCATCATTCTCCTGCGGAGCTGATTCTTCAGACATCGATATGCAACCTGCAAACTCATGGAGCCATTTCAACGATCTCGGATCGAGATGTCCCGACAAGCGTGAACTACTTCCTCGAAGCAGCAAGCTTATCGAAGAATTCACCGGTTCCTTCGTCAACAGATTCGGCCAGCTTTTTGATTTTCGACTGGGCCGCACCCTGAAGAACAATGAGTGGAATGGAGATCGCCATACCCGCAGCAGTTGTCCAAAGTGCAAAGCTGATGTCTGCGGAAAGTTCCTTCGGATCCACGCCGGAGGCGGCCGCGCCGGCAATTTTTGCAAACGCGTTGATCATTCCGAGAACCGTGCCAAGCAGTCCAAGCTGCGGAGCCGTCTTGATCGAAGTTCCCACCCACGAATTCAGATTCTCAAGGCCTGACAGGATGTCACGCTCGAATCGTTCGCCAACAATCTGCTGAATCTTCTTGAGTGGCAAGTCGCGATTCTGGAGCGCGATCAAGGCCAATTGAGAGATGGCCTTGTTCCATACAGCCGGATCATCACACAGCTGTTCAGCCCCCTGAAAATCCTTCTGCTGCAGACGCTCACCAACGTCATAGATAAAAAGCTGCTCCGATTCCTTACCGGGAAATCTTTTTTGCTTCACTCGCCGCATCAGCAATATTCCAGTCAGCATTCCGCCACCAGCACATGCTGCAATACCGACCCAGATTGACTGTTCCACGAGCCACATGAAGGTCGAAACCTGACCTGCTGCGAATGTCAAACTGCAGTGAAACATGTCCGGAAAACTGATCATGAGATATCCCAGAATTACATGAAACCTATTGAATGAGCGGCCTTCGAACGCAGCAAGCACTCTGTCGATCCGATTGTTACTTCAGTAACTGTTTCGTCACGACAAACTCATAACCACTGCCACCACGGCGAACCTGGAAATAGGTACGTCGAATTTCTTCTGTCTTTTTATTGTCATACGCCAGTTCGAGTTGCGCCAGCATCTGCTCGGTTTCGGCCGGATAGAAATGCATGATGACACCCTGACCGGCGTCAATTTTTGCCTTCTGAAACAACTCAAGGTCCGCCTGAACTCGCTCCTGACTTCCTTCTTGCCAATTCATGAAGAGGCGCTTTTCTTTGTCACCATCGGCTTCGCGGATCTCGCGCTGCGTCGGTACCGGCTGACTGAGCTGGCTCAGAAAGACAAGCCGACCCTGGTCAGGAAAGCGACAACCCAGTTCGATTCCAAAGAAGTCTAATTGCTCGGCGTAGCTTTTCAGGTCACCTTTTTCTGCAAACTCTACATACCATCTCTGCTCACGTTTTGCTCCGCCGCGGCCTGGACCACCGCTGCCCAGTGGTCGACCACCTTTCCCTTCTGCACTGCCCGGGTTACCGGTATTCCTGTTGTCCGCGAACTCATTGGGAGCCACGATGCTTGCAGCGTTCTCGGCGACTTCCATCACCTGTTCGGTGATCTGCTCCAGTTCGGTGACATCAGACTCTTCATTGGCGAGTGACGGATCCAGAGAGGCGTCCTCCGGTGATTCGACATCCGGTGTTGCATTCGGATCGCCATCTTCCCAGCCGCCATCACCTGCCGGCATCATTTCGACCTGTTTCGAAACCGGTACGGGAATCAGGTTTGACAACCAGATCATGATCATCACAAACAACGCCAGCACTGCGCAGACTGCCGAAGTCATCAGCGTAGAAACGACGATGTCATATTTCGTCAGCTTAACATGCGGCGCGCTGGTTCTCGGAGATCCTGAGCGTGCTGGTCTGACGGCCGACATGGGATTCACTTCCTAAAACAAACGGCCCGAAAGCCGGACTAAACCCATCACAGCGAGTTCTACCTGAAGAGGACGCGAATGACAAAGAACTCTGACCCATCTCAGACCGGTCGGACGTGAAACTCTGTCGGCCGAAAACTCCTGAGAAATGCGGGGGGCTGCTGCAGTTCTCAGACCCGTGAATTGAGTTTCCTTCCTCGGAGGGAGACTTTGGTCACTGAGGCGGAAACGTAAAAGTGTGCTTTGGGAGAGCAGTTTCGATGTTGTCAATCGCCTGATCTGGCATGCTATCGGTGCGAAATTGGCCCTGTCAACGACCGAGACGCTGCGTCTGTACCGAATCCAGATCGGTGGCCGGTTCCTGACCGTCATCAACCGTACTTCTCGTCGTTTGTCTGTCCTGCTGAATCCGGCATCGAAACGTATCTTCAGCCGACGCCGAAGCGTTCGCTGTGAGCATAAATCGATCACTGATTTCCCCAGACTGCCCCAGTTTCGCCAAACGGGGCGTTTGGGGTTCTGAAAATACGAGCAAACCACTATCGTCTTTGGAATGGAAGTCGCGACTGCATCTTCAAATCGACGGGTCGGAACTGGCCATCAACGGATTCGACTTCACAAGCAGCAAGATCAGAGGTGGGTCGTATTTGCTTGCATTCAAGTCCAGAGTCGCTCGGTAATCGTGAGGTACGGTTTATGAAAACATCGACCTTTGTGATTCTCAGTTTCACGGGACTGATCTTTTTGGCTGCCTCCCTGATCTGGCTGCCGCCTGGGCCACAACATCCCGAGCCACCTCAAGAGCTTCCTCAGGTTCCGACACAGCCAGCACGGGGCACTCAGGTTGATGTGCCCCTCGATAGTCCAAATATCCCCGCTCCACTGGCCATGGTTGATGCTCCTAAGACCGTGAAAACAAAGTCTGCGCCACAAAACGACGGAGGAACACATGTCGATGTTTCAGGAGGAGAAAAGGCTGCGGAGACCCAAACGCCGCTTGAGTTCCTTGAATGGCCGAAGCCGCCCCTTGCCATCCTCGCGTCTGGAGAACAACACGGCTATTTTGAACCTTGCGGATGTACTGCCAACCAGCTTGGAGGTATGTCACGCCGCGCCGGATTCGTTGACAAACTGATATCAATGGGCTGGACCGTTCGTGGCGTTGATGTCGGTGGATTATCTCGCCGAACAGGGCCGCAGGCACAGATGAAGTTCGACACAATTGTGAAAGCGCTTCGGCAACTGCAATACGTCGCTGTCGCACTCGGGCCAGAAGAACTGCGGCTCGATCCTGCCTATCTGATGTCGTATGACACCACGTCCGGCGATATCCCGATGGCGTTCCTCGGAGCCAATCTCACCTTCTTTGGATCGAAGGATGTCGGCATACCGCAAAATTACACGACAGTTGAACACAATGGAGTTAAAGTCGGCATCACCAGTATCATGAGTGACACGATTCGCCGATCCGTGATTCCAGAGCGGAGTGAAACAGAGAACGCGAATGCGGATTTGACATGGGCCGATCCAGCCCTCGTGCTGAAGGAGGTTCTCACAAAGCTCGACGAAGAAAAGGTGACCTTTCGAATTCTGTTGTCTCAGGCCACCCTGGAAGAGTCTCGCAAGCTGGCGGTCGACTATCCGCAATTTGATATGATTGTAACTGCGAATGGCTTTGGTGAAGGCGAGCGGCAGCCGGAGATGATTGGTAAGGTGCGGCTGCTTCAGGTTGGAGAAAAGGGCAAGCAGGTCGGACTCATCGGATTGTACCCGGACGACAGGGAGAACCCCGTTCGATTTGAGCTGATCACGTTATCCGGCGATCGCTTTCCGGACTCTGACGCGATGACAATGCTGATGCAGGATTACCAGGGACAACTCAGGGATCAAAGCACAGTCACCGCAGAACCCGCGATCGCTCACCCTTCTGGAGCGAAGTTTGTCGGTGCCTCGAAGTGCGGTGAATGTCACACAAAGGCCTTTGAAATATGGAAAGGCACTGCTCATGCACATGCGTTTGAAAGCCTCGACCCGGCTAATGCACGAGATGGCCATGATCGACTTCACGGTGTTCTGAGAACGTTTGACCCGGAGTGTCTTGCGTGTCACGTTACAGGCTGGGATCCGAAAGAGTATGCCCGTTATGACAGCGGTTTTCTGAACGAAGAACTCGCAGCCGATGATAACGAAAAGTCCCTCCATTCCCTGCTCGCCGGAAACCAGTGTGAAAACTGCCATGGCCCAGGCAGTCAGCATGTTGAACTGATCGAAGCGGGCAGCAATGAGGCGGCCGCGAAGCTGATGAAAGTGACTTTGGAACAGGCTGATACGGTGACGTGTCGAAAGTGCCATGACCTTGACAACAGCCCGGACTTTCAATTTGAAGCGTACTGGGAACAGGTCAAACACTATGGGAAAGACTGAAGCGTATCTGGTGTTGGCGTTGAATGCAGGGGTGGCCAGGTGATCCGTTCCACCAGTTTCTGCCCTTCTTCAGATCAGCGACGGACCGGCCGGATGTCCATTACACGCTTCAGTTCGGCCGCATCCATCCATGCTTTTACTTAGTCCTCTCGAGGAACGCGTCTGAAACAGAACACGCTGCTGCCAGGGCCAATGATGCTGACATAAACACTAGCACTCGAAACGGAAGACTGTTGCTTAATGGACCCCGCCCTCCATCGTGAACTTGAGTTGATCTGCGATGCGTCACTGCCGGACGCTTACCTGACGCTGATGTCGTCATTTCCGAAATCACTGAAGGCCTGCGAAAGAGCAGGGCGGGGCGATTCATCGGCAGGTTATGTGTCTCAGGTCGAATTGTTATCCGATCCAGTTGACGTGATCGCGATCAATCGAGAAGTTCGATACGAATCAATTCCCGATCCTGATGGAAATGAATTTCGCTGGCCTGATCAGCTTCTGGTGATTGGCGAAACCGGCGAAGGTGACTATTACTGTATCGATGTCGATGGAGAACATACTGGCGTGCTTCAGTTTCGACATCAGGAAGTCGACTTCGAAATCCTGACGGACTCAATCGATGAGTTCGTTGAACTGCTTGTTAATGCATTCCATCGGGGAAATGACGAGTAGCTCCTGGTCATCCATCTTCTGCAATACTTTTCACATGCAATCACCGAAAAATATCCGAGTCCACAAAGACAAACGTGTGCTGGAACTTGTCTGGGATGACCACGACGTGGCTCACCTGCCGTTCCGACGAATTCGGCAGAAGTGTCGCTGCGCTGTATGCATAGATGAGTTTACCGGCAAGCAGCTTCTCGATCCGGAAAGCGTCCCTGAAGACCTGGGTCTGATCGACATTTCCCTCTGCGGCAATTATGCCCTCAGGATTCGCTGGTCCGACCTGCACGATTCCGGCCTGTTCACCTGGAACCATCTGCGTTCGATTGAATAACTGAATCACGGCACGATGCTGAGGCAAATTTTGCCAACTCCATCCATGAGGTTCGGTTCATTCCATGTGGGTAAGATGGGTTGTGGTGGAATTTGCTGACAGGCGGTCTTCACTAAAGCTCCAGGCCTGTTTGCGACGATCAGTCGACTGCTGCGATCACTTGTGACGGTGATCGCTCAGGGCGTCACGGCATTCGGCAGGAATTGCCGAACGGCTTTCAACAGCTGAAACTTCGACGATTCTCCCCGAGGAAGACAAGGGAATGTCAGGGGCGGGAAAGACAGATCCATTTCGACTGGGCTTCATGGAAACCATGGAGGTCGATGGACGTGGTCACGTTGGTGGCCTGCTCATTACCAATCAGAATGGCCGACCTCTCGAATTCCAGTGTACTACGCCCGTCAAACCAAACCGAACTCAGGAAATTCTGTTCGGAGAAACGCTGCGTCCATGGGTACTCGCCGAGTTGATTGGATCGACGCTGCTTGATCGAGTTGCCATCAAACCGAGTATTGTTATTACAAGCGACGATACGCTTCTGGAGCTTCGTAATCACACCAATATTCCGGTTGCCTGCGCGAGCGATGTCAGATCGAGGCTTGCCGAGCAGGGTGTCACGCTGAAGCTTGGTGGCAGTATTTTGAGGTTTCATCACGCTCACGAAAATGATGCTGATGCGCTGGCCAAACAGCAACATCATCTGCCTGACAGTGCGGACCTCTCTGAGCCACTCGATCGAGTCCGTGAAGCACTTTCGGAAACGATCAAGACGGTGTTTTCCCGATGAATCGCGAATTACCGTTTCCAGACGATTCGAATCCGCTGTCTCCAGGCGAGCGACACAGGGCTGTTGAATTGCTGCGCCAGTCTGTCCGTATTGACACAGCTCAGACCGGATTCAATCCGGCACTTGGGCGAGTCCCCTCAGTCGAGACTCAAGCGGTTTCCCTGAACACGACACTCGACTTTGTTCCATCATGGACATCTCGGAGGATACCGATCAAGTGCATCGGGCTGACTCTGCCGGAAGGTATGGAGTTCGTTGCATCCAGGCAGGATCCTGCGAGGACGTCTGACGCCACAGAGTTGAAGAAGATTACTCCGCCCGAATTGATCCCTGCAGACGCAGGGGTTGAAATGCCCAGAAAGATGACTCGAATCCGTCCGCCGGCTGATGCGTTATCTCTTCAGGATCGACTGTTTTACCTGCTTCAGCCACCACTTGAGTCATGGCTTGCCGGGCAGGAATTGATCATGCCGTTCGAACCGTTTTCCTATCAGTATGAAGGAATCGGATGGCTGTTCTCCAGTCACTCAGCACTGCTCGCGGATGAGATGGGGCTCGGCAAGACGATGCAGACAATTACGGCCATCCGACTGCTGCTTCGCAGTGGCCAGGCTCGAAGGATTGTGCTGATCTGCCCAAAACCACTGATCCCCAACTGGCAACGAGAATTCAAGACGTGGGCTGAAGAACTGCCCGTGGTTACCGTCGAAGGAAATGGGGCCCGCCGTCGTATGCTCTGGACGATGCCCGGTATTCCGGTACTGCTGGCAAATTACGAATTGATGACACGCGACATTGCTGAAATTCCTGAAGACGAACAGCCGAAATTCGATTTGCTTGTTCTGGATGAAGCGCAGCGGATCAAAAATCGGGATTCCCGCACTGCCGAAACAGCTCGGTCGATCAAACGTCGTCGCAGCTGGGCATTGACCGGAACGCCGATTGAAAACCGTCCCGAAGAACTTGGCGCGCTGTTTGAGTTTCTGGAGGTGATTCCCAAATCTTCCGTGCCCGATCTGCGGCAGCTTTCGAAGCTGGCCAGAAAGTACATCCTTCGACGTACGAAGGACCTTGTCATGAAGGACATGCCGCCGCGAATCGATCGCGATGCGGAACTGATCCTGACCGACGCTCAGGAATCTGCATACCGTATCGCGGAGAAAGAAGGCATTATCCAGCTGAATGATCTGGGTGACTCAATTACCGTGCAGCATGTTTTCGAACTGGTGATGCGGCTGAAGCAGATCTGCAATTTCGACCCGCTGACCGGCGAAAGCGCGAAGCTGGAGCGACTTGTTGCTGATATGGAAGAAATCTCTGCCAGCGGTGGTAAAGCGATTTTGTTCAGTCAGTGGACGAAGACGATCGACTGGCTGGAACCTCGACTCAGAGAGTTCAATCCGCTTGTCTATCACGGTGGCGTTCCAACAAAGCAGCGAGAACCAATTCTCGCTAAGTTCAAGTCTGATCCGAACGCTCACATTCTGCTGATGAGTTACGGTACTGGCGCCGTCGGACTGAATTTACAGTTTGCGGGGTATGTGTTCTTATACGACCGCTGGTGGAATCCCGCGATCGAAGATCAAGCCATTAACCGCGCTCACCGTATCGGCGTGAAGAATGCGGTCATTGTGACACGATTTATCTGCCAGAATACAATCGAGGAGCGCATTGACCGAGTGCTTCGTGAAAAGCGAGAACTGTTCCAGGCTGTGCTCGGTGAAGGCGATAACGAAAATGTGACGCTCAGCATGAATGCATCCGAAATTTTCGGCCTGTTTGACCTCAAAGCCCGCACCAAATCCGGTGGCTCCAGATCGATCGGCCCCAGACCCATCGAGAAGCCTGAAGCAGCGTAGCCCGCTCCGAATCGCTGCTTCACAGAATCGACATGTACCTCAGGGCTGTCGACGTTCGTGGCTGAAAGTTTGTGGTTCCCGGATGCGATCTTTCATCGCTTTGAGGAAGCCCGCATTTGCAGGGCGAGTCTGCCATACTTCAACTTTCTTCAAAATGGTCGCCGCGCCGATTGCGAAGGCGTTGAGGGATGGTTGGCCGTGGTAGTTACGATGATGAGCAATTATGGCCTGACGGTTGTTAACGAACATTTCAACCACCTGTCGATCAATGTAGATTCGCACGACCACGTCTTCCGGCGCCTGAGATCGAACGTTGCCTGGTTGTCGCTTCTGACTGGCCAACTGCTCCATGGTGTTCCGATCAGCTGATGCGAACAAAGCCCCTAGGCACTGTTTGACAAATCGAAATTGGTGTTGACGCGAGTGTATGACATATGCCATCCTCCGAGAGCTACTAACCACAGTACTCAAGGACGAGCCAGATGTCACGACACAGTTTGACGG
>JBKDRW010000200.1:0-11532 GCA_046341255.1 Planctomycetota bacterium
ACCCTGGCTGTCGGTCAGGCGACCAGCATCCAGCAGTTGCAGCAGAATGTTGAACACATCACGATGAGCCGTTTCGACTTCATCAAGCAGAATCACGCAATAAGGATTGCGACGCACGGCTTCCGTCAGTCGGCCGCCTTCTTCGTAGCCCACATATCCCGGAGGCGCGCCGATCAGTCGAGCCACACTGTGGCGTTCCATGAACTCGCTCATGTCGATCCGCACCATATTGCGTTCGTCGTCGAACATGAAGTGAGCCAGAGCTTTGCAGAGTTCGGTCTTTCCAACTCCTGTAGGTCCGAGGAACATGAATGAACCGATCGGACGATTCGGGTCACCCATCCCTGAGCGCGCTCGGCGAACAGCATTGGAAACCGCTTCGACGGCTTCGTGCTGGTTGATCATCCGCTTGTGGATCTCATCTTCCATACGGAGCAGTTTTTCGCGTTCGCCCTGCATTATGCGAGCCACCGGAATGTTGGTCCACAGGCTGACCACCCGAGCGATATCCTCGTCGGTGACTTCTTCTCGAAGCAGTCGCTGATCTTTGCTGGTGTTCAATTCAGCCGACTTCGCTTCGACAAGCTGCAGCTTCTTCTCGGCATCTTTCAGCATCTGCTCAGACTTCTGAGCCTCCACGAAATCTTCATTACGCAGTGTCTGCTGAGCTCGCGAGAAAGCCTGCTGGAACGATGAACGAAGTCGTTCGATGTCCTCTTTGAGGGGTTTGATTCCGGACAGTGCCGCCTTTTCAGCTTCCCAGCGAGCCTTCAACTGACTCGTTGTTTCTTCACGTTCGGCAATCTGTCGCTTCAGTTCCTGAAGACGCTCTCTGCTGTCTTCGCTGGTTTCCTTCTCCAGTGCAGCCGCTTCAATCTGCATCCGAGTCAGCGCGCGGGTTGCTTCGTCGATTTCGACGGGCATCGAATCGATTTCCATGCGCAAACGGCTGGCAGCTTCGTCGACAAGGTCGATCGCCTTGTCCGGAAGAAACCGGTCGCTGATGTAGCGATCTGACAATGTCGCCGCCGCGATAATGGCATCATCGGTGATTCGGACGCCATGATGGCTTTCGTAGCGATCCTTCAGTCCTCGCAGAATTGAAATCGTATCTTCAACATTCGGTTCCTGAACAATGACAGGCTGGAAACGGCGTTCAAGCGCCGGATCCTTCTCGATGTGCTTGCGATATTCATCCAGTGTTGTCGCACCGACGCAGTGGAGTTCGCCTCGAGCCAGTGCAGGCTTCAGCAGATTGGATGCATCCATGGCACCTTCCGCATTGCCGGCACCAACGACGGTATGCAGCTCATCGATGAACATGATGATCTGTCCATTCGAACCCTGAACCTCCTTGAGGACCGCTTTGAGTCGATCTTCGAATTCGCCGCGATACTTCGCACCGGCAACCAGTGCGCCCATGTCGAGTGCAAAGACGCGTTTGTTCTTCAGATTCTGCGGAACATCACCCAGCACGATGCGATGAGCAAGGCCTTCCACGATGGCCGTCTTGCCAACGCCCGGCTCGCCGATAAGCACCGGGTTGTTCTTGCGTCGACGAGACAGCACCTGAATCACCCGGCGGATCTCAGTGTCGCGTCCGATCACCGGATCAATCTTGCCTTCTTTGGCGAGTTGCACAAGATCCTTGCCATATTTTTCCAATGCCTGAAATTTGTCTTCCGGATTCTGGTCCTGCACAGTCTGTCCTCCTCGAATGTCTTTCACAGCATCCAACAGATCTTTCTCATTCACTCCGTTCAGCTGAAGCAGTCGCTTCGCCTGATCTTCCACCTGCGTCAGAGCTATCAGCAGATGCTCGGTCGACGTGTATTCGTCCCCCATGGTGTCGGCCTGCTTCTTCGCAGCCGTCAACACTTTCATCGCCTCGGTTCCCGCCCCGACCGGTTCATCGCCGGGTGGATACTGCGGCAGGCGAGTCAGTTCACCGTCAATCATCTTCGCCAACTGTGGGACTCGGACATTCATCTTCTGCAGAAGCGAGGTCATCAGACCTCCTTCTTCGTCAAGCAGAGATTTCAGCAGGTGCAGCGGGCGAAGAAACTTATGGTTGCGTTTCTCTGCGATCTCCTGTGCTCGCTGAATGGCCTCAGCAGCCTTGACTGTCAGTTTGCGCGGATCAAACGCCATGGTGAGATGCTCCCAATGAGACGATGGACTCGGTCCAGGGCTCTCCTGTCAGCCCTTGTGCTCAACTCGTGCGGTTCAGCATTTTGCAGTTTCTGTGCCGTTTTCTGAGACGCTGAATTCCATTGAAATCTCATGAGTGAAGCTGCAGTTGTGGCAGTGCTGCCTTGGCGCTTGCTGTGCGGTGCCAATTTGGCTGTTTTGGTTTGTGGGAGGAAAGAATGCTTCAGATGGATTGGTAGCCATTCATGCCGATGGCGCTGCGTTGCGTCAGCCCGTTGATGAATGTGTCGAGCATGCTGCTGATCTCGTTGCTTAGAGAAATCCAGCAAAAAGGTGGCAAAGAATTGGAATCACTTCCGCATGCACCTCACAATCAACCGAATCGGTAGAGCTTCCGGATTCTTCCCTAGGTGCCGAATGAAAACAGTTGTCGAAATGGGACAACTGAGCAAAGTTTCCATCAAGAGCGGTTCCATTTGAGCCGAGCGGCACGGATCCCCGCCACAAACCTGCGAGTCAATCTTATGAAGACGATTTTTCGAGCCTTTCTGATCTCCGTTGCGCTGTCAGCCCCAGCGATCGCTGATAAGCCATGTCAAGGGTCCTGCAAAACGACCTGCCAGCCGGGATGTTCCACCGTACGCTGGTACAAGGCGAAGGATGGTACTTATCGCGAGATGATGCCGTATGCCAAAGCCCTGAGCCGTGCAGAAGACGCTGACGACATGGAGCCTGTGCTGAAGAAGGCTCAGGCGGATCTGACGGCAGCCAATGAGCAGCTTGCTCAGGTCAGGGCTGAAAGCGAAAAAATGAAGGCGGAACTGGAAGCTCGGCTGGCCGACCTCGAGAAGCAACTGGAAGCATCCAAAGGGGCAACGGTGGCACAGATGGAGCGTGCTGACAAGGCTGAAGCGGCTCACAAAAAGTGCATCGAGGAGGTTGCGTCTCTTCGTGATGAAGGTAAAAAGAAGGACGAGTTGATCGCGATGGTGCGAGGTGAGTTCAAGACGGTCTCAGCAGATCGCGATTCCATGAAGTCGGCCAACGACAAGCTGAGTTCCGACAAGTCTGGCCTCGAGAAACAGGTCACCGATCTGACGACATCGAAGAATGCGGCAGATGAAGCGTTGAAGAAGGCCCAGGAAGAGATTGAAAAGCTGAAGCAGGAAGCCGCTGATCTGAAGAAGGCCAGGATCGAAGAAGACGCCTCGAAGGAAGGCGATGCGCCAAAAGAGGGCGAGGCTGCGGCTGACGCAAAGCCTGAAGCGCCTCCAGCTGCGAATTAAGTTTTCTCGGTCCGTCGGACTGCATGTGTTCAGGATGAAGCCCGGTGTCGTTCAGATGCCGGGCTTCTTTCGTTGGGGCCCGAGTGATTCGCACGTCGTCGAATGTCAGAGGGTTTGATGTCGCACGGCGCTTCTCAGACCGCAGCGTTATATGTTGATTCCCTGCATCGAGGAACGCGCGGAACCGGCCCGTACAGTCTGTTGCACGATTCGGGACAGCTCAGCGACCCCTGAGCCGTCGATCGCTCACGGTTTTAAATATCTCAGCAGTTTGCAGAAGGCTTGTCCTCCCTTTTTCAAGAGGCTGCTGCGCCAATTCACGTCCGCGGGATGGTTGGCGACGGTTCGTAGAGCCAGGCCTGCCGATCATTCGATCTGCTGCCAGCACCGTTGTCCAGACGTTTGCTCGTGTTGCTCGAGCTCAACCCCGTCGTTGACGGAGGCGCCGTCTGAGGGCCACCGTGCGATGGCTGAAGGATGTGCCTCACAACAACTATTTGACTCGAGCTTCGAAGGTGATGGTTCCGCTGTCATGACCTTTGAGTGGTTTGTCCAGCGTGAATGTCAGAATGGAACTGCCTTCACCGTTCGGTTCGACCGAGACTTCGCCAGGATGGCTGGCATCGATTTTTGCTGTGCCTGAAACATATTCGAGTCTGGGGGTCAGGTTGTCGACGATCTGAACGTCGTAGACATCGAAGTCGCCCGTATTCGCAAAACGAATCGTGAAGGTGACGATTTCCCCGGCCTGGGCCACGTCGCGGTCCGCCAGCTTCACAATCTGGATATTTCCTGGAGTCTCGCGCTCGTCCTTCAAACCTACCGTCTGCTGGACCTTGAACTTTGCCGTGATCTCTGATGCGTTGATCGTTGAAGCACTGATGACCGGGAAGTCGTTGCGAGTCCAGATGATGGCATTCTGCACGAGTTCTGACTGCTGGAAACGGTCGTTGCGATGCATCATCCCAGGACTGCTGTACGCCCGACCCTCGTGACCCTCGTCCACTTTGCGGTTCTGACCAGCGACATCGGTTCCCTTGGATTGCAACGGAGGAGTCGAGCTCTGCATTCCGTCCACTCGTTCGCGACGAGCGATGCCGGAAATCTGAGTTCCGTGGATGTTCTCCTGAGCCGCTCGTCCAGTTTTGAGATTGCCGATGGCGAGACTGTCTTTTGCTCCGGCTGCCTTGTCGACCTTCGTGTCGGCGACCAGCCCGGTGACCGTTCGGACTGAGCCAAAACGAGGGGCGTAGACTGCGACGCGGTTTGACGCAGTCGTTTTGGCAGAACCGGTGTGATCAGTGAATCCAGCGACCGTGTCTTCTGTTTCAATGCCACTTTTCTGGATGTTGTGCATAGCCGCTTTGTAGCCGCGATCACCGCCATCAAACACATACTCATCGGGATACAGATCTGCCAGCGGAGACGCGGCAATTGTTTCCATATGGTTTGATGGCGGACAGTTCGGATCTCTGTCAAACCGCGGCTCGGCCGGAAGAAATCCCGGAGTCGGCAGTGGACACTCCTCGTCCTGTGCAAAACTGGTGAGAATCACGTCTCCCGGAGCGCTGGCTGAACTGGTACTCTGCTGAGCGACGCTCAGCGAGGAAGCCATGGTGACAATTCCGTCGGCTTCAGTTGGGCACACCGACGCTGCGTCAACGGTGTCTGGAGGATAAACGGCTCGGACGGGTTCAGAGGAGCCTTCATCCTGCTGCATCATCTGAGGCGGTGCGAAAACGTGATCAGGTTCCTGATGAGATCTTGGGAGAACTCCGCAGCCGGATGTCAGCAGACTGAACGCGGAGAAGCCAAGGAGCAGTTTCGATCGTCGCATGGTAAACTTCTTCATGTGTCGCTTCCTGATCAAACTCAGCGAATCCCGTCTGATGGCCGGCAGATCTCTTTTTGAACATCGCGGTTGGCCGCAGAATGAGTTTCTTTCAGCCACGCCATTCATTCGCGGCCGTTTCATGATCGCTTTATCAGCGGATTGACTGGCTGCCAGTGCGCAGGCGCCCGGCCGATTGATTGGCAAGCTGCCGGCTGGCTGGGGTGCGATCGGAGGAGCGAGCAACACCTGAACCCGTCGGAATTGAGCTTCCAGGGTCGAATGCTCCGCCTGATCCGAAGAACGATGCTGGCATGTCGTAACCCGTCGGGACTCGGCCTCCGATGCGAATGATGACCAGTGGCCGACCAAGTTTTCCTGCTTCCTGAAGAGCGTTGTCGGTCGGGGCAACAGTTTGTGGCACCTCATCTCGCAGCCGATCGAGTTGTGATGCAAACTGTGGATCTTCCAGATAAATGACTCGAGTCACCATGCGTCCGTCGAGGGCTTCCTTCAGGTCAGCCGCCGAGAATACGATCGGAATCGGATAATTGGCCGCCTGACCGACCGGTGGATGCAGATGGTCAAGGATCTCAATCGACGGATAGACTTCAGCATCCGGGAACTCGGGCATGCCAGACACGCGAAGGCGATAGATATGTCCTGCATTCACCGAAAACTGAGCGGGTGCATCAATGGTGGCAAGCGGATCCACTGTCCCAGAATACACAGACACCTGGCCTGACGAAGGCAGTTCGACCCGCACGGGCTGAAGCCAAGTCATATCGTAACGCCGAATCCGCGCCAGTGTGTCTGCGGTGAATCCCGGAGGAAGTTTTTCATTCAGCGGCTCGTGGTACATCCCGCTCTGGGCATGAACTGCGGAGGTTCCGACAAGCAGACTCGCTACGCACCATGTCGCCATGGCAGCGAGTCGAGGAAAGCTGTGAAAATATGAGGTGTTGATCATGAGCGAGTTTCCGACTTGTCGTCAGTTACGAAACAAGGGCGACTGAAGCTGATGCTTCGAATCGCCCCCGCGTTCAAAGATCGTTTTTTAACACCGGCCCGATTTGAACACGACCGGCCTGTCGCTGATGTTTTTGATCAGTCCCCGAAGAATGAGTGACGGACCCCAGGTATGAAATCCGTCTGGTCCGGGAAAGCTCATCGTGATGGACTTCGATCATCGAAGATTTCGTGAAATCACTCGGGTTCGTCCTTCTCAGACGCCTGCCCTGTGCTTCCACAGAGCAGGGTATGAGTTCGCCTGACTGACAGACCGGATCAGGATACAAAAGTTCCGGATTCAGTCCCTCAGGCATCAGTATCCGCCGTGAGGTCCAGAGGCACCGGCACCCGCTGGTGTTGAAACTTCGCCTGGGCCATAGACAGGATGCTTCTCTGAATACTTGATGTGCTTGACAGGAGACGGCACGCTGTATCCCGGTCGGTGTTCCACGTCGATCAGCATGTGATCAACAGGTTCTGGAATGTGGTTGTCGCTCAGGTTTCGCACCGTATGAGACTTGAGACCGGCTGGACCGCCGAGCGGCAGGTGAGGAGGACCCGGCAGGCCGATCGGAGTGGCCGTCATCGGCATTCCCCAGACAGGAGTCGGACCGACACCAGAGACCGGAACAGGCGCCCCTGGGGCACCGCTGCCTGCAGCAATCATCGTTCCCGGAACACCCTGAACATCGGCGGGAATCATGACGACCGGGGTCGGTGGAGCGTATTCGCCATTATCCCCGTTCATCGTCATGAAGCTGACTGGCTGAACCGAGCCGTCCACGGCTGGCTGAGCTTCGTCAAAGTTCATCGACTTGTTGCCGACTCGCAGGACGATCATGATCGTACCCATCTTCTCTGCCTGCTCGATCGGATCGACGCCTGGGTCAAGCGTTGTTGATACCAAAGTTTCGACTCCGGCGATCGCTCGTGCCTGGAATCGCGGATCCGGCAGATAAATCACCTTGGTGACCATGTTGTTGCTGCGGATGTGCTCAAGGTCTTCGTCGGTCAGCTCAACCGGAACTGTGTTGTGAGTCAAATAAGCGATCGTATTGGGATGAGCGGCTCGAACTTCAAGAGTCGGATAGAGACTCTCACCTTCCCAGCCTTCGCCGGGAATGTTGGAATAGACAAGCTGATAGATGGCTCCCTGAGGGAAGTCTTGCCGTCCTGGCATAAATTTCTGATTGCGGGCAATCACATTGCCGGACAGCCAGCCCACGGACATCCCGTCCTGGCCGATAAATTTGACTTGGGTCGACATCATTGGCCCACCCATTCCTGGACCACCAGCCGGTTGCGCCAGAACCCCCAGAACGCCCGGGCCCGGACCATCCACCATCGGGCCGGGATGATGCATCATGGCCGCTGGAGGTGCAACGTGCTCATTGGTCCTCAAAACGCTTCCGCTGCCTGCCCCGGCACAGCCCATGCAGACGACCGCCAGGGCGCCAAGGGCCAGAAAGTAATATCTCATTGCAACCCCTTCCTTGAGATGCTGATCCTGATCCAACAGCAAGTCGCATGTTCGATCCAACAGCAACCCGCAGATGACCGTACCTTCAACTGCAAAAACCTGACTGTGCCCGACCGTGTGCACTTTGCCGTCGACCCCGACCGGGGAGCCACGGTACAATGCACGTCGCAGCCTCGAACCGATCGAGACTGTTTCGAGTCGCTGGCAAAACTCGGGTTTTGTCTGAGGCCGACCTTCTTGAGGCTGCAACAGTCAAACGCCAAAACATCCTTTGCCATTGACCCGTCGGTCCTTATCTCCTGTTTTCGGGTCGTCAGAACTCGAATCTTTCGTAAATTCATCAAATTCGGAACATGAATCACAAACCTCAAACTCAGCCTGTTTTGACATGGGCCACTCCACTGCTGGCCGTGATTGCCTTTGGTACCCTGCTGACTTTGGCTGCGGCGGCAGGATTTGCTGACGAGAAGACCGCGCAGGCTGATCCCGCCGCGGTCTCGACGCAGGTGCCGCCGGACGCGACGAAAGAGGATGCCGCTGCAGACGTGCCGACGGAAAACCTTCCGCACGCGGACGAGATCCTGACGCAGGTGCGATCGAAACTCGAAGGGGTGGATTCTCTGAAGTGTGATCTGAGCCAGATCGCGATCGTTTCTGAAATGCGGATGCAGGCTTTCGGAAGATATGTGGAAGCGACCGGGAACCGAGTTCGATTGCAATTCGTGATGGCACCCATGGTGACGGTGAAGGCGGATGATCTCAAACAACTGGCGATGAATGCCGAAAATCCCCCGCTTGAGGCGACTGACGACCGTGGTCAGCTGCTGCAGGTCAGTAACGGAAGTGTCATGTATACGCTCTGGAAAAATGGCAAGGACGTCCGCCTGACGCGTCGAAGTATCAATGACATTCTCAGTGCGGCATCGGCGACGACTGTCTACAGCCCGACAAACGCCGTGATGGACCTTGGACTCGGCGGCCTGCGTGGTCTGATTGCTCGATTGCAGACCACCATGGAGTTCGCCATCGTTCAGAAGGAAGAAGCTGGTGGCCGGAGCTTCTATAAGCTGACAGGCCGCTGGAATGACAAAGTTCGCAAAGAGGTCTTTCAGATCCCTGAAGGCACCATTGTAGATCCCCGGCCGCATGTTCCCGAGTATTGTCGGATCTACGTGGATCTGGAAACGATGCTGCCGAGACGTATCCAGTTCCTGAAACGGAATGTACCCACCAATCCAAAACTCACACGCCCCATGCTGACGCTCGATCTGCGAAACATTGTTCTGAATGAAGCGGTTGATGAGCAGGAGTTCGCATTTACGCCACCAGAAGGCGTGAAAGAGGAAGACGTGACTCAGCAGGTGATTGAGATGATTCAGGGCGTCGGCAAGCCAGCGGCGGCCCCGGCAAAGTCTGAGGCGGATGCGTCGAAGGCCGCTGCGGACGCCACGCCGGCTGAAAAGAAATGATGCCTCGGCCATTGCTGTTCAAGATCGAGGGTTGATTCTGATGCAGCCTCCTTCGACGACCTTCCAGAACTCATGGAAATCGTTGCTGACCGGCGGTGCTGGCTCTGTCGTGCTGCATGCGGCCGCGTTTCTGCTGATCGGGTTGTCATTACGAGGCTGTCAGTCGCTTGGTCAGGGCGTTCCGGGTGGTGAACCATTTCGTGAAGTCGGGCTGGTTGTTGTGGATGGAGTCCAGGGCGGTGCGGCCGCGACCGGATCAGTGGCTGGGATTGGCGACCACGCTCAGACCCTCGAAGCACCGCGGAATCCGTCCGAGATGGAGTCGGATGTGCGCTCGGAGCTCACGGAATCGGGCCGGGTGGCGGATCGAGTTCCCTCCGAAGCGCCGGATATTGAGAGTCTGCTCAGCCGCACTGAAGCGAACACAACTTCAGATGGAGACTCCTCAAGTGATCTGCCGTTGTTGATCGGAAGTGGTCAGCCGCGTGGCGGTGCGATGAGTGGCAAATCGGGCGGCGGTGGTTCACCCGTACAGCCTCTGGAAACCGGTGGTGCCGCCAAGGTCGGCGGTGTCGGCGGCGAGGGCAACACAAGTTTTATGAACATTACCGGTGTTGGTCAGACGTTTGTCTATGTGATCGACATCAGTGCAAGCATGGACGAAAAACGTCTGAAGCTTGCTCAGAGTCAGCTGAAGGCCAGTCTCCGTCTGCTGCAGCCAGGTCAGAAATTCGCGATCATTCTTTATAACGAGATGACTCAGCGTCTGAAGCCCGGTCGTCGGCCGCCGGCTGACCTGTATCCCGCTTCGGATCTGAACATCCGACTGTTTGAAGCGGCGATCGATCGCATTCATTCGTCGCTGGGAACCGATCATAAACCGGCTCTGATGGAAGCACTGAATCTCAAGCCGGATGTTGTGTACTTCCTGACTGACGGCGCGGACGAATTGTCTCCCGCTGCGCTCCGGGAAATCTCTGGAGCGGCCGGCAAGACCACCATCCACGTGATTCAATTCGGTGATGGGACATTAACAACGCGAGAAACGTCGTGGCTGGAGAAACTGGCGAGACAGACCAGCGGTGAATTCCGGCTCTTCAATGTTGATGCGAACTGAAAGGGTGGGCTGCATCCGTCGATGCTGATTGTGGCTGGAACGCACTTTTCGCAAGCACGATCGCTGGTCACGAATCAGGCGTGTCGTGTAGAACCTGGTGCTTCTTTCCTGCCGTCATCACCTTGATGTTGCTTCCTGGATGGAAGCCGCAGACACGTTGAATCCGTCTGTATTCGAGGGCGGAGAAAATGATTCAGACTTTATTCGGCGGTGCATATCAATGTCAGTTGCGATGATCACAGGGGGCGGTACCGGAGTGGGTGCTGCAACAGCCGAGTTGCTTGCGGCTCAGGGGGTCTCGGTGGTCGTGAACTACTCGCGGTCAAAGACGGAGGCGGAAGCGACCGTTGAGCGTATTCGAGCTGCCGGAGGAACGGCGATCGCGATTCATGCCGATGTGGCGGATGATGCAGCCGTGCGATCGATGGTCTCGGAGACCATGCGTACCTTTGGTCGCATTGACGTTCTCGTGAACTGCGCGGGGACGACGGAGTTTATTCCGTTTCACGATCTTGAAGCGGTGAGCGATGAGACGTGGGATCGACTTTACAAGGTTAATGTGGTCGGGTCTTTTCACTGTGCGAGGGCCGTTCGTCAGCCGATGCTCGCTGTCGGCGGCGGAAGCATCATCAATGTCTCCAGCGTCGCGGCACAACTGGGGCAGGGCAGTTCCATTCCATACTGCTGCACGAAAGCGGCCATCGACAATCTGACCGTTTCACTGGCACGCACTTTCGCTCCGCACATTCGAGTCAACGGGGTCGCTCCAGGCTTCATCGCCGGACGATGGACTCAGGCCGGGCTGGGAGATCGCTATGAAACCATTGTCGAAGCCTACTCAAAAACGCTCCCCCTGCGAACCGTCTGCCAGCCCGGAGACATCGCACAGGGTATCCTGAGCCTCATCAACGGCAGCAGGCTGGTCACCGGTCAGACGCTGACGGTCGACGCCGGAATGATGATCGCCGGGTTTTCAGTGAAGTTTGATTGAACGTTGAGCAGATCCAAATGGGCATGGCCTTGATCTGAGAGCCCGCGAAAGTCTCCCGCTCTGAAGTCGCGGTGTGTCAGAAGGTCGTTGGTTTGACGCGGTCGGATCGCAGGGCCTGATCACCATTGAATGTCCTGACGCGAGTGAACGCGGGCCGCAACTTCCTCGACTTCGGGTCTCATCTGGGCAATGTGCT
>JBKDRW010000201.1:0-4873 GCA_046341255.1 Planctomycetota bacterium
ATTCAGGACTGGATGGTTCCCACCGAGATCTGGTTGGCAACTTCACATCATATGTGGATTTTGTTCAGGATGAGTTTGCTGCTGATGGAACCCGAATTGTTCATACGCAGGCATCAGCCTCGGAGGATCCGGACGGTCACGGGACTCATGTCGCCGGGACTATTGGCTCCACGAACCCCAACATTGGTACGGCACCGGGTGTCAATCTGATTGGGCTTCGGACTCTTGGGCGTGGGCAGCGGAACAGCGATCTGACCGACGCGCTGCAGTGGGTTCTGGAGAATCGAGACCGATACCGAATTGTTGCTGTGAACATGTCTTTGGGATTCCCCGATTACCTGAGAAATTCAGACGATTTCTCTTCGATTCCCTTTTTCGTCCAGATGACGAATACCATCAGATCGCTCGAGGCCGCCGGTGTCACGGTCGTGTCGGCTGCCGGTAATGATTACTTTGCCCACGCCCAGACGTCCGGAGATCCGCTGCGAGAAAACGTCGCGATGCCCGGAATCTCTTCGACGATCACTGCGGGAAACGTATGGCAGGATGGTCGCGAAGTCATGGTCGAGTGGATGAGCGGTGCCACGGACTACACAACGGGTGCGGACCAGGTGGTGTCTCATTCACAGCGGCTCAGCACTCTTGATTCCATGCTGTTTGCGCCGGGCGCTTTCATTCTGAGCACAATGCCGGGAAATCAATATGAGGCCCACGGTGGAACCAGTATGGCCGCACCGGCGATCACGGGTGTTGTTGCCCTGATGCAGGACGCGGCATTGCAGTTTGGCAATCGCTTGCTGGTGCCTTCTGAGATTCGCGAGATCCTGAATACCACGGCCGACACGATCAACGATGGCGACAATGAAGACGACAATGTTGTCAATGGTGGCAACAATTATCGCCGCATGAATGCCTATCGCGCTGTTCAGGAGGTGCGTCGACGCGTCACCGAGACTCTGCCGCCGGACGCTCCTCCTCTGCCACCTGCTCCGGAGCCTCCTCAAGGGCAAAGCCCCGACATCAATGGCACCTTTGCAACGGCTCGAGAACTCACGAATCTGCCGGAGAGCCTCAGCACGACTTATCGAGGTGAAACGATCATTGGGGACGATTCCGGACGAGGCAATATCACCATTCCGTCTGATGTCGACATGTTCAAGGTCACTGTTGTTGATGGTCGTCTGCTGGTTCAGGCTTCGCGTTCCTCCAGCAATGTGTCACCCGTGCTCCGAGTCTTTAATTCCGATGGCGACGAGATTGCCATCAATGGGGAGGCTTCGCCTCAAAGCACATCCAGAATCAGCATGCAGGTGGCCGCCGGCACGTATTACATCGGAGTCAGCGGTTACGGAAACGCCGTGTATTCACCAAATCGTGCCGGATCGGGAGTGAAAGGCAGCACGGGGAATTACAACTTCAGTGTCGCACTTCGAACCATCATGCCGGTGGACCCTGACGGCGTCATTGGTGGCACCGGAGTCGCAGAATATCGACTGTCAGATTACGCGGCTGTGGGACGTTTTGACCGCGAATTACATATTGGCAAAGACGACCTGACCAGTGTTGGCTCGATGGACGTGGATATCACCCGGATCATCGTCGACCAGCCATCGCAGGTTAAATTCGAAACGTTCGGAACATCGGTTTCCGGAAGCACCGCATACAGAGTCGTCGCCAACACGGTTCTCAGGCTGTTTAACAACGAAGGACTGGAGCTCGCGAAGAACGATAACAAGGACTCTGGTTCGATTCTGTCAAAACTGGACGTACACCTTGATCCTGGAGTTTACTACATCGGCGTCAGCAACAACTATCTGACGTATGACCCCATCGATTTAAGCTCCCGCAACAATGGGGGCACCACGGGAACCGGGAACTATCGCCTGCAGGTTAACATGCCGATTGTCAGCCCGAGCGACCCGAACGGTACATCTCCGGGGGCCATCCCGGTCTCTGTACCGGTTGCCGGAAGTCGGAAAATCACCGACTGGATTGGTCGCGATGGCTCGATCGATGTCACCGGAAGCGGCGATGTGGATCTGTATCGTTTTCAGCCCATCACGGACGGCACGCTGCTGGTCGATGTCAATACACCGTATGGCCCTGGCTTCGACGCCACCACGTCGTATGTCGACACGCGACTTCGCATCTGGCAGAGTTCCGTCGTCAATGGCGTCCCCGCATGGACAGAGCTTTTGCCTGCCTCCCTGAACGATGCTGCGACAGACTTCATCGGTGACCCTGCAGAATTCAACAGCAGTCCTTATACCACGAATCGGAATGGTGTTCGGACGGGCCATTCCTCTGACAGCTTCAAGCGGATTTCCGTTGTACGCGGAACTACGTATCTCATCGGCGTTTCGCGAGAGGCCAATAGTGCTTACAGCCTGAACGACTACACGGGACGAAGTCCTGCCGAGACCACAGATCTGCGTTACGATCTCGTGCTGAGCCTTGGCGGGGCCACGGGTGCCAGCGACATCGATGGTACGATTTCCCCCGGAAAGCTGACGACCATTGATTTAACCAGCGGCTCCGTCCAGCGGACCGGCGAGATCGGAAAGGATTCCCTGACTGTGGGTTCCACCGATGTCGACTTTTACCGGATTCGGTTTAACGGGACGAGCAGCACTCCATCGCGTATCCTTGCACTCAATGTGGATGTACCTGCGGGCAGTACGCTGAATTCGTATGTCCGCCTGTTTGATGCGTCCGGGAACCTTCTGGCATCCAACAATGATGAAGGTCCTTTCGAAACGGATTCGATGCTGACGGTTCCGATTCAGGCCAATAAGGATTACTACGTTGCTGTCACCGGCGCCGGAAATGAGCAGTTCAATCCCTTTGTCATCGGCAGCGGCGGTGGTGGCTCAACTGGAACTTACACGCTCAAAATGTCGACCTCCAGTCCCACGACCACGCCTCGCGGACGACTCATCGACACCCTGGCAGCCAGTCAGAGCCCTCGATCTCTCGACCTCGATCGGGAAGTTCAGGGACTCGACCTGACCGCCGCAGATGTCTTCGCGGCCAACAATCTCGACTTCATTGAGGTCGGAGCGACGGCAAAAAAAATGTCCGGAGCGATCGGACAGGACCGCGATGCGGGCACTTCCGCACTCGAAGCATTCAATGCGTACTCCACCGCATTCCGACAGGCGAGTGGCCTGGCATCAGGTTCTGCCGTGGTCTTTGATGACATCGGAGGAGCGGATGTGGACTTGTATCCCATTCGTATCTCGACTGGCAACTTCTACGAAATCAGTTCCCTTCGGCCCGGTGGAATGGCAGGCAGCCTGCCGGCCAGCACCCAGATGAAGCTGTATCGCAGGGATGGCAGTGTTGTGACTCCGGCATCTGCATCAGCCAAGGTCGGCAGCCGCGTCGATCAGCAGCGGATTTATCAGTTGTCACCGGGAGATTATTTCCTGGCTGTGCTGGCAGAAGGCAGCGGTGCGGACAAGTATGATTTCAGCCAGCAGAATTTTTCCGGATCTCTTTCCGCCGCTGAGCTCCAGCAGATGGACCAGAACAGCGGCAACTACGAGGTCGTCATTCAGCCTCTGGCGATCAAACTGAACTCCGCCGAGATTCTTTCGTCCGGCAAACTGGTTTTCAATTTGTCGGACGTCGTGGACAGCACCAAACTGGTTTTGAACAGCCCGTCGGGTGACAGCAACATTTCCTCGACGGTCCGGGTGACCGGTCCAAATGGTGAAAACATTCCCGGCTCTTCGGTCTATGATGCTGCGACCCGACAGTTGATCTGTGTTCCTCTGAACCCGTTCCTGACACCTGGTCAGTATACAGTGCAGGTTCGTCAGCAGGATTTTGTCACACCCGTTGGAAACATCTCGGCCGGGACCGGAGAGTTGACCTTTCAGTTCACGGTGCCCTCTGTTGCATCCGCATTGAGTGTGGCTCGAATTCAGCTGAATCCCGGAAAAACCGTGAACATTGGTGGAACTGGCACAGGCCTTCCCGTTCGTGTCTCTGACGCCGGGGGGCTTGTCGAGATGACTCTGCGTCTTCAGTATTCGGAAGACTTCCTGAACGTCTCCAACGCCGTTCTGGCTCCTGGGATGCCGTCTGGCTGGAGTATTCAGAGCTTCCGAAAACTCCCCGGACAGATCGAAGTCCGACTCAAAGGCAGCACGGCACTTCCCACCGGCGAACGAGAACTGATCCGCCTGACGGCAGTTGTTCCATCGACGGCACCTGTCGGAGAATCGCGGGTCAACAGCATCGATGGAGGCGGGCGAAAGGCTGATGGTTCCGCTGTGGATTTCGCCGAACGCAACGCTGTTCAGACCGTTGGCGAACTGAGTCCCCCTTCGATTCTGTCGCCATCAACCAACGTCCTCACCCAGCGTCCGCGGCTGCAGTGGACAGCAGTCCCCGGAGCCGCGACCTATCAGATCTGGATCGGCAACAACACAACCCTGCAGAAACCAGTGCATACAGGTCAGTCGACAACAACTTCCTACGATGTTCCTGTGGATCTTGGAAATGGACGGATGGAGCTTTACGTCCGTGCGGTTCTGAGTGATGGAACACTTCTGCCATGGAGTGCGTCGCGTCGCTTCGATGTGACCACGCCTCCAACCCTGACCGCACTCAGTACACTCCAGACGACAGCGCGGCCGACCGTCTCCTGGGGCTCCATCACCGGCGTGTCGTCATGGGATGTCTGGGTCAGTAACCTCACCGCCGGTGGAACCTTGGCAGCCAGAACGACGGTGACAGGCAATTCATGGACTCCCAGCGCCGATATGACCATGGCTCGCTACAGAATCTGGGTCCGAGCCCTCGGAGCGGGCGGCTTTGCCGGAGCATGGAGCAGCCCGCGAGATTTCTCTGTGGCCCCATCGCC
>JBKDRW010000202.1:0-3851 GCA_046341255.1 Planctomycetota bacterium
GCCGACGGCCCTACCGGTATCACCAGCACGTTCGCTGGCACCGGAGAGAAAGGTTTGTCTGGTGATGGCGGCCCGGCCATCGAAGCCAGACTGAACAACGTCTTTGCCGTCGGTCGCGGCCCCGACGGTGCTCTGTATTTCTGTGACACTGACAATCATCGTGTTCGTCGTGTGTTCGGCAATGGCGCCATCGAAACAATCGCAGGGACAACAGAAGGCTACTCCGGTGACGGTGGACCCGCGACGTCGGCTCAGTTGAACGAGCCCTATGAGATGGCGTGGGATTCCGAAGGTCATCTGTTCGTTGTCGAACGTATGAATCACTGTGTTCGACGAATTGACGCCAGGACCAGAATCATCTCCACAATCGCTGGCACCGGAACGCCGGGATATTCCGGTGATGGCGGCCCGGCAGCCCGTGCTCAACTGCATCAGCCTCACAGCCTGTCGTTTGACCCCGCCGGTAACTTATTTGTCTGCGATATCCTGAATCATCGAATTCGCAGAATCGACATGAAATCCGGACTCATCTCCACATGGTGCGGAACGGGAGAAAAGAAAACGTCACCCGATGGAACACAGATTTCCGATGCCGCACTGTTTGGTCCCAGAGCCATGGCATTCACACCTGATGGACGATGCTGGCTGGCCCTGCGGGAGGGCAACGCCCTCATGTTGCTGGATACAAAGGCAGGCAGCATTCGACGGATGGCCGGAACCGGCAAGTCCGGTTTCACCGGCAATGGCGGACCTGCACTTGAAGCGACTCTTGCCGGACCGAAATGCGTGGCCCTTGATGCCGCAGGCAATGTGTATCTTGCGGACACGGAATCACATTCCATTCGATATTATGATGTCAGTCGACAGACGATCGAAGTGCTTGTGGGGGATGGCACGAAAGGGAATGGCCCCGATGGTGATCCTTTGCGGTGCCGACTCGCGCGTCCGCACGGTGTGTTCGTCGACCTTGATGGTTCTGTCTTCATCGGGGACAGTGAAAACCATCGAGTACGAGTCTGGCGGAAGAATTCGAAGTGATTGGCACGTGTGAAATAAACCCTTCCGCGGATCGCCCGGCTGAGAATTTCCCGATGCAGATTCATGGCCGTTCGCGTCAGGCTGATTGACTCTTCGGCCCGCCAACCGGCATTTTCCAGACTCTGCACACCGATCAGGCTCCGGCCGAATTGAGTGGCGGATGTTCATCGTCGGAACCCCATCTCCGAAGGCTGCCCTTCCGGAGCCGCTCGTTGTTGCAGTCAGCTGAAATGCGTCACTGCACACCACCGCAACATGGGTCGTGATGACTATACGGAACCGATCGCGAGGATTACGATCCACGTCAGGAACTGCAGGTGCGATGGGCAAAGTCTGTTTGCAGATGGCAGTCTGGATTTCGTAACAGGAGTCGATCCTATGAAGAAGCTGTTGTCATTTTTATGTCTTTTGTTCGCCGTTGTTTCGCTCGCTCTGGTGAGTGGTGCGGATGAACAGAAGGCGACAACCATCAGACCAACCGGGGCCGCCACGGACACTCAATCGACGGCGGAAGCAGGGCCCGAGACATTTCTTCCCGCATCGGCCATTGCAGCATTTTCGTGGGAGGGAAACGCGGCTCATCTTGAGGGGTTGAAGCAAACGGCAGCCTGGAAAGCCCTTGAAGAATCCGAACTGAATCAACGCCTGCTTCAATTGGTCAGCTTGTTTGCATCGGCGGCGGGAGATGAAGCAGGCCAGCTGACACTCGAGCTGATTCAGCATGTTCGCGATCGCGGGGTGTCTCTGGCCGCGGCCGTCTCGGGTGATGGCGCCGGATTGAGCCCCTACGGTGTCGTGGTATTCCACAACGCCGGAGAATATCTCCCTGCGCTCACGCCTTATATCGAGCAGATCGCCCGGGGTGCTCGTGTTCAGGTGGAATCAAAAACAGTTTCCGGTCGCAAAGTGGCGTTCTTCAATCCCGGTGCCCCTGGCGTCTCCGTTGCATGGTGGGAAGACTCCGGACATCTTCTCGTGGCGGGTGGAATGCTGGCCGCTGAACAGGCGATCGCAACCACATCTGGCAAGTCCGACAACATCACAAAGAACGAGCGTTGGAATGCACTGAAGAAATCGGAACGGTATACCGTGCGGTCGTTTGGCTGGATGGATCCTGGACGTCTGATGGAACAATTTGGAGACCAGACTCTGCCTCCGACGACTCGCGGCGACATCTTCACGATTCGCGAAATTGCGGAGATTTTCGGACTGCACAATGTTGGTGAGGTGACCTTTCAGTCTGGCTACAAGGGGTTGCAGTCCTGGTCGGACATGCGATTTGTTGCCGACGGTGAATTAACGGGGCTGATTGCCCTGGTTCAGCAGCGTGTGATCTCCCTGAACGAACTGCCGCCCATGCCCCAAAAAACGCCTGCGTTCACGGCATTTACGTTTGATGCCGCCGAAGCATTCGATGTGCTCACTTCGACGATCCGCGAATTTCTGAGCACAGTGAATCCAGAAGAAGTGGAACAGTTTGATGAAGGCATGGAAAGGATCGCCGTAGCGTTTGGCGGTGACATCCGCGAGGAACTCGTCGGCGCGATGGGCGATGTGTGGTGTACCTACAATGACCCGACACCGATGCCGATTCCCGTGGGAATCAATCCTGTGTTTGCCGCAAGCGTTCGCGATGCAGCGAAGCTCAATGGCGGTATTGAAAAGCTGATGAAGATTGTGGAACGGGAGGCAGCAGACCCGAATTTTTCGATCCGCCACACATCGAAAGATGGACGTGAAACATGGTCGTTCAACCTTTCCGGAATGCCTTTTGTCCCGACAATGACGATCTCTGACAAATGGCTTGTGATTGGTGTCTCTCCCGGCACGGTGCAGTCCTTCTTTCAGCGTGTTGCGGGAAAGATCCCCGCATGGAAACCCGAAGGCCAGATTGCAGAAGCCCTTGGAGAACTGCCAACTGACTATTCGTCAATCACCGTATCTGACCCCGCCCCGGGATACACTCAGGCGTTGCAGTACGCTCCCATGGCCCTGAATCTGATTGAACAGCAGGCATTACCGAACATGCCCGGCGGCCCGCGTAACATGCCGTTTGCCCCCGAGGATCTGCCAGCTGTGGAGACCGTTTTGGAACCCATGTTTCCGAACGTGTCTGTCGGATTCGGAGTCGACAATGGGTTCGGCACAACCTCGCGTCAGTCCGTCCCGTCAACGCCGGTCGGGAATATCTCAAGCGGAGCCGTAGTGCCGATTCTCGTGGCACTTTTGCTGCCCGCGGTACAACAGGCACGAGAAGCCGCACGACGCACACAGTCAAAAAACAACCTGATGCAACTTGCCCTGGCAATGCACAATTATCACGACACATTCAATCACTTCCCCCAGGGTACAGTCGAAAATGATGATCTGAAACCCGAGGAGCGGCTGAGCTGGGGTTATTCGGTCCTGCCATACATTGAACAGGCAAGACTCTACGAGAAGATCGACAAAACGAGGGGCTGGGCAGATCCCGCAAATGCTGGTGCACTGGCTTCCGAAATGCCGGTCTTCAAAAACCCATCGCAGTGGAGACTGCGTGCAAATCCGTCATCGGGGGACTACGTCGCGATGGCAGGCGTCGGTCCTGATGCGGCGTTGCTCGAACATGATGATCCGAAAGCCGGCATCTTCGGTTACAACCGGGTCACCGTGATGCGAGACATCACGGACGGCACGTCAAATACCCTCATGATCATAGATTCGTCAGAACCGAACGAGTCGTTTCTGGCAGGTGGGCGTGCAACAGTTCGAGGGTTCAGACAGTCGCCGTACCTCAATGGTCCCGACGGCATTGGCTCTCCGCACGCCGGGGT
>JBKDRW010000203.1:0-6998 GCA_046341255.1 Planctomycetota bacterium
GGAATCGGCTTACCCTCCGATTCAAACAGCCGCGACTTTCCTTCCCCGTCAATCCACAGAACCGCGCGGCGATTCCATTGCATCGGCAGGAGGTACGTCGCGGGCAACTCTTCACCGTATTTCGCGACCTTCAGTCTTCCGTGAAACTCCAGAAATCCGTCTCGAGTCAGCTCATTCGTTTTTTCCCACGCGACCTCCCCCGCAACAGGCATGGACCTCCCGATCATCACTTCCAGAGCCCCGCCGATGACCCGCCGATAGTCCGCAAGGCTTGCCGCATCTCGCGGCGTCAGTGCATCAATCTGCATCCGCGACGCTGTATCCATGGAATGCAGAATTGCCACTTCCGCATCCTCAGACTTCGCCGGTGCCGGATGCTGCGCATCAAACACGGTGGATTCTTCACGAGTCAAAGGCTTGTAGTCTCGCTCCTCAATCTTTTCGATGCCAAGTTTCAGAGTTCTGTTGAAGAACTCGTACATCATCATGCGGCTTGGATGATTGTAGTTATGAGGGAACCTGAAGTACTTCGCGTTCACATTGTCCGCGACACCCAGCATTGCAAAATGCTGTTTCAGTTCCGGCAGTCCTTTCGTTTCGATTTCAACCGTCCAGTCATCGGCGCCGGTCATCGAAATCGGGCGAGGAGCAACCAGTGCAGCGAACTCAATATTGCCCGTGTTGACTCGAAGATACGATGCATTTTCACATGTGCAGCCGCCCTGCATTGCCGTCGAAACCATCACAGCGGGAAATGCCGCTGTCACTCGCTCATCAATCGCAGCGAGAATGAACGTCTGAGTTCCACCTCCGCTGGCACCAGTCACTCCGATTCGGCTGGTGTCGCAGTCCTCGCGGGATGTCAGCCAGTCCAGCACACGGATCGAGTTCCATGTCTGCATGCCCATCGCGTTCTGCAGACGAAGTTCCGACTGAGCACTGAACAGGCCCCAGCGTTCGGCAGAACTCAACTCAGGCCGCTGCTTCTTGAAGCCATGTGCCAGTTCCTGAGTCAAAGAACCTCCGTCGGCATAACCCAACATATCATATATGAAGACCATACAGCCCATCCGAGCAAGTTGTACGCAGCGAGCCTGCAACGGATGACGCCCACCAACCTCAAACTGCTCTGCGCCTGCTTCAATTTCCTTCTTCACCTGCGCTTCACCATGATCATGAAAACGCCCGTTCGGCCAATGCCCATGAGGGCACAGAATTGTGGGTAACCTGCCGGAGGGATTTTTCGGCAGATACAAACTCCCCGTGACCAGAAACCCCGGACTACTTTCGAAAATCACACGGTCAATTGTGTAATCCTCACGCTCAACACGACCATGTACCGTCGACACGACGGGAGGCCGTTCGGGCATCGGCCACAGACCGCACGCCACAAGGATCTGCCGCCGCACGTATTCCTTCCGCTTCTCCCATTCTTCTTTCGTCGATGGAGGCACAAACGGAAAGTATCCGTCAAGATCCTTCAGTTGTCCGAGTCGTGCATCTTTCGGGAGTTCAACCGGCCTGCTGAATCCGGAGAACATCGCCAGAGCGGAGCTTTCCCGGGCCGTCAGGGGAACAAGCCCGGCCGCGGCTGCCGCCGTGGTCAATTGAATCAAAGAGCGACGAGTTAAAGTCCGAGGGGCGCGAGGGTTTGATGACATTTTCCGCTCCGAGGAAATTCCGGCGGGTGGTAGAGGTGGGAGGCACCGTCATATCAAACGCTTTCGCGCCGCACTCGTCAATTCCGCCGGAGCACTTCGCACGCGGAAACTTCCACTTTGTTATCTCTGACGATCAACCGCCATCGTCATCAAATCCAGACCATCAACGCTCAAGCCTGTCGATCTCGGTTCCACGCGACACCAGACTGAATACGGCAGCCGGTAACCGGAAGACCGGCACGGACTTCCTCCGACGCGTCCGATTCGGAATGCGCAAAACCGCGTCGTGCGGCCTGACACCCGGTTCACTGAAAGAATACAGACTCCGGGAAGATCCAATGGTACTCGGCTCACGGCAAAACCATCACCGGAAATCACACATTCAAGTCACCCAGTGTCTCCGCGACGATTCGACTGACCGGAACCCGCTCTCGAATACTGTCACGAACGGCTTCCGTACCAAAAATGCGAACCCTCTTGACACAATCGTCGAACTGGGTCTTCGCCATCGAATCGACCACCGGCGAGAGTTCTCGAAGGGGACGATATCGCCGCTCCGATTCCGAGTAGACATCCACCCGAAACTCCACCTCGCGATGTTGCGGCGGCGCATCAACCAGAATATCAAGTCGCCCGATCGCTCGGCCCAGCACAATCGCAAATCGCTCAGCCAGCCGAGTGGAAAAGCGAGCGAGATCGGGATAAGCCATCTGCCTGAGTCGTCGATACAGCGGCTCCTCGTGAAACACGCTGTATTCATCAAGACGTTTGTAAAGGCACCGCCGATTCCCGAACAAGCCATCCGTAAGCTGGGCAACATCCGTTCCTTCGGCTGACTTCTTCAGCGTCAGGATCAATTCGCTTTCCCGCATCTGGAACAATGAATCCAGATTCAAGTGCGGCATCTGCTCAAAAAAAGCCCGGGCGAACATCGTTGTGGCACTGCGAACGGCGTGATGCCAGTAGACCTCGGTAAACATCACGTAACGGGCGAACACCATCATCTCCGCCGCAGTCCGTCCCTTCGAAGTAATCGCCAGCCCGTCCCCGGCCTCATTGACAATCAACGAATTCATCAGACGATGTCGATCAAAATGCCGACCATACGGAACGCCGCAATGCTGACTGTCCCTGACAAGATAATCCATTTTATCGATGTCGATGGGGCCGGACAGAATCGATCTCCGAAGTCGACTGCTCGGCGATTCCGATCGGCCAACGAGCACGTCCAGAATCTCCTCCGGCTCAATGTTCCACTCCGACCGCAGAACGTCAGCCAGTTCCGTACCCGCCCCGATGAACTCGCGAGCATAAACCTCGTGCGGCGGCATCTGAGGCAGGGCCATATCTTCGATGGGATGACAAAACGGCCAGTGGCCAATATCGTGCAGGAGCGCCGAAACAATCAGAACCTCAGCGTCGTGCACCGAAACCGTACTGACAAACCGTGGGTCTCGACCAAGCTGCCAAAGATAACGCAGTGCGTTGTGATAGACACCCAGCGCATGTTCAAACCGAGTATGCGTTGCACCGGGATAGACGCGACAGGCCAACGCCAGTTGCGTGACGTATGACAGCCGCTGAAACTCGGCCGAGTCTACAATCGCGCGGACCCGCGGAGTGAACGGAACATCCTGTTCCACAGGGATCCGAATCACACCCACGGAATGGCCGGACTGAGACAACTCTGGGATATCAGCATACGGATGGCTCATCGTCACATTCTGAGCAGCCTCAAGGCAGACGACAAGCGATCCGACCATTCCAGGTGACCCGGATGCAGTCGAACGCTTCAGCCCAGGGACGGCACGAAATCCCACCGGGTGTTCTGCATCCTCCCGCCTTGGCCACAGAGATCCTGAAGTCAGCCATCCTTCGTTCTGTCCTTCTTCGCGCGGACATTGGGCTACGGCGTCCGCTGCGAGCAGGATTCGGGGTCGACGCCCGCCGCCGAATTGCGAGGCGTTGCAACAGGCTGCCAGATGGTGGCAGAATCCGATTTACATGGGGAAAATACGCAAAAAATGCCGTTCAAAAGCTGATCTGGACAGAAATTGCGACTTTCGGCAGACTCCTCACTCACTTCTCAAAGATGACCGTTTTCTCGCGTGGGGGTCTTTGCTCCAGCTGCAGACAAGTCATCGGAATCCCTGTCCCAATATCTCCTCTCCGTTCTCTCCCGGGCAGCTCTTCTCATCGCTGCGTTCTCACCATTCTTTCGGGTTTTGTCATGACGCGATTCGCGATTGCAGTCTGTTGCTATGCGATCATTTTCGCGGCATCGTTCTTCTTTTCGATGCAGCTGCGATTTGATCTGAATCTGCACGACTTTGTGATCAGCATTATCCGTGACACGGTCACATTGAAACCGATCCCCGGCGTGATCAGGAATTTCCAGATCGAGCAGCTCGTCTTCGCCAAGGATGCGTTTCGTGACGGCGTTCTGACACTGGTGCTGCTGAAGATCACGGTGGTTCTGTTCTTCCGTGACTGGAGGAGGCGACTCCGCTATTCCACGATGTACGACGTCGCCTGGTCATCCGGTCTGTGTATTGTCTGCGGAATTCTGATTGCAGCCCTTCAGGTTGCACCGGAGACGATGCCCCAGATTCCCCGGGGCGTGATTATTATCGACACCATTCTGTCAGCCGGCATGCTGGGTTCAGCACGTGTTCTGGCAAATACGCTGAGAACCATGCGGAATTCCCATCGCAATCCCGGTGCAACTCGAACGCTGATTTACGCCCACTGCAGCGATGCGATGAGTCTCCTGAGCTCCATTCAGTCCGGATCGACAAGGCTCCGCGTCGTCGGAATTGTCGCGCCGGGGGCCAGTGTCGGCACCGGTCTGCTTGGCGGAGTGCCCGTGTTTTCAATCACGCAGGGGCTCGATTCAATTCTTCAGGCAACACTCGCTCAAACACTGCTGATTCCATCCAAACTCAGCGGCCGAGAGATCCGTGAAGTGAATGAGATCTGCGTCCGGTGTGGTGTGGAGCCGCATCTGGTGCCTTCGGTGGACGAAATTCCCTCCGGACGATTCCAGCTCCGCATGAGAGATATCACCATTGATGACCTGCTGCGTCGTGAACCCAATCAGCTTGACATGAACGGTATCCGAACTGTTCTGCGTAATCGAGTGGTGCTGGTGACCGGGGCAGCCGGCAGCATCGGCTCTGAAGTGTGTCGACAATTGATGGACTTCGGACCACGCAAGATCGTCCTGCTGGACCAGTCGGAGTTTGGAATCTTTCAGATGGAACAGGAGTTTCGTGCGATCCAGAAGGATCCGGCCCGCGGCGCGATTGCGATTGAATATGCCATTGAAGACATCACGGACGAAGCCGCGCTCTCGCGAGTCTTCATGCTGCATCGCCCGGCTGTTGTCTTTCATGCCGCGGCTTATAAGCATGTCCCTCTGATGGAAAGCAATCCCCAGGCGGCCATTCGCAATAACGTGTTTGGCACGAAGGTCCTCGTTGACCTCGCGGACCGCTTTGGTGTGGAACGCTTTGTCATGATCTCCACCGACAAAGCTGTGCGCCCCACCAACATCATGGGCGCAACCAAACTGGTGGCGGAGCAGTACCTGCATACACTGTCGGAACGATCAAAGACTCGCTTCATTACCGTCCGATTCGGCAATGTTCTCAACTCCGCAGGCAGCGTCGTCCCGACATTTCGCAGGCAGATTGAGGAAGGCGGTCCCGTCACGGTGACTGATCCGGAAATGCAGCGTTACTTCATGACGATCCCCGAAGCTGTGCAGCTTGTGCTCCAGTCTGCAGCCGTCGGTGAAGGTGGCGATGTGCTGATTCTTGACATGGGGGAACCTGTCAGAATCGTTGATCTCGCGAAGGACATGATTCGATTGTCCGGACAGCGTTTTCCGGAAGACATCGATATCGTGTTCACCGGTCTCCGACCCGGCGAGAAACTCTATGAAGAACTGTTCTACGAGACAGAACAAAACGCGGTGCGGGTGCACGAAAAGATTTATCGCGCTCCCCGCGAAGCCGCGATCAGCCAGAATGTGGTCATGAGAGAATTGACCTTGCTTCAGGAGCATCTCAGCGGCAGTCGCGACGAGCTCAGAGAAGTTCTGTGGCAGATCACGTCTCGCATTGTCGAACGCAGTTCCACAGCCATGCCGGCTAATGCCCCGCTTCCACTCCGAAGAAAGCCTGCAGCGTAACTGTCAGATCACTCGGCATCGCGACTCCGCTGATCCCGGCAAATTCCCCAGACTCCTGAAGTCGGCGGTCGGAAGAATCCCGTCACTCCGCTGGCGCTGACCGGGTCGCACGGCAGTTATGCAAAGATGACAGCATTTTCAGCAGAATCGGCTGCAGTACGCGAGCATCCGATGAGCCGTGCGTCTCAGGCCGGAAAAATTCCATGACGCATGCGGAATGGCGCTTCCAACGAATCCTGCATGCCCTAGAGTCTCGACTGCGTTACACAACGAAAAGTTCTCGTCGTGCATCTGCAGTGTGCGAACAAGGCTCTCGGTCTGATTTGAGACTTCGCTGATCAGCCACGCAAACCTTGTCTCAGCACATTCATCTGGTTCGGGGGCCGTCAGCCCTTGCAGGGGATCCGAGACAATGGCGTTTCCAAAACCATTCTTCAAATGGCGACCACACCCATGGCACGGACTTGAGGTAGGTCCCAATCCGCCTCATCTGGTCCACGCCTTCATTGAGATTTCTCCGTTCGACCTGGTGAAATATGAGGTGGATAAAGTAACGGGGTATCTAAGGGTCGACCGGCCTCAGCGAACATCATCTCAGCCTCCGGCTCTGTACGGATTCATTCCCCGCACCTTTTGTGGTCCACGTGTGGCCGAACTCATGCCCAGAGCGCGTCGAGGCGATGGGGACCCGCTGGATATCTGCGTGCTGAGTGAACGGCCGATTACAAAATCGGAAGTCATCGTCAATGTACGAGTGATCGGTGGACTGCCAATGCTGGATGGCGGCGAGGCGGACGATAAAATCATCGGCGTTCTCGCGCAGGACAACATCTGGTCACACGTTGAGGATCTGGACGAGCTTCCGCAGGCTCTCGTTCAGCGACTTCGTCACTACTTTACAACCTACAAGGTCATGCCGGGCGACACCAGTCAGCAGGTTGCAATCGATCATATCTACGATCGAGCTCATGCTGAAAAAGTGATTCTTGCCGCCATGGCGGATTACGACGACGAATTCGGTGGTGTGTAAGACGAATGCAGGGCTGGAGTTTCCTGGAACGAACGGGACAGAGTCGTTTGCAGACGAATCACGTATCCGCAGCAAAGGCGGTGTGGTTCGAGCGACTTCCTGAGATCACCCT
>JBKDRW010000204.1:0-2395 GCA_046341255.1 Planctomycetota bacterium
GTAATGACGTCTCCTTCTTTGACTCGCACTTCTGCGACATCAACCGAGGTGACTCCTTCAGACACTTCCGGCAGTTTGAATTCGATCGCCATAGCAAGTAGGTTCTTCGTGATCAGCCTGTGTGACGGATGAACCGCCGAGACGCCAAGGACGCCAGGGAAAAAAGGATTGTACTTCGACCCCATGGCAGGCCGCGTCTGCCATCCGTCGTTTTACGAGATGGCAGGCACAGACCCAAACCATCCGGACGTCCTTGGCGCCCGGACGGTTTCACACGACCTCATGCATTCAGCGGATTGATTTTCTCCGCATCAATTTCGAGATCCTTCAGCACGCCTGGGAGTTTTGCCGCATCGAAAGCACCCATGCGTGCAAGACCTCGCAAAGCGGCATACGCTGTGCATTCGGCATCGATCTGGAAGTGGCGACGCAGTTCCGGACGAGTTTCGCTGCGGCCAAAACCGTCTGTTCCCAGCACGATATATTCGCCGGGGATCCATGCGCGAATCTGATCTGCGACGGCACGTACGTTGTCGCTCGTCGAAATGAACGGACCTGTGACTCCCTCCAGCGTCTGCTCGAGGAAGCTCCTCTTCGCCGTGTGTCCCGGGTGCAGGTCGTTCCAGTGCTGACAATCCATTGCGTCGCGACGCAGTTCGTTGTAGCTGGTGACACTCCACACATCGCAACCGATGTTGAACTTGTCCTTCAGAATCTGTTGAGCCCGAATGGCTTCTCGCAGAATGGTGCCACTGCCGAACAACTGCGGGCGATGACGCTGCCCATCACCGCTGTCGGTGGAGTGGAACCGGTACATGCCTTTGATACTTCCCGGAACAACGTCTTCGCGATCCGGCATGGCCGGATGAGCATACGCTTCGTTGTAAACCGAGAGATAGTAGAAGATCTCTTCTCCCTCACCGTACATCCGACGCAGACCTTCCTGCACGATGACGGCAAGTTCGTAGCCCCATGCCGGGTCGTACGATCGGATTGTCGGAACGGTCGATGCCATCAGCTGGCTGTGACCGTCCTCGTGCTGCAGACCTTCGCCGTTCAGGGTGGTTCGGCCGGAGGTTCCTCCGCAGAGGAAGCCCTTCACGCGGGTGTCGGCCGCACACCAGATCAGGTCGCCCACCCGCTGGAAGCCGAACATCGAGTAGTAGACATAGAACGGGACCATGTTCATGCCGAGGTTGGCATAGGCGGAACCAGCTGCGATGAACGAACCCATCGCGCCGGCTTCGTTGATGCCTTCCTCCAGAAGCTGGCCATTGCGAGCCTCCTTGTAGTACATCGTGCTGTTGGCATCGACTGGTTCGTACAACTGACCCTTGCTGGAATAGATTCCACAGAGTGCAAACAAACCTTCCATCCCGAAGGTTCTCGCTTCGTCCGGGATGATCGGAACAATCCTCTGCCCGAGTGATTTGTGTCGGATCAGACCACGAATGATCGTACCGAGAGCAAAGGTGGTCGAACCTTCAGCGCCATCGCTGCCGGGCAGAAGCGGTTTGGCTTCAAACACCTTGTCACGCAGTTCCGGCACGTCCAGTTTCTCGGTGCAGGAATGTCGCTCCGGAACGTAGCCACCCAAAGCAGCTCGACGCTGCATCAGGTACTTCATCTCGGGACTGTCTGCGGCCGGCTTGTAGAACGGAAGCTTGCCGATCTCGGCATCACTGACCGGGATGCCAAAGCGGTTGCGGAAGGCCTTCAGTTCATCTTCCGCAATCTTCTTCTGATTGTGCGCGACGTTCTTGCCTTCACCCGCTTCGCCCAATCCGTATCCTTTGACGGTCTTCGCGAGGATCACGGTCGGAGCACCCTTGTGATTGACGGCCGCGTGGAACGCTGCGTAAACCTTCTCCGGGTCGTGACCTCCTCGTCGAATTGTCTCCATCATCTGATCTGACAGGTGCTCAACCATCTTCAACACTTCGGGATCGGCCCCGAAGAAGTGCTGACGAATATAGGCTCCATCCGACACCGTATACTTCTGGTACTGACCGTCGACCACCTCGCCCATGCGCTTGACGAGTTTGCCGTCGACGTCTCGATCCAGCAGCGGATCCCAGTCTGAACCCCAGACCACTTTAATGACATTCCAGCCAGCACCCCGGAAGGCGGCTTCCAGTTCCTGGATGATCTTGCCATTGCCTCGCACCGGACCGTCGAGCCGCTGCAGGTTGCAATTGATCACCCAGGTGAGATTGTCGAGGTTCTCGCGAGAGGCCAGCGTCAACGCGCCAAGCGATTCCGGCTCGTCACATTCACCGTCGCCGAGGAAGGCCCAGACGCGGGATCTGGACGTGTCCAGAAGTCCGCGATGTTCCATGTACCGCAGAAAACGAGCGTGGTAAATCGAACAGATCGGCCCCAGTCCCATCGACAC
>JBKDRW010000205.1:0-9916 GCA_046341255.1 Planctomycetota bacterium
GAAATCTCCCATACCGATGGCCAGCGATTCGTTCATGTTATTGCTCGCCGTGATCCCTCGCCAGTTGAACACGGTCACGGGACCGACACCCAAATCCTATGATTTCAGATCCCACGTGAGCCACGACGCCATTTCAATGTCTTGTTCGCCGGTTTCAACGTCATGGCGGACCGAATTTCGAGAGTACGCGACGAGGTCAGCAGCGTTCCCGATCCCATCACAGGCTTGCATGAACCCAAGTGTGTCTCCCGTTGTCACGAAATAATCAACGACAACCGGTGATGCGACTGCATTCTCGTTGGATCGTCCCCCTTGTGAGGCACGGTAATCCTCTTCAGGTCGACGGGATCTCGTCCCGCATTCCACGTCAACACGTCAACAACACACCAAACTGCTTGCCGAAATCCAGTATGGAAGGGCACAGGTCCTTCTGAGCCGCACGTGGGGACATGGCAAATCGGGTTTCGTCGAGCGTCGCGTTATTTAAGACAGCGTCATGTCTCTCCCGAACTTAGAGGCAACAGTCTCGGTTGAAGACCCTCGTTGGACGATCAGGTTTCCCGCCAGCAATGCGGGTTATTCTCTTTGAGAGATCAGGATTCGAGATCACTGGGCGTGCGACCATGAGATTACAATTTCATCGCGTCGTCGGCGAATTTGTGGACGGTATCTCCTGGAATTTCTGGCGTTTCGAATCCAGACTGGGGCAAGCTCGTTGTCGCGTATCCGGGCATCGATCGTTCATCAGGTTTGCCATGGCTTTTCGGGGCAGACTTTTCAATCCACAGCCCGGGTGTTAGCCTCAGGAGCAACGAGGGGGCTCGAAGCCTCACATCGAGGGCACATCGGGGCCAGAAAGACCGCCTTCGATTCCGACATCCGGCGTGAACAAGGGCAATTTTTCAGGGATAGCCTCGAGTCCCGTCTGTCGAGGAACAGCCAGAAACATCGAAGTTCGATTCGCGATCGAACAAACGTATACCGTCCCGAAGTCCATCCGGCGGACCTGAAAACCCAGGTGCCAGGGGCTGATTTCCCAGGAACACTTCAATTCCATATCGCGATCTCGACGGATTGCCCTCGAGGTCTTTTCATTTCTTGCGTCGCGGGTGCAATCAATGACTCTCAGACTTCAAACACAGCAGATCGTGCTTGAGGGACAAGAGTTTTCCCTTCAACTTCCGGCTGATCAGGACGAGATGCTGGCCATGGCACTCGAAGGAGAGGCATCCGGATCGACAGACTGGGATCCCTATTGGGGACTGCTGTGGGCCGCCGCTCCGCGGACTGCCGAAATGATTCTGCGAACATCCTGGAAACCGGGACTGCGGGCGATTGAACTCGGATGCGGAATCGGACTGACAGGAATTGCCGCTCTGCGAGCTGGTCTGCAGGTGACATTTACCGATCATTCCTCAGCCGCTGTCTCCATGGCTCTGAGCAACGTCGCCCTGAATGGCTTTCCTGCCGCCCGAGGACTGACCTTCGACTGGAATGAACCGCCAGCCGAACACTTTGAATTCGCCTTTGCCAGCGATGTGCTTTACGACGCTCGCGGACATCAGCCGTTGCTCAGGACACTCGACCACCTTCTTGATCCTGACGGCGAGGCGTGGATCGGTGATGCCGGACGTACCAACGCCCCGAGATTCGTGGAACTGGCGAGGCAACACCACTGGTGCGTCGAAATCGTTGACAACCAGTTTCAATCCAGACCTGCTCCCGAGCACATGACATTCCGCCTGATGATGCTGCGTCGTCGATCCTGATGGGAAACCGAACATTCCCCGCCCGACGGGCCGGATTCAGACGAACGTCAGATACAACTGACACCGCGAGCTGACTGGACTCCGTCAGCACGCTCAGACGGACATGCCTCAGCGGATTCTCTCTGCCGAGTTCTTCCCGGAGGCGCGTTCTCGAGTCAGAGGCAGAAGGAATTGCGCTACAAGAAACAGTACCAGCGGGGCCACCCAAAGAATTCTCCCCAGATGCAGCGCCCAGTCGGGCAGATCCATCAGCTGGGCAACGATCAGATACGCAACCATCCCGAGCATCATATACGTCAGGACGCCGCAGCCGATCGCGGTCATCTGACTCTTGAACACGCCGCGTTCGCTGCCTGTGTCGAAATGAACATCGACCGTTCGTCGGCGTCGCAGTGATTTGTCCACAGCTTCCGCCAATTCAAGAGTCGCAGAAAACGCGTCCATCCATGCAGAACAGGCGGCCTTGTTCTTCGCAAGCCATTGGACACGTTCTACCAGCTCCGAAGAATTCGAGTCCGCTGCGTGGCGAACGATAAACTCCTTCTGGCGTCCATCCGTCAGCATCTGGCGAATTGTCACACGCGTGTCACCATCGGATTGAGACGAACGCCGGAGAAGAAGCATCGCCGGAGGCAAAGGCTGTTCAGCCTGCGGCTGAGAATTCAGAGTGATCATTCGCGAAATGAACGTGCCATCCGGTGCGAGCGAGTCGATTGCTGTCACCTGAGAATACCGAAAACCGCTGGCGGCAAGAAGGTCCAGCCCGCGGCACACCGCCGTACGCAACTCTGAAGGACTGGCAGAATCGATCGCCATCTCCAGTGATAACTGCAGCGACTCAGCAGGATCCAGCGCGAGATGATGCTGATTGAACGCCAGCGACTCCAGATCGCAGCGTCCCAACACCGGAAAAATGGCTGTCTGAGATTCGTCGAGAATCAGGTGCAGCTCAAAGGAGAACGCCGGCACGCAGTTCGGTGGAGGCACGATCACGGCGACCTTTTCGGCCTGCGAGACAGAACGAGTCAGCCTCAGAAGTTCCTCCGGCTCGTTGAGCGCGAGAACCGCCGCTTCGACGTCCGCAACAAGGAAGGCATCTTCCGGGGACGCGGCAAGTCGCAGAGGAAATTGCTCCTGCACGGCCTGTGCGGACAATTCTCCCCGCGGATGGCAAGCGCCCAGCGACAGGGGGCCACGGTGCACCAGTTGTCGAAGGACAGACATAGCGGCTGAGTTGTCACCGATCACGCAAAACTTCATCGCCACGTCTCTCATCAAAGTGATCCCCCGGAGTCGCTGCAAAGTTGTTCGCACCTCGCAACAGACCGAGTTCACGACATTCCTGCCGTTTCCCGAGTTTAGACGCGCGAGCGGGGCAATCAAACCGGGCCGATGGTGCGGTTCTCTTCTCCGCACGAATGAGTCACGAGAGCCACATTACCGAGACCGCGCGATCGTTAATCTCAACCAGACATGGAAGCAGATCTGCTTCCCATCGACGAGAAAGACAGACAGGAGTCGTCTCAGGATGCGGAACGATGGATAGCCCGCTGATTCGCCTGCCCCCGTTGGTTGCAGGTTGAATGTCGTTTTGTCATAGTTCGACCGCCTCCGTGGGAGCAGTCGTTGCGCTTTGATGTTACGTTCACCGCAGCGGCCCTGTGTCACTATTGCCGTCAGTATGTACGCGCTAAGTGCGGTTTGGCCTGGCGGTTGTGTCGAAACCAGTTTCGGGTGTGTGATCAATGACGTTCGCCGCTCAATCTATCGCCGAGTTTCTGAAGTCGTTTGACTTCATCGCTCCATACGCCGGTGCGATTGCGGCCGTGATTCATGCCTTGTTGCTGATCCATGTGTTTGCGTTGTCTCCATTTGCCTTCATCTGGCTGGAGAGAAAGGTTTCGGGGCGTATTCAGGATCGGCTTGGTCCGACCCGCGTTGGTGGCTTGTTTGGATGGCTGCAGTCCCTTGCGGACGGCATTAAGCTGGTTCAAAAAGAAGATTTGTGCCCCCCTGCAGCCGATGCGTTGTTGTTCCGATCGGCTCCATATGTCGTGTGTGTGGCATCTTTCGCGGCCTTCATGGTTCTTCCGTTCAGTCAGGGCTGGGTCGCTGTCGCGGCGGATTCCGGCTTATTCATTATGCTGGCCATTCTGTCTCTGGAAGTTTTCGGAATCATCATGGCTGGTTATGGCAGCGGCTCGAAGTGGTCGCTGTTTGGAGGGATGCGAGAAGCGGCTCAGATGGTGAGCTACGAGATTCCTCTCGCGATCTGCGCCTTGGTTCCGATTGTTGCCGCAGGTTCACTGAATCTTGGTGAAATCGGTGGTATGCAGCGAGGCTGGGCATGGAATTGGTTTTTGTTCCATGATCCGTTCACGGCGATCGCATTCTTCGTTTACTTCATTGTGGCAACGGCCAGCTGCAAGCGTGCCCCTTTTGACCTCGCGGAAGCAGAGAGTGAACTGGTTGGTGGTTTTCACACCGAGTACAGCGGAATGCGTTGGTCGTTCTTCTTCATGGGCGAATACGCGAGTATGTTCGCGGTCTGCGGCATCGCATCCATTTTGTTTCTGGGTGGCTGGAATACGGGAATTGGTCCGATCGATGACGCTCTCTGGGCGGCACGTCATGCGAGCGCGTCGGGAGAGGGCTCTCGAGCCGTCGGGTATCTGGCAAACGTGATCGGGGCGTTTGTGTTTGTCTCGAAGGCCAGTCTGGGTGTTTTTGTTCAGGTTTGGCTTCGCTGGACGTTGCCTCGCCTTCGTATCGACCAGGTCATGACAACATGTCTGAAATATCTGGTTCCGATCAGTTGCTTCCTGTTCTTAGGTGCAACCGTTTGGCCGCTGGCACTGTCGTTCGCTGGAGTAACCACATGGACCCCGGACCCTCTGGGTGTTCGCGCGGCGGAAGAGGCTCATGAAACACGAACGGGTGGATCTCCGTTGAAAGCGAAGGCGAGCTCGCCTGATGTCGCAACGGGTGGTGATGAGGCGGAAGGGGTGGTTCGATGAGCGCAAATCTGCTGTTTACGGTATTTGCGTTGCTGACATGTCTCAGTGCCATCGCGGTGGTGTTGAGCCAGACTGTTGTTCGTATGGCGTTCTGGCTGGTTATTTCTCTGGGCAGTACCGCCGCATTGTTTTTCCTCGCGAATGCAGATTTTGTAGGAGCCGCCCAGCTTCTGATTTACGTCGGTGGCACGCTCGTCCTTCTGGTCTTCGGTGTGATGCTGACGGCCAGTGGGCCGTATCTGAAGATTGCGACATCGCCTGGTGAAACGGTCATTGGAGCTCTGGTGGGGCTCCTTTTTCTGTTTTGTGTGCTGGCTGCCACCAGCGGCGTGGACTTTCCTGCCCCGGCTGCCGCGAGCGTGGCGAGTTCGGATGTTGAAGGGGAAGTGAAAACGCTCCGTCCCCTGGGATTGGCATTCCTTGGGATTCGCCCCGAAGTCAAGGCTGCTGAGGATACCACGGGGTATCTGCTGCCATTCGAAATTGTGTCAATACATCTACTCGTCGTATTGGTGGGAGCCGCCTATCTGGCCCGAGCCAAACGTCGAGCAGCCGGTTCGGATAATTCGTTGGCCTGAGTCACTGTTGTGTCATCCTTGACGTTGTTTGTTCGGCGTAGCTCACAATGACTGCTGATCTGAATTCATATTTGCTGGTCGGTGCCGTTCTGTTCGTGTGCGGCGTTGTCTGTATGGCAACAAAGCGGAACGGGATTGGTGTCCTGATGGGTGTTGAACTGGTGCTGAACGGCGCGAATGTCAACTTCGTCGCGTTCTCGAAGTTCACCAACCTTGGTCTGGACGGTCAGATTTTCTCTCTGTTTGTGATTGTACTGGCAGCTGCTGAGGCGGCCGTCGCACTTGCCATTGCTTTGAACTTTTACAACAACCACCTGACCATTGACGTTGATCGCGCGAATAAGCTGAAGGGCTGAATTTGCTGGACGGCGGCTCTGGGGTATGTCGACTTAATGAATTTCCTGGATAGACCATGGTTGGCGAAACGCTGAGAAACCTGTTGATGATCGCATGGCTGTTGCCGCTTGCCGGCTTCGCTGTGGAGATCTTCGGTGGCTTCTGGGGAACTCGCAAGAGTCGTACAGCGGCATGGATTGCTGTGGGCTGTATCGCGGCTGGTTTTCTCTGCAGTGCCAGTGCGCTCGTCATCTGGGGTAATTCCAATGGCTGGACGGTGATGCACCGCGCTGGTCACGAAGTCGCGAGTCTGAACGGCGGACACACGGATCCGGCAGACCATGGCGAGCACAAAATTAGAGACAAACACGGGGCCGATGAGAAGCACGGGGCCACCGTCGGGAGTGGCGATTTTCGAGTGGCATCAGTGGAAACCGCTGCCTCGGATGAAAGAACTGCGGCGAAAGGGCAGACTGTTTACTCAGGTACGTTGTACTACCTTGCGAAGTTTGGTGGTCTCGAGATTTCACTCGACTACTACATCGACAGCCTGACGCTGTTGATGTTCACCATGGTGACGTTTATTGCGACCTGCATTCACCTGTTCGCAATGGGTTACATGTCTGAAGAGTTGACCGACGAGTACGTCGATCACCATGCTCACCTGTCCAACGGTCACCACGTTCATCGGCCGGGAAGGTTCTACCGGTTCTTCGCGTTCCTGTCGCTGTTCTGTTTTTCGATGCTTGGCCTGGTTCTGGCGGGAAACATTTTCCAGGTCTTTGTGTTCTGGGAGCTTGTTGGTATCTGCAGTTTTCTGCTGATTGGCTTCTACACGGAACGCAAATCGGCCAGTAACGCGGCCAACAAAGCATTCATCATGAACCGAGTGGGGGACTTTGGATTCCTGATCGGCCTCATGGTGATCTGGACTTATTTCGGAACGTTCCGATTCGCGGAGACTCGAAACGAAGAAGGCAACGTGACACAGGCGGGTCTGTTCCAGTTGCTTCAGCGAGATGCTGAGGGCAATGTCCTGCGAGACGCAAACGATAATGTGCTGCTTGGTGCGACAGATGCTGCGTTTAATCCGCCGCAGACACGAAAAGTGATCCCATACGCGCTGTTGGTTGTTGCAGGTCTTGGAGTGTTTGCAGGCTGTATCGGGAAGAGTGCTCAGTTCCCGCTCCAAACGTGGCTGCCTGATGCCATGGAAGGCCCCACACCAGTCAGCGCTTTGGTGCATTCAGCCACCATGGTTGCTGCCGGTGTGTATTTGGTTGGTCGCTTCTATCCGATGTTCGTTCAGGAAGTGTTGCTGACGATTGCGTACGTAGGCTGCATCACGCTGTTCGTCGCGGCAACGATCGCCGTGGTCGCCACTGATATTAAGAAAGTGCTTGCCTACTCGACCATTAGCCAGCTGGGCTACATGATGCTTGGGCTGGGCGTGTTCGGCTGGGGCGCTGGGCTGTTTCATCTGATCACTCACGCGTTCTTCAAATCTCTCATGTTCCTGTGTTCCGGCAGCGTGATCTACGGCTGCCATCACGAGCAGGAGATGCCAAAGATGGGTGGCCTTTGGAGAAAGATGCCCATTACGGCGTTCACGATGCTCGTGGGTGTCATCGCAATCTCCGGGCTGGCAATCCCCGGCCTGATCAGCCTGTCGACTGTTTTTGCCTTTTCTGGATTTTTCTCGAAGGATGCGGTCGTTGCAACGTCGCTTGCCTTTGTGAAGGCGAATCCCGCCCACTTTCTGTTGTTCCTGATGCCGCTGCTGACGGCCGGAATCACGGCCTTTTACATGTTCCGACTCTGGTTCTTCACATTTGCCGGGAAGCCGCGCGATCAGCACATCTATGACCACTGCCATGAGTCCCCATGGATCATGACGGCACCTTTGCTGGCGCTCTCTGTTCTGGCGGCATTCTGTGCGATTGGTGGAGAGCATGGTCCTTTGTACCTGCTGCTGACGGGAGATCAACCGTCGTATGTTGAGCATGGAATCGCGGCTTCTGCTGCTGGCAGTTCGCTCACGATGCCCAGCGAGGTTTCCATTCATGAAGTCCATAGGCCCGCTGGACTGCTGGCATTGATTGCCGCCGTCAGCGGAACCGCAATCGCCTGGGTGCTGTACGGAACGGACAAGGTGAACCTTGCCGAGATTAAACGACAGATGGCAGGTCTTCATGGCTTCCTGGCAAACAAGTGGCACTTCGACGAACTTTACGACGCGTTGTTCATGAAACCGGCTCATGTAGTCGGGAAATTCTGCGCATGGTTTGACCGTGCTGTTTTTGACGGCATTCTCCACGGGGCCGCGAAGGCGACAGTGTTCGTTGCGAAGTGGGATCGAATGTTTGACGAAAAGATCGTTGATGGTTTTGTCAATCTTCTTGGCGAGTCGACGTTTGCTTTCGGTCGGTCCCTGAAAGTGATTCAGACGGGCCGACTCAGGCAGTATGTCATGTTTATTGTGGTCGGGGTTGTGGCTTTGTTTGCAATCCTGTTCACGACGTTCCCCGGATGAAAAACTGATTTGTCTCTCGACTGTTGTCGCGGAGGCAAATGAATTTGAGTTCATGCTTCGGCTCTCAGGTTAATCCGAAGCAATGTTTGTCAGAATGCGATCAGACGATGACTCCTGACTTTCTGCTTACCGCAATTATTTTCCTTCCGACATTCGGCGCGCTGCTGATTGCCTTGCTGATCGACAGCAAGAATACCGAAGCGATGCGGCTGGCCTGTTTTGCCACCACAATGGTGACATTCGGGCTGACTCTTGTGCTTTGGAAGGGCGAGTACGATCCTGCACAGGCGGGTATGCAACTGCTCGTTGAAAAGCCATGGATTCCGGGATGGCACGTTTACTACCGACTGGGTGTCGACGGTATCAGTCTTCCACTGGTGCTGCTGACAGGGCTGGTCAGCATGCTGGCTGCCGGGGCCAGCTGGAGCATCACGAAGCATGTCAAGGGCTACACGGTTCTGTTCCTGATGCTCGAAACCGGCATGATGGGCGTCTTTCTGTCGCTTGACTTCTTCCTGTTCTATGTGTTCTGGGAGGTGATGCTCCTGCCGATGTACTTCCTGATCGGCGTCTGGGGCGGTCCTCGAAAAGAATACGCGGCGATCAAATTCTTCCTGTATACGCTGGCAGGAAGCGTGCTGATGCTGATTGCGATGCTCATGTTTTACTTTCACAGCGGAGCGAAAGAAGGCAGTTTCAATCTGATTGCTCTGGCCGAGGCCGCGACAAGCGGCGGGTTGCTCAGTCCTTCATTGCAGGTGGCAGCCTTTGTGATGCTGTTCATTGGGTTTGCCATCAAACTGCCGGCATTTCCTGTCCATACATGGCTACCTGACGCCCACGTCGAAGCACCGACACCAATCAGTATGATTCTGGCTGGCGTGTTGCTGAAGATGGGTGGATATGGCATCATCAGAATTGCGTTCCCCTTGTGCCCGTATGGTGCTCAATATATGGCTTACCCGATGGTGGCCATCGGAGTGATCAGCATCATTTACGGTGCTTTTGCGGCTCTGGCACAGACGGACTTCAAGCGTCTGGTCGCCTACAGCTCCGTGAGTCACATGGGTTACGTGCTTCTTGGTCTGGCGATCTGGAAGATTAACGAGAACACTGGAGCCACGGAGAATTCGTATTACTGGCAGATGGGCCTGAATGGCGCCATGTTTCAGATGATCGCTCACGGGATCTCTTCCTCTGGCATGTTCTTTATGGTGGGTGTGATTTACGACCGAGTCCATCATCGTGATCTGAACAAGTTCGGTGGACTGATGGCCAGAATGCCTCTCTATGGCGGACTCTCGGCCGGTCTGTTCTTCGCGGGCCTTGGACTTCCCGGATTGTGCGGATTTATCGGGGAAGTCATGGTTGTCATCAGCACATGGAGTTTCAATCCGACGTTGGCTATCGTGGCGGCTTCAGGCGTCATTCTGACAGCTGGTTACATTCTCTGGGCCATGCAGCGAGTATACCTTGGTGCAGAATACAGGGGACCGCATCCGGAAGATCTGACGCAGATGACAACACGAGAAACATCCATCGCAGGAAGTCTTCTCGCCCTGGCGATTGTGTTTGGTATTTTTCCGGCAATCATTTTTAATGTGATGACACCTTCAGTCGAATTGATGGCGAAGAACGCCGAGGCCGGTTATCAGAAGGCTGCCACTCAGATCACTCCGGTTC
>JBKDRW010000206.1:0-2047 GCA_046341255.1 Planctomycetota bacterium
GGGACAGAGTTTCACGTGGAAATGGGAAATCGCCTCGTCAAGGTGCATGTGGTCAGATCTGATTCAGCACAAAGAACCGGTGTGATACGTGTTCAGATCGGACCACCGGTCGTCTTAAATCCCGAAGGAACAGGCCGAACGAAGTATGTGCAGCGGATCAGGATGCTATCGATGGATCCATCACCGGGTGGAACTCGCTGGACTGATCCCCTGACATTACCGGATGACATCCTTCATGTGTCCATGGGAAACCCTCACACGGTCCTGTTTGTCGAGTCTCTCGAATCAACTCCCGTCATTGAACTCGGGCCAGAAATCGAGCGGCATACGCTGTTCCCGAATCGAACAAACGTCGAATTTGCGCAGGTAATCGCACCATCAATGGTTCGTGTTCGAGTCTGGGAACGGGGCTCTGGCGAAACCCTGGCCTGTGGTTCCGGTGCCTGCGCAGTTGCTGTTGCAGGGATCGAATCGGGCCTGTTGATTCAAGATTCCGAACGAGCGATTCAAGTCAAAATGCCGGGAGGTACGCTGCGAGTCCTCTGGGATGACCACGATCAGGTCTTTCTCGAAGGTCCGGCTGAGATCGCCTTTGAGGGTCTTGTTCACCTGCCTGTGTCTGATCAGGAATAAACCCGGCATCGCCTCGCTGTGTCGCAAACCCGAAAATTGTTCCAAAAAAATAGATCTTCGCACCAAACGACGAAACCATCGGTCGCAATCGGGGTTTGGATCGGATGATGTATTGCCGTGCAACTCCATCATGGATACTGCCCGCCACAGTGCACAGAACATGACCAGTGGAAAACAATGATCCGCAAAGGCTCAATATGCAATCTGGCACAAGGAACGCATTGCTGCAGGGATGGCTATTTTTTCAGCTGGGAGTTCTGTCGCTCCCTGCCGTCGAACCGCAGGCCGGCAGAAAAACGGATCCGGAGCAAACACAGGACGGGGATCCTGTCACTCAGAATCCCGCCGTTCAATCTTCAGAATCTGATGACATTTCAATGACGCTCGAGGATGCTCGCGAACGGGTCAGGAAGTCGACGCTCAAAATGGGATTAAGCCTCGATCACGTCACGATGATCGATTCCCGCGTCGCGGCAGAGCTATCGAGGACTCAGGGGTTACTTTCCTTAAACGGTCTGCGGACGATCGATCCGGAATCGGCACAAGCCCTGACAAGCCATGGCGGATTGAGCGTCGAGTTGAACGGACTGGAAGAAATCTCTCCGCAGGTCGCCGCGGCCCTCGCTCGCGCGAGTTATCTGAAACTCAATGCGTTGAAGCCCGGACCTGAGGTGATTCGTGAACTCGGCAGTCGTTCAGGCTCGCTCCAACTCAATGCCCTGAAGTCTCTCGACGTTGAATCTGCTACCCATTTGACAAGGCAGCGATTCCCATTGAGCTTGAATGGTGTGAAATCGATCTCGACCGATGTCGCCAAAGTGCTGGCCGATTCACAAGCATCGATTTCGATGGAAGGCCTCGAGGAGTTGTCTGCCGATGCACAAGACGAGTTTTCAAAACACACCGGAGGCTGGACACTTCGCTCTCTTCGTTCGTTACACAATACAAAGCTGGCTCAGAATCTCGCCGGCCAACGATTGGGAGTGCTGCTCCCTAAGCTCGAAGACATTTCCACCGATTGCCTCGCAATTCTCGCGACGAGTCAGACGTCCGTCAGTCTCGGGCTTCAGCAATTGAGCGTTGAGCAAACGCGGGCATTATCGAAATGTCAGAGTCGACTGTCGTTGCCCCGAGTCCGTCGGCTGAACAAGGAACAGATTGAGATCCTGCTTCAGTGCCCAGCGAGGCTCGAGTTGCAAGGTCTGTCAGAATTGCTCGATGCTCGTTTGGCCGAACGATTGACAAAAGACGCAAGTCAAATGCTCCGTGTCGACCAAGTCGAATCACTCTCCGGCGAGGCAGCGGCAGCGATTACAACAGGCAGGCATATCCTGACCCTTTACAATCTGCGATCTCTCGATCCGGCCGTCGCCAAAGCGCTCGCATCGCATCGCGGACGTCTCATCCTCAGCGG
>JBKDRW010000207.1:0-6740 GCA_046341255.1 Planctomycetota bacterium
GTTACGACCCATGCATCAGTTGTTCGACTCACTTTTTGAAATTGACCATGGAGCGACGGAGTGGGGATTCATGACGCGCGGTCAGCGGGTATCGCCTCGTATCCTCGTAGCGGGGATCGGAAGTGATCACGGTGATGATCAGGTTGGCTGGCGTGTTGCTCAGGCCGTTGCGGCGTACTGCGCTGATCCGGAGGCCCTGACTGCTCGTCAGGCGCGAGTCCCACTGGATCTTCTCGACTGGCTGCAGGAGTTTGACATCGTGCATCTGTGTGATGCGGCCAGATGGGAACGCCGCAGTCGCAAGGAATTCAGGTCGTTGATGATTCGTGAGCAGCAACCTGAGAACGGTCGATCGCCTGAAGAGTCATCCGAGCCGCAGCAGTCTCCCCCTGCGGGACAAATCTCGAGGAAGTTTCGAGTCTGTCGTTTCGTCTGGCGGAACGGTTCGCTGGTCTCAGATGATGCGACAGGCGATGCTGGCGTACAGATCCGAGTTGATGATGCCGACGTTCGGAAGGACAGTTCCCATGGGTTTGGGCTGTTGCAGGTTCTGCAGCTTGCTGAAGCGACCGGTCAATTACCGGATTGCGTGATTGTCTGGACGATTGCGGGAACCTGCTTCCGCCCCGACGATCGCATCTCTGCGGAGATTGATGCAGAGGTGCATCATGCTGCGAGGCTCATCGTGACGTCGTTGCCTGAGCAGATTCGCGGTATGAAATCCGCAGGGATCGGACCCGTGTTGGCGAGAGGGGACTTCGATGCATGAAGAATCTCTGATGCGGACGATTCTCGCACAGGTGCATGAGCTCGCTGCGCAGCATCATGCGATCACTGTCGAAGAAATTGAACTGGAAGTTGGTCCTTTAAGCAATGCGGAGCCGCTGTTGCTGGAATCGGCATTTCAACGGCTGGCTGTGGAACGAATCGTGTCGAAGGCACGTCTGGTGATTCGTGAAACGGGACTTGTGGCGATATGTGAGCAGTGTCGCCAGGAGTCTGAGATTGTAAATTTTCATTTTCTGTGCAATGCCTGTGGGTCCGGAAATGTCCGGGTGGTCCGGGGCGATTGTCTTCGTCTGCTGAATGTGCGATTGGAAATCGAAGATTCATGGATCGCCGGGTGTCCGGCCTGAAAGAGGATTGACAAACATGGCATCGGCAACGATTCCGGTCCATCGGGACGTCCTTGAAGAAAAGAAACAGCAGGCCCAGCAGCAACGCCGCCGCTGGGCTGAGCAGGGGACGTTGGTGATCAACCTCGTTTCTTCCCCCGGGGCGGGTAAAACAACACTGCTTCAGGCGATGGCGAAATACTGGAAAGACCGCCATTCGATGATGGTGCTGGTGGGAGATATTGCCACCGATCGAGATGCCGAGCGACTCCGTCCCTTTGTTCCGGTGGAGCAATTGACCACGGGAGGCGCCTGTCATCTGGAGTTGCCCCTCGTTCAGCAGGGGTTGAAGAAACTGCCTGGCGAATCGCCCGAATTTCTGTTCATTGAAAACATCGGCAATCTGGTCTGTCCGGCGTCGCATGATCTTGGTGAACACCTGCGCGTGGTTCTGCTCAGCAGCACTGAAGGTGACGATAAGCCTGGCAAATATCCGAAAATGTTTCGCACCAGCCACGCGCTTGTGATCAGCAAGAGTGATCTGCTTCCGTATGTTCCTTTTTCTGTCAATGACGCGATCAAGGACGCTCATCGGATTCAGCCCGGTCTGCGAGCATTCGTCACCAGCGGGCTCAGGGATGATGGGCTGTTCGACTTCTGTGAGTTTCTGGTTGCGGAACGTGAACGTCTGCTGACGAATTGCGCTGATTCAGGAACTTCGGAGTAATGGCGGATCATCCCACCGAACTTGTGGCCCGTGAGTTGCTTCTGGGCGGATATGTTCAGGGGCGGGGCATTCGGCCGTCAATCAGTCGCCTCGGCGGGGAGCTGGGACTGGCCGGATTTGTCACGAACACTTCTGACGGTGTTCGTGTTCGGATCGAAGGGACCGAGGACCAGATTGCTGAATTTGAATCCGAGTTGCCGAATGTCATGCCTGAGGACGTGGATGCGCGGCTGATCTGTTCGACGCGTGTCGAAGTGATCGGCATGCAGGGGTTTGAAATCACAACCGCTGTCCATGAGTCCGGCGGCGAGATTCCGTGGGTTGCGGTACCTCCGGATCGGGCGATCTGCAGCGAATGTCGCTGTGAACTGCTTACATTCGGAGATCGCCGTTATCGGTATGCGCTGTCGAGTTGTACGAGTTGCGGACCCCGTTACAGCCTGATCGACTCCTTGCCGTTTGAGCGGGCATTGACTGCGATGGCCGCATTTGAGCTCTGCGACGCCTGTCGCCATGAGTATCACTCGAAGGACGACCGTCGATTTCATGCGCAAGCGATTGCTTGTGAGAACTGCGGCCCGCGCGTGCGACTCGAACGAGATGACATCTGCGACATCGTGCCGGGTGATGCTGCGATTCGGAAGGCGGCTGACATCATTTCAAGTGATGGAATCGTGTGCGTCAAAGGGATCGGTGGATTTCAGCTGATGTGCAGTGCTTTATCGGCCAACGCAGTGCAGAGACTGCGTCGGCTTAAGGAACGCGAGTCCAAACCTTTTGCAGTGATGGCCTGTCCTGGTGCGATTCGCTGGGAGTGTGTCACGTTGCAGGAGAAGTCGGCGCTGACGTCGCCCGCAAATCCGATCGTCATTGTCGATGCCGGGGCGCTGGTGAAACTCGCTGATGGGGTCAGTTGTGGCCTTGCAACGGTCGGGCTCTTTCTGCCTTCGTCACCGCTGCACGAGTTGATTCTGGAGGCCGTGGGCGGTCCCGTTGTCGTGACCAGCGCGAATGGCGATGCTGATCCGATTGAATACCTCGACTCGAAGTTGTCTGTCGGCCTGCGTGGTGCTGTTGATGGCGTGCTGACTCATAATCGACCGATTGTACGACCGATTGACGACAGCGTGCTGCGAATCATCAGTCAAAACGCGGTCACGCTGCGTCCTGGACGAGGGCTTGTGCCGCAGATGCTGTGTTTCGAAACGCCTTATCGAATCCTTGCGGTCGGTGGCCATCAGAAGGTGGCTCCGGCAATCTCTAACGGACGCCAGGCAGTGCTGGCGCCACACATCGGAGAGATGACGTCTCTGGAGAGCCGTCTGCGATTTGAGGAACAGATCGCTGCTCTGCTCAGGCTCTACCGAATGCAGCCGGACGTCATTGTTCATGATCTGCATCCGGACTATTTCACAACGCGCTGGGCCAGTGATCAGGCCTGCCGAACGTTGGCTGTGCAGCACCACCATGCTCATGTCGTGTCCGCGATGCTGGAGCATGGATGGACTGATCGAACGGTTCTTGGCATTGCCTTTGATGGCACAGGTTTCGGCCCTGATGGGACCATCTGGGGCGGTGAATTCCTGCTCGCGACAGTGACGGGATTTCGTCGGGTGGCGCACTGGAGGACATTTTCCGTGCTCGGAGGAGATGCCGGCGTGCGGGAGCCGTGGCGAATCGCCGTTTCTCTCCTGTCAGCGGCCATGCCCGAACTTTCGGGTATTGATCTGGCCATGTTGATTGAGAATCGGCGGAGACCTTTGCAGCCGGAAGTCAGTCTGGAGAATGTCAGGGCGGTGCAACGACTGCAGACAAGTCAAACTGCAATGGTCTCGAGCAGCATGGGGCGTCTCTTCGACGGCGTGGCGAGTCTGGTCTGCGGGGTGACGGCGGCCCATTTTGAAGGTGAGCCTGCGATGCAGCTGGAATCGCTGGTATCTCAGGCAGACTGCCCCGACAAGGCCTGTCGGCGGGGATACACCGTCCGCGTGGCAGGATCAGACGGCAGTGACTCAGCGGTCGTGCTGGATTGGCGTCCCATGATTCGTGAACTGGTGACGGATCTTGGCAACCGGGTCCCTCAATGTGAGGTGAGTCAGCGTTTTCATCTTGCGATTGCAGAGGCCTGTGGTCTGGTGGCAGCGCGGTTTCCCGAGTACCCTGTTGTGCTGTCCGGAGGTTGTTTTCAGAATCGCGTTCTGACGGAAGCCGTTGAACGAGTTCTGAGAGATCGTGATCGACCTGTTGGCATTCCTGGTTTCATTCCCCCGAACGATGGGGGGCTTGCTGTCGGTCAATTAGTGATCGGTTCCGCCACCCTCTCGACCATTCCTGCTGACTGTTGACACAATCTTCTGCAGGTCTGGTCAAGTCTGGATTGACAAAGAAAAGAGGCATCAACGCATGTGTCTGGGAATTCCTGGCAAGGTGCTGGAGTGGAGCCTTCGAGATCCGCTGTTTGGAAAGGCAATTGTTGAATTCTCCGGATATCGGAGAGAGTGCTGCATGGCATGTGTGCCGCATGCGGACGTTGGTTCCTATGTTATCGTTCATGCTGGCATTGCCATCTGCTCCATTCAGGAAGATCAGGCACTTCAGACACTGGCTGATCTGTCTTCGCTGCCTGAGCTGAAGGAGGAGTCGCTTGAAGACTTTCTTGGCCTCCCCGAAAAAAAGATTGTGCCATGAAATTCGTCGATGAATATCGAGATCCGCTCCTGGCGCAACGGCTGGTTGATCGGATCAAAGCCGTGGCAACACGAGAGTGGACCATTATGGAAGTCTGTGGCGGTCAGACTCATAGTCTGCTGCGACACGGGATTGATGATGAACTACAGCCCATGGTGGAGCTGATTCACGGTCCAGGCTGCCCTGTCTGTGTCACCAGTCTTGAGGCGATTGATCAGGCTCAGCAGATTGCTGCATTACCGGGAGTGACACTGGCAACATTTGGCGACATGCTGCGGGTGCCTGGTTCGGGAAGTTCGCTCATGGCATCGCGCGCGGCAGGCGCTCGTGTCCGAACCGTTTACTCACCGTTGGAAGCCGTTCAGGTCGCTCGGAAGAACCCTGATACGAATGTTGTTTTCTTCGCGGTTGGATTTGAAACGACTGCGCCCTCCACTGCGCTGGCTGTTCTTCAGGCTGAACGGCTGGCGTTGAAGAATTTTTTTGTTCTCGTCTCTCATGTTCGTGTGTTGCCAGCCATGCAGTCGCTGATGGAGGACCCGAATCATCGTATTCAGGGATTCCTTGCAGCGGGGCATGTCTGCGCTGTGACAGGGTATTCAGAGCTGGAGTTGTTCGCGGCAGAACATCGTCTTCCGGTGGCCGTGACGGGGTTTGAACCGGTTGATCTGCTGCATGGGATTCTGAACGTCGTGACGCAGCTGGAATCGGGGAATTTCCAGGTTGCCAACTGTTATGGGCGAACAGTGGAGCGACAGGGGAATGAACACGCGCGACGGCTGGTCGACCGCGTTTACCAGGCAGATAATCAGATCTGGAGAGGTATCGGAAGGATTTCAGAAGGTGGTTATCGGCTGCGGTCTGAATACGCTGAGTATGATGCGGTGAGCCGATTCTGCAGTCAACCGGCCGATCGTGCATCAAGGTTGGATGCCGCGCAATCGCAGGACGACGGACCATGCCTTGCCGGGCGAGTGCTGACCGGGCAATGTAAGCCTTGTGACTGTCCTGAGTTTGGCAGGAGCTGTACTCCGGATTCGCCGCTGGGTTCTCCCATGGTGTCATCGGAAGGGGCTTGTGCCGCCTACTTCCGATATCGCGTCGTCTCTGACGGCATGCAGCAAAATGTCATTCCGCAGCAGTCCGCCAGCACACCGGGAGCGCTGACATGACCACAGGTGCAGCATGGTTGAGCAACTGTCCGGTTCTGGTTGATGCTGACTCGGTGCGGATCTCTCTGGCACACGGGGAAGGGGCGAGGCTGAGTCGTCAGTTGCTGACGCAGACGATTCTCCCTCAGCTGAATGCCGTCGGGCCGTATTGTTTTTCCGACGCAGCGCATGTTGAGGCATCAGGATGTCGGCTTGCTGTGTGTTCTGACAGTCATACAGTATCCCCCCTGTTTTTTCCCGGAGGTAATATCGGCTCTCTGTCGATCTACGGGACAGTCAACGATCTGGCGGTTTCGGGAGCCCGTCCGCGCTGGCTGACCTTGTCGCTGATTCTTGAAGAAGGCCTGCCACTTGCCATTCTTGACGCTGTGCTCTCAAGTGTGTCCGCGGCAGCTCGTGAATGTGAAATCACCATCATTTCTGGTGACACAAAGGTGGTGCCGAGAGGTGCTGCCGATTCAATGTTCATCAATACCACGGGTCTTGGTGAACTGATCGAGCCAGTTCCACAGGGGCCCGTTTCCATTCAGCCCGGCGACCGGATTCTCGTTTCAGGACCGATCGGAAATCATGGAATGGCTGTGATGAATGCGCGTGAGGAGATTTTTCCGGAGGCGCGATTGATCAGTGATTCTCGGTCGCTGCTGAGGGCCACGGAGACGCTGCGTCAGACAGCTGGCGGACAACTTCGCTGCATGCGCGATGCCACACGCGGCGGAGTCTCTTCGGTGCTTCATGAATGGGCTTACGAATCGCGGCATTCGTTCCTGCTTCAGGAGTCTCGGATTCCGATTCACGAAGTGGTCAGAGGTGCCTGCGAATTGCTGGGGCTGGATCCGCTCTACGTCGCCAATGAGGGCACGTTACTCGCAGTGGTTGCCCCTGAAGTTGCAGCGGACAGCGAGGCTGCACTGCGGAGACTCAAAGGTCACGAGTCTGCTGCGATCATTGGTGACGTCATTCCGTCGACGATCAGCCCTGTGATGGTACAGCGTACCTTTGCCAGTCCTCGTCCGCTGGATGAGCCCGGCGGTGCTC
>JBKDRW010000208.1:0-4634 GCA_046341255.1 Planctomycetota bacterium
AGTTTTTCGAGCGCTGCCAGGCTGGTGACAACCAACGCTGGCTGGCTTATCACGGTGGAGTCAAGTTCTTCTGCCTGGCCGTCATAGCAAAGCTTCTCGAGATCGAAACCCAGAATCTGTGATGCTCGTTCGTAGAGTTCCCGGGCTTTGGGATACTGAGTGACCAGTTTCTTTCCCATCCCCACATGCTGAGCGCCCTGGCCGGGGAAGAAGAGTGCAATCTTTGCCATTTTGAAATCTCGCTAATCGCTGTATCAGTCGTCAATCAGAGCTGTGCGCCAACCGTCCGGACTGAAGTGCCGGGTCTTGCAGGGCCAGTCGGAGCGACTGGTCCCCGGCCACGAGCCTGATCGAGTGCGCCGGCGGTCGGTTCACGGGCGGGAAAGGATACCGATTTTGCCCGACAGCGGTACCGTTCACACCCAACCCAAAGCGGCATCTGTTCGATTTTTCAGCATCCGCCGCGCCGCGTCCAACAACTGTACATTTTGACGCCGGAAAACGGTCGTCACTCGTGCTGCACCGCAATTTCTGGCCGGATCAACGTGATGGTCTTCAGAATGGTCACTGGCGGGTTGAGGCTGGTGATGTAAGATGCATTCAAGCGTGTTGGTCTGCGGATCAGGATCTGCGGTTGCTGCAGCGGTACGGAAAAACGAATCGGCTCGGGCGGGAAATCGAGGTGAGGTGGTGCTCAGTTGATGTTCTCGACGACACAGGGGCGAAAGATGGAATTGCTGCCTGCGAGCCATGCTGATTGCTGTTCACAACCATTGCGCTGGCCATCGCCGAGTGTGCGCACATCCGCAGCGTCTGCTGTGGCCTGATTGCCATCGCGGTCAAGAGTCTCGGTTGGTTCATTCGAACTGCAATTGCTGAACTGGGCTCAGGCTGCCGTCTCTGCACCTCGGGATTCCTGTTTTTCGATGGCATTGTCTTGATTGCTGCCGAACGAACAGGATGTGGCGTACAATCAAAATGGATCGCATTCGCATGCATCGTGATGTTCAGTCTGAATTTCTGGAGAATCATTGAGGCTCAGACACCTCAGCCTTGATTCGCTCGGCATGGATTGTCCGTCCAATCGATGCATGTCACTCTGTTACTCTGTCACTTTGATGATTCATGAAGAAGGATTGGAAATGATCTCTCCTCGAAAACTTTCGGCCGGGTTCTGTCTGGTCGTTTCGGGCGTCGTACTGGTTTTGACAAACGCACACGTCGATGCGACTGGTCCGAGTCCGTTGCCAGCCGAAGATGTTGTGCCAGTTGAGAACAGCATGCACGAGTTCATGGAATACGTATTTCAGCCCACGTATCTGCGGCTGAAGCAGTCGATGGCCACTGCGCCGGCAGACAACAAAGGCTGGAAGGCCATCAAGTCCGACTCGCTGATTCTTGCGGAAAGCTGCAACCTGCTGTTCAGTCGCAAGCCGGCCGAACACGCCGAAGACTGGATCAGGCACGCGAAGTCGTCCAAAGAACTGGGTGGGAAGCTTTATTCCGCCGCGAGGGCCAAAGACTTCGCTGCAGCAACAGAGTCCTACAAAGCCATGCTGGAGAGCTGTAATTCCTGCCATCGTCAATTCGAGGATGGTAAGCATATTCTGATGCCGTGACGAGGATTCAACGGCTGCTGAGTACTGACCATGCCGGACTCCATTCAACGAATTCTGCTGCTGGACGGGGAACTCTCATTTCGAGGATCCTCACTACTGACTCTGCGCATGGCGCGGGGACTGGAACGTCGTGAACTGGATACCGCGCTGGTGTGTACTCGTTGCGATGGGCTGGACGAGTCGCTGCTCAAGGGGGTGCGATTGCATGAGATCCCGGGATACAATATCCCGGTCTGGGGACATCTTGTTCTGCGAACGCTGTATCGCGATATGAAGGAACAGCGGCCGGATGTGATTCATCTTCAGGACAGTCGACTCATTGCACAGGGACTGCGTCTGGCTCGGAAACTCTCGCGTCCGCTGATTGTTTCACTGAACGATCATGTGGAAGCCAGTTCATTTGTCCTGAAGACTCCGGCTCCGGAACTGAAGCTGATTGTTTCGGTCAGTGAGAGTGTGCAGCAGCAGATTCCGGATTCCACATATGTTGTTCCCATTGAGAAGCGAGTGATCCTGCCTGGTGTTGCTGTTCCCGAGGATTCCGTTGTGGATCCGCCGCTGGATGACGATCGTCCGCCAGTCATCGGCATGGCCGGCCCGCTTGAAATTGTGAAAGGTGCCGCATTCTTTCTTCGCGCGTGTCATCGCGTGATCGAGGCGGGTTACAACATTCGGATTGTGATTGCCGGCAGTGGCCCGGAAGAACGGAGTCTGCGAAATCTGGCCAGTTCCCTTGACCTTTCACGACGACTGACGTTCGTTGATGGTGGCGTCAACATGGCAGGCTACCTCTCAGCCATTGATATCTTCTGTCTCCCGTCGCTTCAGCAGGGACTGGGGGTTATGATGCTGGAAGCCATGGCACTGGGTCGTCCGGTGATTGCATCCGGCGTTGGTGGGATCATCAGCGTCGTCGAAGACAATGTGTCGGGATTGATCGTTCCCCCTTCCGACAGTCGCGCGCTGGGTGATCGGATTATCGAACTGCTGCAGAATCGTGATCGGGCAAAGGCCATTGCTGCGGCCGGGCAGCAACTGATCCGCGACCGCTTCAATGAAGAGCGAATGCTCGATGAATGGATCCAGGCGTATCGTGAGGCGCAGAAGTCTATGCCGGCTCCCCCCGAGGCAACACCAGCGGTCGTCCGCACGACAGGCATCTGGCACTGAGAGAAATGCAGTGTCGTTGTTGACTGACGCCGCGGAGCGAATTCCGACGGTGTGAATTCTGGACGGAGACCAGCGTGTGCGTGAACCTGACAGTGCCTCAGTTGGGAAAAATCTGAGCACCACCGTCGACGCGCAGGACCTGCCCGGTGACAAAGGCTCCGAGCGGCCCGGCAAAGAATTCCACAACTCGGGTGACTTCGTCGACCATGCCGATGCGGTCGAGTGTTCCGTCCGTGGCCATGCGAGTCTCATCCACTTTCCGCGTGCCGAGGAATCGGCCCGTTCGCGTGTCGCCGGGGGCCAGCGTGTTGACGTTGATGTTCCACGTTCTTAACTGTTCTGCAAGGCATCGCGTGTAAGCCACGACACCAGCTTTTGCGGTGGCATAGATCGAGCTGCTGGGTAGTCCCTTGAATGCGGAAATGGAACTGAGCGTAAGGATCCGTCCGGTCTTGCGTGGCATCATCACTTTGGCCACTTCCTGGCAAACGAGAATCGTGCTCAGAAGATTCCGATCCAGCACAGCGCGAACATCTTCAAGTTTGATGCCGACAGCATCGTTCGGATTTGGCTTGCCACCTGCTGCCGCCACATCGCCACCAGCGTTGTGCACGAGAATGTCGATCGGGCCGAGTTGTTCGCAGACTTCTGCGACAACTCGTCGAACCTGATCAGCATCAGTCATGTCGCCGAGAACCCGGCATGTCTGAGTGTTGTGGGTTTCAGCAATCTCCCGGGCGGTCTCCGTCAGGGTCGTTCCTTCACCGTATTCCGCCGGACCATTCTCGCGCATTCCGTGGATACCTACCCGACATCCCAACGCAGCAAGATGTTCGGCGAATCCGCGGCCAAGTCCCCGTCCTGCTCCGGTCACCAGAGCGACTTTTCCTTCCAGTAAGCGACCTGACATGGCGTGCTCCTGTTACTTCAGGGACGATCGGCAAAAACGCAGAGAACGCATCCGTTCCCCGCGCAAAAATACAGCCCGGGGCTTCGGATGAAATTCATCCAAATCACCAGGCTGGATCTGCTTAACAAATCTTATTTCAGGTGACACAAGCGGAGAGAGAGGGATTCGAACCCTCGGTCCGGTTTCCCGGACACAGCATTTCCAGTGCTGCACAATCGGCCACTCTGCCATCTCTCCGAGGATTCACGGCGAATGCATCACTGCCTCAGACTCGTGAGTTCCATATTTGACCTGACGCCACTGTTTCAGGCTTCAACAGCCCCAGCTTTTTCTTCGCGGCGTTTGATGACGTCCGCTTCGCGAGACTCCAGCGCGGCGACAGCCAGAAGGCGACGCTTCAGCTGACGATAATCCGCGTTCAGATGTCGCCACAGGGCGTTCTTGTTGCGGGCTTTACCAGTCACACCGGCTGCAGCCAGCCTGGTCTCAACGGCAGAAAGCTCCTGCTGAGCAATCGACAGTTGACGTTCAATGCGAGTTCGGTCCTTCAACATGCGACACCAGAGGTTTGAAAGTTCGATGAAACCAAAATCAGATTCGGCGCTGAACAGAGTTTCAGTATCGCCGAGCCGAATCGCGTATTCTTACAAGCCGGCGACCGATCTTCAACGCGAAACCCGCGAATAAATGAAACTCCCTCAGGCCATGGAAACATAACCTGGCGACTTTCGGCAGCGAAGCGATTCCGAAGAATTGTTGTTTCGAACGCTGTGACCCGTGTGATTGAGAAAAAACGTGCAAAAACGGGCTCCGGAGAATACATGCCGAGTGTGGAACTCGAAAGAATACCCTGACTGTTTGATTCGGTCTGTTGCGTTCCCCGCAGGCGAGAACCCGCCATGGATGAGCTTTCTGCACTTGGAATTCCAATCCTG
>JBKDRW010000209.1:0-20487 GCA_046341255.1 Planctomycetota bacterium
CCCGAGGACTCGACTACTACACAGGCACGATTTATGAAACGTTGCTGGGAGACCTGCCAGCCATCGGCAGTGTCTGTTCCGGCGGGCGTTACGATAATCTCGCAGATCTGTTTACGTCTCAACAGCTTCCGGGTGTCGGTGCAAGCCTCGGACTGGACCGGATGCTGGCGGCTCTCGAAGAGCTTGGTCGTACCGAGAAATCCTCAACGCCTGCTCCGGTGCTCGTCACGATGTTTGATGCGGATCGCGTTTCGGATTACCTGCAACTGGGGCGGGCTCTGCGAAAAGCGGGCATCGGTACGGAAGTGTATCCAGAAGCGAAGAACATCGGAAAACAGATGAAATATGCCGACAAAAAAGGCTTCCGCCTCGCGCTGATTGCGGGCGGCGATGAGTTTTCCGCCGGAACGTGGCAGGTGAAGGATCTGAAAAACGGAACTCAGGAATCTGTCGCGTCAAGCCAGCTGGTCGATCACATTGCTCGCCTCTTGAGGACTGCATCAGACTGATTTCGAGCCACAAGCGATGCCAGAGCCTCCTGACGACATTGTCTCAACTTCAATCATCACGGAACAATGGCACGACCTGAGTTCCGGATGCCTCGATATCATTGCCGAAGTGTTATTTCCATGATGGTTGAAAATCTGCCTTTCGAAACGATTCGCCACAAAGCGATGACGATTGATGGTTATTCGCGGGCGGCCGTTCAGAGCTACTGGCGAGTTCAGGAACTCAAGATCGGCTTCGAACTGGGGGCCAGTCCGTGGAGCTTCATGGGAACCCAGTTCTTCCTCGTCACACATGCACATCTCGATCATCTCGCCGCCCTGCCCGTCTACGTGGCGCGTCGGCGGATGATGAAGATGGATCCTCCCACGATTTACCTTCCCGCTGATATCGTGGATGACGTCTGGAAAATGCTGAAGGCGTGGCAAAGGCTGGATCGGGGCCGCATGGTGTGTGAACTGGTTGGTGTGAAGGAAGGCGACATGATCGACCTGTCACGCGAACATCGATTCACAGTCTTCCCTACAAAACACACCGTCACATCCGTTGGTTACATTGTCTATGATGTGCGGAAGAAACTGAAGCAGGAATTCCATGGCCTGAAGGGGGATCAGATTCGGGATCTGCGATATCAGGGTATCGAGGTTGCCGCCGAATCATTGACGCCACTGCTGTGTTTTACAGGTGACACCGCACCCGCCGGGCTGGATGCTCACCCGGATATCTATCTGTCTCAGGTGCTGATCACAGAGATGACCTTTTTCCGGCCCGAACATCGAAAGGAGAAGATTCACAAATTTGGCCATATGCACCTCGATGACATCCTTGACCGGGCCGACAGATTTCAAAATGAACTCATCATTCTGGCCCACCTCAGCACGCGTACCCATGAAGCAGAGGCGAAGCGAAGAGTTGACCAGATGCTTCCGGAATCGTTGAAGAATCGTGTCAGATTGTGGAATTGATGAACCGTAGATGAAGATTTTCTGCTTGTTTTTTTCCAACGCAATCAAGACGTCAGTGTGAATTCAGTATGGCAAAACGTAAGTCAAATCCTGATGCAGAGTCCGATCCGTCACTGGAAGAGGCAATGGCCGAATTGGGGCGGATCGTTTCATCCCTCGAGAGCGGTCAGACCTCGCTGGATGATTCCCTCGCTCAGTTCGAACGTGGAATGAGGTTGCTTAGAGTCTGCCACCGAAAGCTTGACGCAGCAGCACAGCGGATTGAAATTGTGACTCACTTGAGTCCTGACGGGCCGATCGAAACAGAAGAGTTCGACGCAACCTCGACGCTGCAAAAGTCGAAGGCTCCCGTGGACGCTGCCGCGGCCGCTCCGTTACGCGAGAGTCACAGAAATCGAAGTGAAGAAGATTCTGACGGCGGCGTGCTGTTCTGATCGCCCCATCGTCTCGGAACTGTGGTTTCGCGAAACGAAAACGGCTCGCCCTTGTATGTCAGGCGAGCCGTTCGTGAGAGAGGGCCGGATTGAAAGAACTGCTCAGAGGGAGATTGAGAGAGACGGCAGTTCAGTCATCCGCGGTCATGAATCAGATGCGATCCTGCTTTTTCGATTCAACATCGCGTTTCTTTTCCTGAGCCTTCACTTTTTCCTGAAGACGATCAGACTGGCTTTTCTCTTCACGCTCACTCTTGCGTACCACTTCCCGAAGTTCGTTCAAAGATTTCTGGACCGGTTCCTGTGTGAAGCTGGAACCGGCCGTTCTGGCTCCGCAGCCTTCCTGAGCCGGAATGGAATAGCTCTGATCAAGACTACGAATGGCAAAGGCCACGTCCCGGAGTTCTTCGCTGACAGAGCGGGATACCACTGTCAGACCAGTGGTCAAACCGACCACCGCAATCGTTCCTACGACGACAGCCTCTGCCGACAGCAGCACGCCATGCTCGTCGTTCCAAAATCGATCCCAGATCCGCATCTCTCAATCTCCCACAATTCGTCCTCTGAAGGACCGCGCGACTCCCTCTGAATCGGACGGTCCGTCTGAATCGGTTGTGACGATTGTGCCGATGCCTGAACAGGCCTTGCAAAGTTAAAATGCGCAAAATGAACAAAATGTAATCTTTTTGAAACGTTTGGATTCGTCAGAGAATCTCGGTACCGGGCTGATTGCTCGTTTTGTCTGAATCCGGCAAACGCACATTCACGGCGCCGTCTCGTGAGATGTGTTGGTTATCATGCGTCCCGCCAGACAGATACTTCCTTTTCGACAAACCAGAGCTATGAAGTGCGTTTACGATTTTGATGTTGTTGTTGTCGGAGCCGGTCACGCCGGAACAGAAGCGGCATTGGCAGCGGCAAGGATGGGGGCAGTGACAGCGCTGCTGACGATGAACTGCGATACCGTTGGTCAGATGAGTTGCAATCCGGCCATCGGAGGTGTCGCCAAGGGCCAGATTGTACGTGAAATCGACGCGCTCGGCGGTGAGATGGGCCGCGTGATTGACAGGACGGGCATTCACTTTCGGATGCTCAACAGTGGCAAGGGCCCCGCCATGCACAGTCCCCGAGCCCAGGCGGACAAGAAGGCGTATCAGTTTGAGATGAAGCATCGCATTGAGATGCAGGAGAATCTGACGCTGTGTCAGGAAATGGTTGAAGCCATCGAAACGGAACACGGCACAGTCACCGGCGTGCGAGTCGGCGGCGGAGCGTTTTATCGAACGCGTGCCGTGATTCTGACGACGGGTACTTTCCTGAAAGCCATCATGCACACGGGAGAGTCGAAATCAGAAGGCGGCCGCGCGGGTGATAAATCGTCTCATGGAGTTTCGGGCGCGCTGACATCGCTGGGTTTTGAACTCCGACGTTTCAAAACCGGAACTCCGGCGCGACTCAACGGTCGGACGATCGACTTTTCTCGCTGTGAACCCCAGCCGGGTGATGACAATCCGGAGCCATTCTCATATCTCACGGAAAAGATCACCCAGCCGCAGATTCACTGCTATCTGACCAGCACGACCCATGAGATTCACGAAATCATCCGTGCCAATCTCCATCGCGCGCCGATGTATTCGGGGCAGATTCAGTCAACCGGACCGAGATACTGTCCGTCCATTGAAGATAAAGTGGTGCGATTTGCCGACAAGACATCGCACCAGATTTTTCTGGAGCCTGAAGGGACGAACACCCAGGAGGTTTACGTCAACGGGATTTCGACCAGCCTGCCTCGCGATGTGCAGGACGAAATGATTCGCCGCATTCCGGGCTGCGAGAAGGCACAGATCATGCGGTACGGCTATGCAGTTGAATACGACTTTGCACCTCCGACGCAGTTGTATCCGTCACTTGAGACACGACGTGTGGAAGGTCTGTACTTTGCCGGTCAGATCAACGGGACCACCGGCTATGAAGAAGCAGCCGGACAGGGGCTTCTGGCGGGTATCAACGCGGCTTTGAAGGTGATGGGGAAAGAACCGTTCGTGATTGATCGCAGCCAGGCGTATCTTGGGGTGCTGATCGATGACCTTGTCACGAAGGGCGTTGATGAACCCTATCGCATGTTTACTTCACGAGCCGAATACCGACTGCTGTTGCGGCAGGACAATGCTGATCGCCGATTGACACCACTGGGCATGCAACTAGGCTGCGTGTCGTCCGAACGTGCCGAGAAGTTCCGGCGTTATGAGGACGAACTCTCGAGGGCATTCGTTGCCATGACGAAACTTCGAGCACTCGGTCAGTCGCTGGAAGAGCACCTTCGACGCAACACGATGACATGGGATGAGGTCGATGCTCTGTTCCCGCAACTGGCTGAAATGAATTTGTCGGAACAGACAAAGCGTCAGATGATGATTGAAGCCCGGTACGCCGGCTATGTGCGTCGCCAGGAAGCAGAGATTTCGCGAATGCAGAAAGTGGAGTCGGTGCGTATTCCGGATCGTTTCGATTTCCTCGCTGTGCCTCAGCTTCGTCACGAAGCAAAGGAAAAACTCAATCGCTATCGCCCCACCACAGTAGGACAGGCGAGTCGAGTCAGTGGGATCACCCCGGCCGATATTGCGATTCTGATGTTCTATCTGAGTCCAGGCAGTCATTCTTAGGGGCTCACGGTCCCGGTTGTGCTGCAACATATCAGGGCAACGTTCCGTCCCACTTTTCCGTCCTCCGGGGTGTTTGTCTGTACGATGGTGAATGGTGGACGGATCGTCGAGACAAAATCATTTCATCGCTCGTGCGTGATCAGAGCTTCCGGTGGAGTTTTGGGGACACTGTGAAAGCGGCTGTCTGCGATTGGTGACACCGCTGCATGGCAGTGAGAACACGGCAAGCTGCTGTGAGTCAGCCCGCCGGAAGTCCGGCAGTCTTGATGGTCCTCATGTTTCCTGATCCACCCGGAAAAGACTTCAATTCTGACGGAGAGATGATTAAAACGGTGCCCGTCGTCAGTTGCTTTCCCGGGAGCGGTGTGAGCGTTCAGATGACGTGCTTGAAAGGTGTTGAGTCTGCAACATGAGTCAGAACCAGAATCCCTATGTCGTTTCAGAGTCTCCGTCTCCATCCACTCCGACGGTCGAGTATCACTCGAATTTCCTCGCGTTGATCTGGCCTTCGCTTGTGTTCTCGCTGCTGATTCTGGCTTCGGTATTCATTGCGTCCGCAAAACTGGGGCCGAGAATTTCAGTGAAGGCTGGGGCGATAGTCCAAAACCCGAACGCGATCTGGTGGAGAGGTACCCTGAACCAGGTGAACCTCGTCCTCACGTTCCTGGGAGCATACTTCGTCACCGCATTTCGTCTTCCGCGACGAGATGGGCATGACAGATCCGTGAGTCGCAGTATCCTGATTGCGGTTGCCCTGACAATTTCGAGCCTCGGGATCATGCTGGCGTCACTGGCGTTTGGCGGTGTGACTCCGGTTGCTCTGATCACTCCCGTTGTGTTGCTGAGTCTGTTGTTCAAATGCTGCTGGCGAGAAGTTCACTGGCGTCGATTCGCTGTCATTTCCCTTGCCACATCTGTCGTGAGTTTCGCGGGCATGGAACTTCTGGAGACGAGAATGTTCGGACTTGCCGAACTGATTTTCCCGACGCTTTTGGCTCATTGCATATGTTTTGCCTGGTGGTTTGCAACGCCGAAATCAGAGTTCCTGCAGCAGCAACCGGCTCAGACAGACTGACCGCGCGAGGCTCTGTTCGGTCGAGCGATTCAATCTGAGCATCCATACAAACTTTCTGTCGGCCGGCGAATGACACCGCCGAATTCGCCACTGTCTCGCCATGCCCTCGTCTCCGTTCGATCGCAAAAATCGTGCTTTCATGCCTTTTCCGCACGATCGATTCCTTCGGAAGTGTTTTGATGGTTTGCCGAGACTTCCGAGCACGTTGAATACAGATTCGCGCTATCGCGACGATGACGTGGAAGAATAGCCTGTCGTTCCGGAGTGGAGTTCGACGACGGTCAGAATCAAGGAGTCTTCATGCCCTCCCATTCGTCCGCAATATTGCGACGCCATCGCCGTTCAGTCCATCCAGAGATCAGCGTGTCCGTTTGTCTTGACAGCGGCATTCCGGTTCCGGCACGCCTGCTGGAACTGGCCCGAACAGACCTCAGAATCCTCGCCGACCGTCCTTTGCGATGCGGGACGATTCTGCAGGTGAGTCTGTTCAGCGATCTGATCAGCCCTGTGACTCAGAACCGAGCGACCGTTCATTGGTGTCGGCCTCATGAAGCGGGTTGGCAGATCGGCGCGTTTCTGACCGACTCCTTGTCAGATCGACTGACAGAGATGTCATGGTGTGATTTGAAGAATTCGCTGCGATACGACTGCAACTGGCGAGCGTGGATTCTCTGGGACGGAGCCAACCAGCCTGAAGCAACTCATCTCGTGAACTACTCCATCAGCGGCGTGCGTCTGGAGCATTCGCGTCCCATTTCCGCCAACTCCACATTCACGCTGTTGAATTCTGCGGCAGCAGGAGACCGCGCGATCCTGAATGGACGAGTTCACTGGTGTCGTCCGCTCGATGATCACTACCAGCTTGGCTGTCTGATTCATGGTCAGCAGGGGCGTGATCTGCCGAAAATGTTCGGAAATCTGGACGCTGTTCATATCGATCGTTCTGATCCTCAGGCTGGTTCAGTTCGAGAATCCGGGGAAACCCTCCAACATGAATTCTCCCTCGATGAGCGATTTTGCCTGCCTGTGCAAGGCGGTGAAGAGCAATGCCTTCTTGGAGAAGGGCATATGGCGGCTTGGGGGTGAGATGTTGACACGCGGGATGTTTCAACCTGCCGCCGTTGAGTGCGGTGGTTGGCAAAGCCCTGAGCCATTATGTGCAGCATGAACGCCGTTGTGCGATCTGCTCTCAGGGGCCTGACCAGCCCCCTGATCGGCCCATGAAGGACTCGCGTGATGCGGCAGGTTCACTGTTTGCATCGATTGTCATCAGAAGGCGCTGCTCAGAACAGTGACAGTCAGCAGGCGCCGTCTGATTTCGCTGCGTCTCTACACGGGGTGTCCGTCGGGTTCTCGCCATGTTGGAGATTCTTCATCGGACACATAACGGCTCAGAATTTCATGAGGGCGGAACTTGTTCTTGTAGTTCATGGAGCCGCAGTCCCGGATGTAGTAGCCCATGTACAGCCACTTTCGATTGTTCTCCCGACCATCTTCGATCTCCCTCAGGACGGAGTACGTTCCGAGACCGGCATCGCGCCAGTGGGGATCGTGAAAAAAGTAGATGCTCGACATCACATTCGGCGTCACATCGACCAGTCCGAGGCCAATCAGCTTGCCCTGATGTCGATACTGAAACTCGCGGGAAAAAGTGAATCCGCCGTCCAGAAATGACTCAAAGTACTGGTCGCGGGTAATCTCGCGAAACGGCCACTGACGACGATGGTGCATGTCGAGATGGTAGGAATTGTAGAGCGCCAGATGCTCATCGCTGATTGACGGTCTGTGAATTGACAGCGTGACCTCATGCACTGCGTTCAGGCAACGACGCTGGCTTTTCGAAGCATTGAAATATGGCAGAATCACACGCAGGCTCTGACATGCTGCACAGGCAGCACAGGTCGGCCGGAACAAGGTTCGACCAAAGCGACGCCAGCCTCGGCACAGCAGTTGTTCGTAACGGCTTTCTGTCAACCGATATGCGAGGCGATATGTCATCTTCGAGGTCTGACCGGGAAGATACGAACACGGCGAGTCCGATCCGTCGATTTCCAGTTCCCCGGGAATTGCTCCCTGTATGAACTCGTCATTGTTCATTGTAGACTTCTTTTCCGCTGAGTGCCGATTGTTGGCACGAACCGGGGAACGATCCACCGTCACTATCCCGCGTTCACGCAATTATTTCGGAATGAACGTTTTCAAGATCTCAATCGATGCACGAAACGCTCAAAACGGCTGTCGAACAGCTGCTTATTCAAATTCACCTGACAGATCAGCAATCACATCAATGCATCAGTGCGATCATGGATGGAGAATGTGATCCCGTTGACATTGCCGCGTTTCTGACGGCAATGGCGGCCAAGGGACCGGTGTCCGTTGAACTCGTCGGAGCAGCCATGGCGATGCGGGAACGAGCGACCAGAATCGTGACGGTCCGCAAGCCGCTGCTGGATACCTGCGGGACCGGAGGCGACTGTCTGCACACGTTCAATATCAGCACGGCCACGGCGATCCTGGCCGCGGCGTGTGGTGTGGCTGTGGCGAAGCATGGAAATCGAAGCGTGTCCAGTTCCAGCGGGTCCGCAGACGTGCTTGAAACGATGGGCGTCAATATCGCGATTGATGCAGCGGCCGCAGGACGATGTCTGGACGAAATCGGAATTGCATTTTGCTTTGCCCCGCTCATTCATGGTGCCATGAAATATGCTGCGCCGGTGCGCAGGCAGCTGGGCTTTCCGACAATCTTCAATCTGCTGGGGCCTCTGACCAATCCTGCCGGCGCCGAATTTCAGCTCCTCGGAACCAATTCTGTGGCTCGTGCGTTTTTGATGGCGAATGCACTCGCGAAACTTCAATGTCGTCACGCTTTTGTCGTTTGCGGAAACAATGAGCTCGATGAGGTCTCTCTGTGGGGCGTCTCAACAGTACTGGAAGTTCATCATGGCCTTGTTCACGAACATCGGTGGACGCCTGAGTCCTTCGGACTGCCTGAGTGTGACGTGGCAACGCTGAAGGTGAAGTCTGCTGCGGAGAGTGCAGAGATGATCCGAGTTGCTTTTCGAAATTCCTCCAGCCCGGCGGGTGCGATGGTCATTGCGAACGCCGCTGCCGCGCTGCTTGCGGCGGAACGAGTTGACTCACTGCGCGACGGGGTGGCAAAAGCTCAACATGCGATTGACAGCGGCCTGGCGATGGGAAAGCTCAATGAGTTAATCGCGTGGCGACCGTGAAAATCCAGTCGGATACTCAAAAAAGAAAGGCCCGATGTCTGGAACATCGAGCCCCGTAGTTCCGGCATCAGTTCTGAGTTCACGCGGCGCGATCAAAGGATTCGTCATCGTCGACGAGATTTTCTTCTTCTTCATAGACCAGATAATAAATGTTGCTCGCGGCTTCCTCGAGGTAGTGTTTGATGTTCTCAGACTGTACGCCTGCGATCAGCCGATCCAGCGCTTCGACGACTCGGTCGACTTCCTCGCTGCTGATTTCTTCAAATTCGTCTGCGTTGGTGAGTGAGTAATTCAGATCGTCAGACATTGCTGTCACTCCTGCAGAAGCAGATGATGAAGGCTGCTTCTTCTTGAGCCATTGACTGTGGATGGGAACCTGCGACGCTCGGTTGAACGAATTGTCATCTCGATCATGGGCGCTGAGAATGGTGAATCAGCCACCGCTGTTCAATTCTTTTTTCGTCTATCGACCAGCTGGAATGAGTGGCTTTGCAGGAAAAATGTCCCCATGACGGGGCAATCTGGCGTGCTGACCGGGCCTCCCTTCGCCCCTTTCGATGCAACTGGCGACTGCAGAGGAGTTTATCCAGTTTACCAGATGCGGAACCTGCGAGTTTTGCCGCCCTTTGGCGGCTTCGGCAGTTTCTGCCGAAATGGCCTAGCCTGAGCTGCAGTGGCTATGTACAGTCCCGGTCAAATTGCCGGCCGCGTGGGTCTTGCCGGGAACAGGCAGAACACGGTTGCCCCCCACGGTTTCATAACGGGGATATGCTTCATACCGCATCGCTGCCGGTCCGAATTCCTCTGAATTGTTCAGCTGATCCGATGCAGGGAGGCATGGATGTCTGTTGTTCGATTTCTGCATATCGATTCGCTCAGGCTTGGTTCTGCCGTCGGCGGACTTTCCGATTGTCCGGACTGGCTTCGTAAGGTCGCCGGCTCTGCAGTGCGCACCTCGGTCACAAATGCGATCGAAGTTGCTATTGCTGGCCGATGTCAGTTTGTGTTGATTGCCGGACGAGTGACTGAACAGGAGCTCGATCTGGACCTCGCGTTGTCGTGGATGACAACAGCGGTGCAGCGGTTGAAGGAGCATGGGATTCGGCTTGTATTGACGTCGAATTCTGAAGCGGAGTCTGCAGCCTTCCGTCGGCTTGATGCCATCGTTCTTTCCCCTGGGCAGCGGCTTGACGTCTCTGTGGCTGGATCAGATCGAGCGGAATTGATGCTGGGATCCCGAACGATCGCAGCGCGTCGCGATACACTGGGGATTGAGGTTGGCTCGGAGACCTCTGCAAGGCCGTTGGCCGATTTTGCTTACGTGGCCGTTCCTGCTGTTCGAGCATCGGAAGAATCACTCGCGTCTGACGGTGTTTCGGCTGCTCACGATCGCCTCCTTCGATTATCCGCCGGAGCGACGCAGGCACTGGGGCCATCTGAACGAGGTGTCTCCGGGGCTCAGTTGGTGGAAGCGAACTTTGTCCGTCAGTCTCTGACGGCTCGATTCTGCCCGACGGATGTGATTCGTTTTGCGCAGGAACTTGTTTCCACTCCCTTCGGTATCACTCCGGTTCAGCTGTGTGAACTGCTTCGTGAGCGAAGCCGAGCGATTGCGATCGGCGGTCGTTGTACAACGGTGGTTGAGTGGATCATTGACGGACACCTGCTGTTCACGTTGTCGGGTCAGGATTCGTTATGTGAGATGGAGTTGCTGCGGGACCTTCGAAATGGTCTCCATGGCGGACATGCGGGTGCCTGGCCCTGCCGAATCCGATTTTCGGACAGCAGTACCGTGGATGCCGGGATTCGAATGTCGCCGGTGACAGCAGAGTTTTCGAGTGTGGTTTGTGATCGATTTCAGAGAACGGAACGAAGTCGCCGGAAGGTGACCGCATCGTTGACATGCATTCCTCTGGGAGCCGGATGTGAAACCGCTATCGGGCTCGATGTTCTTCGACGAGTTGCCTGAAACGCTGCGGAATCGATTCGTAGAAAACCACGATTATTTGAGGGAAGCCATCATGTTGTTGACGGATGTCTGCGTTGACCATTACGGTTCGCTGAATCATGTCTCCGTTGAGAAGTTTTCTCGCCAGGTTACCTTGCTGTACGGTTCGGATGAAACTGGCAGGACAACCTTCGTGCGGTTTCTCCGAGGATTGTTTTACGGATTTCGTCGGCAGTCTGCGATGCCTTTCGGAGACCTGGTGCCGGCTGATGTGCAGAAACAATCCGGACAGGTTCGCGTTCTGACGGATGGTGGGCCGCGTTCTCTGCGTCGGTCGTGGACCGTTCAGGGTGAAGAACTGCTGAGTCTTGTCGACGAACGTGTTCATTCCGAAGTCGTATTCGATGGAAGTCTGCTGCCATCATGGGTCTCCGATGATGTCTTTCGAGAGATTTTCTCCGCTGGTGCAGATGAAGCGGATCGTTTTGATCTGTTGACTCGATTGTGCGTCGAGTCGTGCAGTCGCGGAGCGGCAGACATCGATCTGAGGCAGGCAGAGGCGGCGCTGGAACAGACCATCCGGGATCGGGATGGAAACGGCGTTCAAGGTGGTGTTGTCCATCGCATTTCAGAACTGCGCAGACGACAGGGCGATCTCCAGAGCGAGATCGGAGCCCTGAGAAAGCCCGGCTCGGATGTGCAGTTGAAGATTGAGCAACTGCTTCGGACGATCGAGTCCGATCGCGCGGGTCTTGATCGCATGAATGCCGAATTGACTGCAATCCGTTCGGAACTCAGTCAGCTTGAGCTCCTGCTGATCGAATTGCGTCGCAGAAATGTGCTGACACTGGATCGGGTAAAGCTGGAGCAGGAGGTTCAATCTGTTACAGCGAAACTCAGTCGCTGGCGAGAAATCCGCGCTTCGATCAGTCGCGAATTCGAAACTCACCGTATTGCCGGTGATCTGTCGATGCAGGCTGACGATTCAGTGCGTTCCATTCGTGCCATCATTTCGCGGCTGGAGGATCGGTCGTTGGCACTCACGGAACCAGCCGAAGGGCCGGCAGCGGCAGATCTTCAGCGGCATCAGGATGCCAATGTGCTGCGCCAATTGCGATCAGAGATTGCTGCGTTGTGTCAGTACTTTGGCCAGCATGAGCAGGCAACGGTACTTCATCTGGAGTCACTGCAGGCGATGGCGGTCGAACGAACGCTGGCCGATGCGAGTCAGATGGAACGCCTCCTCGACGAACAACTGACGACCCTGCGGAATGAGTGTTCTCGGTGCGACAACATTCTGTCGCCTGCTGCGATTCCGCGGTTCTCAGACGGGCGCGGCATAAATTACTGTCGGTATTCCGGGCACGAGGAGTTATCGGTCGCAGACCTCGGCTATCGGGGAAATGTTCTGACCATTGCTGAAGTCGAAGCTCAACTTGCACAGCTGCGAAGCGAACAAAGTCGGCTTTGGGATGAACGGGAATTTCTGGAACAGTCGCATGCAGCAGGCAGCGCTATGCTGGAGCGGCTGCGTCAGGACGTTTCCAGCGCTGCGACACTGGAACAACTCGATGCTCTGCGAGCTGGTTTTGCTGAACTGGATGCGGAGGTGTCTCTGCTGGAGGATCAGCGCCGTCAGCTCGATCGTGCTGAGCAAAGTTTTCGCGAAGTGATTGATCGGCTGAAAGGACGCGGATTCTCGCGAGTCTTTGAACTTGCCACCGCATTTGCTCGTCGATTGACTGATGGTGAAATCCGGGAGATTTCCGCGATCGCTCCTGATCGGCTCGTCTTCTCGGTGAATCATCGTTCCGATCCGATTTCACTGACGCAGCTCAGGCAGGGGACTCGCGATCTGGTGGGTCTCGCACTTCGCCTCGCACTCATTCAGATTCGAAGAGAATCAAACGGGCATGTACCGTTGATTCTGGATGATGTGTTCATCTCAGCAGATAGTCCGCGTGCTGTCGCGGCCGTTGAATTGCTGACTGAAGTGGCGGCGACGGGGCAGCAGATCATTTTCCTGACAGGGCATCAGCATGTTCGGGATCTGTTTGCCCGATTTCAGGCTGACATTCGTTCGCTCGTTCGCAGCGAGGCTCCTGCTCCTGTGCCCATGGTTCTTCAGGCCTTCATCGAGCCAGCGGTCGAACTACGCGAAGCAATTCCGGAACCAGTCGTGGCCGAGCAGCCAGAGTCGCCACCGCAGTTGACTGCTGAGCCGACGCAGTTGCCGGGGTCCACCAACTGGTTGTTCTATCTTGAAGTGGATCATGGTGTGGAAGATCTCGCAGGCATGACGCTGGGAGAACTTGAGGCTCTTCGATCTGCGGGTATTTTGACGATTGATGACCTGCTGAACTCCACAGTGCCCCAACTGGAGCAGGTGACCAGGCAGAAGGGTTTCACTGTCTCGGTCGAGCGATTACACTCCCTTCGCGGTCAGGCAGAGCTGACGACACGAATTCCAATGCTGCGTCGGAGTGATGCCGCATTACTTTTTGCCGCAGGTGTTCATTCACCAGAGGAACTTCGACGACTTCGTCCGGAGACGGTCTACGATCGAGTGACCGAGTTTCAGCGGACGGATGCAGGGGCACGATATCGTCGAGGTGGTCGATTGATTGACCGCCAGCAGGCCATCAACTGGGCCCGCTACGGGCAGTTTACGAGATCATTGGAGGAGGCTCGTCACAGCCGATCTCTTTTTGCGACACGGTCTGCAACTCGAACGGTTGCAAGGGATTCGCAGGGTGCCGGAGATGCGGCTGTAAGCCTCAGGTCAGAAAGCGAAACGGTCGCCACACGCCGCCGACCTCGTCGACGTGGTGAAGATCTGGATCTCGAGGAACGCCGAGCGCGGCGACAGGCTCGACGGCAACGTCAGGTGTCTCGACTTCGCACTTTGGAGCAGGTTGATACGACAGATGACGAGGCTCCGGTTGAACGAATCGGTGGAATGCGTTTTTTCCTGAGCCGAACGAGTGATGTGGAGAAAGCACCGTCCATCGGACCACGAACGGCAGCAATACTGGCTCGCATCGGAGTTCGCACCGTGGAGGATCTGCTGTCGATGCCGCCGGATCGCATCTCGGAGAAACTCGGTCATCGTCGTCTGACACCATCGGTGATTCAGCAATGGCAGGCACAATCGAGAATGATGTGTTTGATTCCCGAACTCCGCGGGCATGATGCTCAGATTCTTGTTGCATGTCATGTGATGACTCCCGAATCGCTGGCTTCACAGAAACCTGCCGAACTGCTGGCCGTTGTCGAGCCGTTCTGTCGATCGAAGGAGGCTGAACGCATTCTCCGACATGGTGGAAAGCCGGATCTTGCTGAAGTCACAGAATGGATTCAGTGGGCGGCCAACGCGCGATCCATGCGGGCAGCGTGAGCGGTGATGGCACCACACGATGCGATCCTGAAATCCCTCCAGCCTGAACTCCCGAGCGACCGTACCGTCGGCATCGGCTGTGTCGGCGCTGGATTCATCATGGCGGATTGTCATCTCGTCGCATATCGCGAGCATGGTCTGAACCCGGTCGCGATTACCTCGCGCGATCAGGCAAAGGCAGCCAGGGTTGCGGCCAGACATCAGATCGCTCACGTCTGTCAGTCAGTCGAACAACTGGCCTCCCGGTCCGACGTGAATGTTCTGGACGTTGCTGTGCCTCCGGATTGTCAGGCCGATGTGATCCGCCGCGCACTCAACGCTTCGAAGAATGTCAGGGCCATTCTTGCTCAGAAGCCGCTGGGAGTAAACTACCGTGAAGCGTTGCAGATCGTAGAGCTTTGCGAACAGCGCGGAGTTGTGCTCGCAGTCAACCAGAATATGCGGTTCGATCAGTCAGTCCGGGCCTGCCGGACGCTTCTGGATCTTGGGATCCTCGGGAGACCCGTGCTGGCGACAATCGAGATGCGGGCGATTCCGCACTGGATGCCGTGGCAGGAGCGTCAGGGGTGGGTTACGCTGCGAATTATGAGCATCCTTCACCTTGATACGCTGCGTTACTGGTTTGGAGACCCGGAGAGGGTCTATGCAAGCGTAGCCCCTGATCCGCGAACAGCGGAGCACTTCAGGCATGCAGACGGCATCGCTCTCTACATTCTCGAATTCGCCGGAAACGCGCGGGCGTCAGCATGGGATGATGTGTGGTCTGGCCCGGCTCGCGAAGGCAGCGCGGCCGACATCGGCATTCAATGGCGAGTTGAAGGTACGGACGGCCTTGCCATCGGCACGATCGGATGGCCGTCTTATCCGAAACGAAGTCCAAGTACCATCCGGTATTCATCAAAGTCCGATCATGGCCGGTGGCATGAGCCACAATGGAACTCTGTGTGGTTTCCTGATGCGTTCATCGGACCAATGGCAGAACTGTTGTGCTCCCTCGAGCAGTGTCGAGAACCAGCCATATCCGGTCGACGGAATCTCAGAACAATGGCGATTGTCGACGCCTGCTATCTGTCAGCATCTGAACACCGGGCCGTCGCACCAGAAGAAATAGAACGTCTGCAGAATTGAATCAGAACGACAAAACGCGGATGGATCGTTCAGTTGGTATCAATCTGTTTCAGACGCACCGACGCCAGCCGTATTGATTCCGCGTCGACAAGCCCCGCCAGCAGATGCGCTGTGGACTGAGTTGCGCCCTGCTGGGACGAAACGACGTGCCTTGCGGACGCTGCAAGCTGTTCGCGTTCGCGTGGATGCCTGAGCAGATGGCGGACCGTGTCTGTGAACTGTGCTTCATGTTCCAGCTGGATGCAGGCGCTGGATGACCTGAATGCCGCTACAACGTCTCGAAAGTTCCACGTGTTCGGGCCGAAAAGAACACAAGCGCCATAGGCGGCGGGCTCGATCATATTCTGGCCTCCTCGCTTTCCGAAACTGCCACCAACAAAGGCAATGTCGGCAAGTCCCCAGCAGGCCCCTAATTCGCCGATTGTATCCAGCAGAAGGATCGATCCAGCCGGTGCTGTCTGTGTGTCCGTCAGCTGCGAGCGCTGCGCGACATTGTGACCGCGTGCTCGGGTCAGTTCCGCAACAGCTTCAAAGCGTTCCTTGTGTCGAGGTACGAGGATCAGCCGCAATTGAGGGAATTCCGAACGCAGTGACTCCCAGGCGGTGATGGCGAGCAACTCTTCCGGATCCTGAGTGCTGCCTGCGACGAGCACGTTTGCATCGTCTGCGAGGGCAAACAGACGTCGCAGCATGTTGGTTTTCGGATTGTCCCGGGCTGTGGCGACACCATCGAATTTGATGGAACCGGTTACCTTTGAACAATCCTTCGGAACACCAAGCGCCTGCAGTCTTTCCGAGTGAATTGCAGACTGAGCGGCAGCAAGTGAAAGCCCCTGAAACAAGGGTGACACAAGGAATCGGAATCTCTGATATCGTCCGAAGCTCTTATCTCCCATTCGAGCATTGATGACGGCGACGGGAATGTGTCGGCGGTAGCATGTCGAGAGAAAATTCGGCCAGAATTCCAGTTCCATCAGAACAACCATCACCGGCTGCACGGTCTTCAGAGCATTGCTGACGGCCCAGGAGAAGTCGAGCGGATACCACGACACAAAGCAGCCATCAAAGCGTTTCATGGCAAGATCGTAACCTGTGTCTGTTGATGTCGTGATGAGGATTCGGAATCGATCACCAGTCGCCTCGCGAAAGGCGTCGACAACTTTCTGCAGCTGGATCACCTCTCCAACGCTGACCGCATGGAACCAGACGAGCGGCCTCGTTGCGACGGGAACATCAAGCCGCCCCAGAAACTTTTCTTTCAGACCCCGTCGATATCTGCCATGCCGGAAAACTCGCCAGAGCAGGAACGGCAGCACAGTCACCAGCAGCAGGGCGTAGACAGCGTTCAGCAGCCAGCGCATCGAAGAATCCGTTTCCAGGAAGTCCGTGGCCGAAGAATCGGTCATCACAAAAACAGCGGGTTTCAACCGCCTGAATTTCAGGTTCTCCGTATCGCGTGCGGGAACCGCAAAAACGGAAGCCTGACCAGTTTCTGACCCTGCAGCAATCTACACGAGGCGGATGGAAACGCCTGGGCTTCAAACGAATTCCAGACAGAGCAGATTTCCGAACCACGCCCGGATCCATGCTGAAGTCCAGTGTGCCAGAGAACGTCTGCAGAATGCGTCAACGCTCGAGGCACATCACAAGAGACCGTCGAGATCCCTTCAGATGTTTACCTGCCGCAGCATTTCTTGTACTTCTTTCCACTGCCGCATGGGCAATCATCATTTCGCCCTACTCGCGGGCCGGCGTTGACGATCGGCTTGACGGCGCGACCTTCTTCACCGGCTTCCGGAGCATTGGTCTCAAGCTGGTCGATTTCACTATCCACAGGTGGAGCAACATCATGTTCAGTTGCTGTGATCTTCCACAATGAACCGACGAAATGGGGGCTTTCGTGTTCGATACGGAAGATCGTCTGAGTCACCTGTTCAGCGATCCGTTCCCACATCGCAAGGAATGTGCGTCGACCTTCTCGCTTGTATTCGGTTCTGGGATCCTTCTGTGCGTAGCCGACGAAGTTGATGCCCTGCTTCAGCAGACCCATTTGATACAGATGCTCCTTCCATGCGGTATCAAGGAACTCCAGCAGAACGGATCGTTCCGTCTGACGCATTTCCGGGCGAAACAACTGTTCTATTCCCTGCAGCAATTCTGTTCGCACCTGGCCGGCGGTCATATTTCGCAGACGGTCTGCGTTCAGCTCAAGCCCCTGCTCTGCTTCGATCCATTGCAAAAGATTCTGAACCTGTTGTTCAGAGACTCGCATGGAGCTTTCAGACGCATCGCCAAGAATCTGAGTCAGCCTTGCATCAATTTTTGCGGCATCAGGCCGACGTGCCGCAAACTGGCGGCTGGTTTCTGCAAGTGTCTGGTAAATCTGTTCCGTCTGGAGATCTGCAAACTGCTCCGGGTTAAAAGCCGCACGGAAGCGAGTATTGGCCCAGCGAGCCAGTTTTTCCCGGTTGAATCGCTCGTTCTGTTTTCCGTCGCCCGTCAGGAAGTTCTGCATGCCGACGGAAATCGGGAACGTAACTTCTTTTTCGTTGTAATGATCCAGAACGCGTTTTTTGAGGAACTCTGCTGTCTGCCGTTCATCCAGTCCGCTCAACTCTTCCGGCTTGACGCCCAGCAGAAAGCTGTGATTTGCCCAACCCGCCAGTGATCGTTCGATAAACTGGGGATCAAGAAACGCATCCAGATCCTTCAGGTTCCAGCGTGACATGCCCTGTCTGGCCTGCTCAAACAGGAATGGTCCCAGATCATTGCGATCGTGCTTTCGAAGGTCTTTATCCTGCAGAGACAGTCCGAAGGTTCGGTTGGCCCACTTTGTCAGAGCCATCCAGTTCCAGTCGAGTCTGCTGTCGGCGTCTTCCGGAAGGTTCTCGGCAATTTGTTCATAGATCTGGGTTTCACCCTGACGCTCTCCGTCCTCGCGAAGATGATTTTCCAGTTCTTCGCGAGTCATGTTTCGGATGTCAGATGCTTCGACAGCAAGTTGCAGATTCTGATTGACCCATGCGGCAACCGTTTCCCATCGATAGTCTTTGGCGAGGAAGTTCTTCGTCCAGCGATCAATCTCATCATTCATCATTTTCAGCACCTGCGCGCGGCAGTCAACGCCGTCGAGGATCTGCTGACGAAAGGAGTACGTCCGCTTGCGCTGTTCGTCCATGACCTCGTCATACTCGAGGAGGTTCTTTCGCTGATCGAAGTGCTGTTCCTCACGCTTTTTCTGAGCGCCTTCAATACGGCGAGTCACCATGGAGCTCACAATGGGTTCCCCTTCGCGAAGTCCGGCCCACTGCATGATTCGCTTGACGGTGTCGCCTGCGAACAGTCGCATCAGCTTGTCGTCCAGAGAAATGAAGAAACGACTTGAACCCGGATCTCCCTGGCGTCCCGCGCGACCGCGAAGCTGCAGGTCGATTCGTCTTGAATCGTGGCGTTCCGTACCGACCACATGCAATCCGCCAAGTTCAGCGACAACCTTGCCTTCGGAAATCATTCCTTCACGTTCTGCAATCTGTCTTGTCAGCGCGTCCCACTCGGACTTCGGTACATCAAGACGTGAGGCATATCGCGTCTTGAGTTCTTCCCACGCGAGGTGCTCCGGGTTCCCGCCCAGAATGATGTCGGTTCCTCGCCCTGCCATGTTTGTCGCGATGGTCACCGCGCCCTGTCGACCGGCCTGTGCAACGATCTCCGCTTCACGCTCGTGATACTTGGCGTTCAGCACGTTGTGTCGGATGCCCTTGCGGACCAGTCGATTGCTGAGCATTTCGGACAGTTCGATCGACGTGGTTCCGACAAGAAGCGGACGACCGGTTGCATGCACTTCCGCAACCTCCGTGACGACCGCGTCCCATTTTTCCTTCTCTGTGCCATAAATATTGTCCGGATGGTTAATGCGCTTCATCGGACGGTTGGTCGGAATCGAGACGACGTCAAGATTGTAGATCTTCAGGAACTCTTCCGCTTCTGTCATCGCAGTACCGGTCATCCCGGCAAGCTTCCTGTACAGCTTGAAGTAATTCTGCAGCGTGATGGTGGCGAGTGTCTGCGATTCCTCCTTGATCTTGACGCCTTCCTTCGCTTCCACCGCCTGATGCAGTCCGTCACTCCACTGACGGCCCTCCATCTTTCGTCCTGTGTTTTCATCGACGATAACCACTTCGCCTTTTTCGACGACGTAATTCACATCGCGCTTGTACAGATGGTGTGCCTTCAGCGCATTGTCCAGAAGGTGTGGCCATTCCATATTGCCCGCGGTGTAAAAGCTTTCGACGCCGGCCAGTTGTTCGGCTCGTCGCACACCTTCTTCCGTCAGGTGGCAGGTATGTTCTTTTTCCTTGACCTCAAAGTCTGTATCTTTGCGCAGCTGACGTGCAATCGCATCCGCGCGAGGGTACTTCTCGAGGTTGTCGTGAGCCGGACCGGAAATAATCAGCGGTGTTCGAGCCTCGTCGATCAGAATATTGTCAATTTCATCGACGATGGCAAAATCCAGCGGTCCCTGAACCTGCTGCTCCTTCGTCGGCTTCATATTGTCGCGGAGATAGTCAAAGCCGAACTGATTGCTTGTTCCGTATGTGATGTCGCGTGCGTAATGGACCTGTCGTTCGGCGGATCCCATGTTTGACTGAATGGCGCCGACGGTGAGCCCGAGATTGATGTGAATGGGACCCATCCATTCCATGTCTCGAAGAGCAAGGTAGTCGTTCACAGTGACAACATGGACCTTGCCCACCAGGGCGTTCAGGAATGCCGGAAGGGATGATACGAGTGTTTTGCCCTCCCCCGTCATCATCTCGGCGATCATACCTTTGTGGAGGATGTATCCACCGATCATCTGTACTTCATAGTGGCGCATCTTGAGATAGCGTCTGGCGGATTCGCGAACGGCCGCAAATGCTTCCGGCAGAAGGTCGTCCAGCGTCTCACCACTCTGAAGCCGAGCGCGAAACTTTGAGGCGGTCTGACGTAGATCTTCATCAGACAACTTTTGCCATTCGGATTCGAGCGAATTGATCCGATCCAGCAACGAGCCAGGAACGATGGTCGTCGCGCCCAGACGATCGCGGACGAATCCGAGTTTCTTCATTCGGCGTTCGTTGGACGACCCAAACAAAGAAGT
>JBKDRW010000210.1:0-17347 GCA_046341255.1 Planctomycetota bacterium
CACGTAAACCAGCAGTGCGAAACTGGCAGCGTGCGATTCTGGAAAGCCATATTCGCCGAAGCCGCTGATCTGTTTGAAGACGCGTTCTGCGAATTCTCCGTCGTAGCCTCGTTCGAGCATTCCTGTCACAAGCTTCTCGTGAAACTTCGCAATCACGCCGGTCTTTCGCCACGCTCCCATCGCCCGGCGAAGCTGGTCGGCTTCACCAGGCGTAAATCCGGCGGCGACGATCGCCAGACGCATCGCCTGTTCCTGAAAGATCGGCACGCCCAGAGTCTTATGCAGCACCGCACGCACTTCCGCGTTGGGATATTCAACCTCTTCCTCTCCCGAGCGACGTCGAAGATACGGATGAACCATGTCGCCCTGAATCGGCCCCGGCCGAACGATCGCCGTTTCAATCACCAGATCGTAAAAGCAATGAGGCCGAAGTCGCGGCAGCATGCTCATCTGCGCGCGGCTTTCGATCTGAAACACTCCGACCGTGTCCGCTTCGCTCACCATCTCGTAAACCTGCGGATCTTCTGACGGCACGTTGGCGAGTGTCAGCGTTCGATTGTGATGCAACTGAATCAGATCGAACGCGCGACGAATGCAACTCAACATGCCCAGCGCGAGGCAGTCGACTTTGAGCAGGCCCAGAGCATCCAAATCATCCTTATCCCACTGGATAACGGTTCGACCGGGCATCGAAGCATTTTCGATCGGCACGAGTTCACTCAGCAAGCCGCGTGACATCACCATACCGCCAGAATGCTGCGACAGATGACGCGGAAACGTCAGCAGCGAATTCAGCAGATCAAGCACTCGCCGGCCCAGCAGCGATTCTGGATCCATGCCGCCTTCTCGCATGCGTTCTGGAAATTGCTCTTCGTGATCAACGTGCTCCATCTGGTTGGCGAGCTTGTCGATCCGATCATTTGACAGCGCGAGGGCTCGACCGATGTCGCGAATGGCCGACCGCGGCCGATACGTGATCACGGCTGCCGTCATCCCAGCCCGGTCGCGTCCGTACCGTTCGAACAAATACTGCAGAACCTCTTCACGCCGCTCGTGTTCAAAATCCACATCAATGTCCGGCGCTTCGTTACGCTCGCGGCTGACAAATCGTTCGAACAGAACGTCGATTCGCGATGGATCGACGGAGGTGACTCCGAGACAAAAGCACACGACAGAGTTCGCCGCTGAACCGCGGCCCTGACACAAGATCTTGCGTTCGCGAGCAAACCGGACGAGATCGTACACCGTCAGGAAATACGCTTCGTAATGCAGCTCTTCGATCAAAGTCAGCTCGTGCAGAATCAGCTCACGGACCTTCGCTGGCACGCCGTCCGGATATCGCAGTTTTGCGCCGCGCCAGGTCAGATTGGTCAGATGTTCGATTGGAGTCACATCGCTGGGAACAAGTTCCTCGGGATACTCGTAACGCAGCTCATCCAGCGAGAATGTGCAGCGGTTTGCGATCTCAACCGTGCGGTCGATCAGTTCACGTCGGCCACCGAACAGCGACAACATCTCTTCGCCGGATTTGAGATGTCGTTCCCCGTTCTGGAACAATTCGTGCCCCAACTCTTGTAGTGATGTCGCATGCCGAATTGCGGTGACGACATCCTGAAGGGCTCGTCGGCGTGTGACGTGGTAATGCACATCGTTCGAGGCCGCCAGCGGAACATTGCAATCGTTCGCAAGCTTCAGCCAGTTTGCCAGCCGAATGTCGTCATCATGCTGATGATGCAATTCGACAAGTCCGAAGCATCGATCGCCGAAGGCGTTTCGAATTCGCAGCAAATCGGCTGACGACAGATCACACGGCATGCCTGGCTGATAGCGTCGTTCGAATCGAAGTTGATTCTCAAGACACATCGGAACACAGCAGATCAAACCCTCCGCATGTTCGAAGACGTCTGCCATATTAATTCGACATTCGCCCTTGGGAACTCGCCGACGTCCCACGGTGATAAGTTTTGAGAGGCGACCATACGCGGCTCGATCGGTCGCAAGCAGCACAAATGCCGGGCCATCGACCGGGACAATCTCCGCGCCGATGATCAGCTTCAGCCCTGCCTCCCTGGCGGCCACGTGGGCTCGGACAACACCGGCCAGCGTGTTTCGATCGGTCACGGCCATCGCGTGCAGACCCAGTTTGACAGCCTGCGCGGCGAGTTCGTCGGCGTGTGATGCTCCTTCAAGAAACGAGTAGTTCGAGCGGCACCGAAGTTCAGCATAGGACACCATTGACCGTGGCGATGCGGTTGCCTTTTGATCCGGCAACAACACATCATCTGCACGAGCAGGCTGCTGCGTGACTCGAGTGCGTCGTTTTCCTGGGGGCGGATCTGGCATGGAGGGATTGTAGCAGACCGAATAGAAAGCGATCAGGAGAGTGAAAACGCCTTGGAATGCTGCGAGCTGACGAGAGTCTGGGATGGATGATTTGGCATGATAGATCCACCGCGGTACTCTGCCGCAGGTTCGGTACGCGAAACGATCTGGCGTTCTGCAGAGTGAACACATGGGGATTACCGTTCGATGGGGAACGGCTGTTTCACCGTTGAGAGCATGGTTTTGAGGCAAATATCACGATCGCTCACAGAGCTTCCACAAATGTCGAGAGGTTGAATATGGAACTGTTCCGCAACGGAATCCTGACGCTCCTGCTGATTGCTTTCGGTGCTCGCGATCACGTTGCTGCGGCCGACGATTTCAGGTCTTTGTTCAATGGCAAGGATCTGACTGGCTGGGTGCTGGTGAACACGCCGAAGGAGACGTGGTCGGTTCAGAATGAAATGCTTGTTTGTACCGGCAAGCCGATCGGCGAGATTCGCACTGAGAAGATGTATCAAAACTTCATTCTGGAAGTCGAATGGCGGCACATGGTTCCCGGTGGGAACGCGGGCATCTTTGTTTGGGCGGATGACATCACGGCGAAAGGCGTTCCGTTTCATCGCAGCGTCGAAGTTCAGGTGCTGGATCATGGCTATGGTCAGGGAAAAGGCCATACGACTCACGGAGACATCTTTCCGATCCACGGCGCGACAATGGTTCCTCTGAACGGTCGGGGTGGCAGTCGCGCGTTTCCGACTGAGGAGCGTGCAAAGCCCTCACCGGAATGGAATCACTATCGCATCGAATGCCGCGATGGTTCGATCAGTCTGGCCGTGAATGGCAAGGTGGTGACGCAGGGCAAGGACGCGAGTCCTCGCAAAGGCTACATCTGCATCGAGTCCGAAGGTGGCGTCGTTCACTATCGCAACCTGAAGATTCAGGAATTGCCGGACACGCCCGTTGCCAACGAGCATGTTGCCATCGCGAATCGCGGTTTTCGAAGTTTCTACAATGGGCTGAATCTGGACGGTTTCACGGTTTCAGCCGAGGGTCAGAAACACTGGAAGGCGAACGATTGGGTTCTGTCATACGATGGAGGTACCGAAGACGCGAAAGCAGCCATGTTGAAGAGTTCTGAACGGATCAAGGATCGTGGGTTCATCGTGGATATTCATCCCAAAGAGGGATTCGACGGAGTTGCTGTCTCCGGCATGATTCTACCGGTGAAACTTCTGAAGGCGGGTCAATGGTCTCGCGTGGAAGTGACGGTCAACGGTGGAAAGATGGATGTTCGCATCAATGGAGAGAGGGTCAGCAAGGACAATGACTTCGCCGAATCAAGTCTATTTGAACTCGACGTGGTCGGTCCGGCGGACTTTGCGAACTTTTACGTTCGAGATCTGCCGAAAGACAACATTCGCTGAGACGCACGGGACATCCGGCTTCGAGTTCCTGAATCGAATTCATTTGCGTACCACCGAGGGTTTTGAGAGAGCTTACATTGTGAGCAGCTGCCTGCCGATACGCTGACACGTTCGTTGGAATGTTGGTATTTCAGCCCCTGCGAGGTACGATAGTCCTGAGCCGAAGCGTATCGTGCGATGATCGCTCCGCTTTCTGAAAAGATCGCCTGTGCGGTCCGCCTCATCATGCAAATTCGCCTTCCCCATAGTGACACATCGAATCATGTGCCTGAATATTGTTTCAGGCCGTCCTCTTTGCGTCGTGATGTCGCGGAACGCGTCTTTGAGAGGGCAGGGCAGCCCCATGGTCGTGGCCATGTTTGGCAGCGTATCAGGTGCAACCGGCCGGCCCTCCTGATGTTCTTCATCCCTGCCGCTCGCAAGTGTGATTGCGAACCGTTTATACTCCTCGAAGCCGTGCGAAAGACGGCCAATCCCAACGATCACATCCCGCCTTCAAGGATCCTGTCATGAAACTTGCTCTTCTGCTTGTGACGCTGCTTTCCCCCGGCGACTGGCCTCAGTTTCGAGGTTCCAGTGCGGATGCTCATGCAGAAGCGAAGCCAACGCCCATGGAATGGTCTGATACGAAGAACGTCGCGTGGAAAGTCGCTGTTCCGGGACTGGGCTGGTCGTCACCGTCGGTGGTGGATGATTGTATTTATCTGACGACCGCAGTCTCCAAAGGAGAAGGACTTTCCTTGTGTGCCATGGCGTTGAGCACGAAAGATGGACGTGTGATCTGGGATCGAGAAGTCTGGGCCATAGAGAAGGCACCAGCCATCCATGCGAAGAACAGCCACGCCAGTCCGACTCCGATTGTGCATGACGGATCTGTGTATGTTCACTTCGGTGCTCAGGGGATGGCGAAACTGAAGGCGTCTGACGGCAGTATTATCTGGCAGACGAGGGAGCTTGAATACAATCCTTTGCACGGAAATGGTGGCTCACCGGTTCTCTACGACGGTAAACTGGTGATTGCATGTGATGGGACTTCGGATCCATTTATCGCCGCGATCGATGCTGAAACTGGAAAGATCGCATGGAAGACTATGCGTTCCGAAAAAGCGAAGATCAGTCACTCGTTCGTGACATCTACTGTCGCTGTTGTTGATGGTAAGCCACAGGTGCTTAGTCCGGGGCCTGATCATTTTGCCACATACGATCTGGAGACTGGTAAGGAACTTTGCAAGGTCCGAGCACATGGGTGGTCAGTTGTCCCGCAACCGGCTGTCGGACATGGCATGGTCTATTACAATCACGATTACGACAATCCAGAACTGATGGCCGTTAAACTTGGCGGCTTCGGTGATGTGACGGATTCCCATGTGGTCTGGAGAATCAACCGAGGCGCACCGAGCACTCCATCGCCGCTGCTGGTTGGTGAAGAACTCTACTTCGTTGCGGATAACGGAATTGCATCCTGCGTGAATGCCCTGACGGGAGATCGTTATTGGATGGAGCGAATCGGTGGCAATTTTTCAGCGTCTCCGGTGTTCGCCAATGGCCATATTCTGTTCCTGAATGAAGCGGGGCTTGCGACATGGATCAAACCCGGAAAGTCATATGAAGCTGTCGGAACCTCCGAAGTCCCCGGCCGCACCTTCGCGACACCGTCCTTCTCCAACGGCGCGATGTATCTGCGAACGGATGAAGTGCTTTACAAGATCGCAAACTGATGTCATCAGTACCGTCGACCTGCCGGCCCTGTCGGTGTGCAATTTCGTGCTGAGCCATCCTGGCTGGGAAGGTACGGCTCGGAGGCTATTGAATCAGGTTGAGTTGCGCCGGTTGGAGAAATGACGGACTTGGATCGTTACATTCCGGTGCAACAACAGCAAGTTTGGGACGTCCTTCTTGATCTGCCGGGAATCATCTGCCATAGTTTCGCTCCTTCCTGAAACCACGCGGCTGGGCTGATCAGGCCTGCCAGTCTTCCTGCCTTTGAATCCGGATCGACGTCATGCTGCGACTGCACGATCGCCCGACTCGTCTTTGTGACGGGCTTCAACGTCGCGAAGCCATGCGAATCGGTGGCCTGTCGGCACTTGGCCTTTCCCTGCCGCAACTGATGGCCAATCGGCAGTCCGTCGCTTCTGAACGGACCGTGGAGCTTTCGCCGGGATTTGGCAAAGCGAAGTCGGTCATCATGCTTTGGCTGCTCGGAGGACCTCCGCAGCACGAGACCTTTGATCCGAAACCAAATGCCCCGAAGGAAGTTCGTGGTGAGTTCGGCACTATTGAGTCGATGTTGCCTGGGCTGCGTGTGGGCGAGCTGATGCCGAAAACGGCGATGCAAACAGACAAGCTGGCGTTATTGCGAGCTGTGGTCACTCATGATCAGGCGCATTCGTCGAGCGGATATCAGATGCTCACCGGTGTGCCTCACATTCCGCTGAGTCAGGAAAACGTCACGTCAAAGGCACCCAATCTTTCGCCCTCTCATGCGGCGATGATGCGAGCCCTTCGGCCAGACAATGATGGTCTGCCGTCAGCCATCGTGTTGCCGTACCACATTGCCAACGATGGCGAGATCCTCTGGCCGGGGCAGGGGGCTGGATTTCTTGGTCGGCAGTTTGATCCATGGCTGATCAGCTGCGATCCGTCCCAGCCGGGCTTTCGGATTCCCGACGTCTCGCTGATCGATGGCATCAATGCACAGCGATTGGAGCGTCGTCGAGGTTTATTGACGAGTCTTCAGCAGCAGGATGCCGCGGCGAACTCGGCGCCAGAGCGGTTTCAGCAGCACGCAGCGCAGGCGTTTGACTTGCTCGCCGGAAAGAGTGCTCGAAGCGCATTCGAACTTGAGGAAGAGTCAACCGAAATTCGTGATCGCTACGGACGTAATCGATTTGGTCAGTCCGTTCTGCTGGCACGGCGACTTGTTGAAGCCGGTGTATCATTGATTCAGGTCAACTGGACCCGAGTCGAAGACGTCAAAAATAATGGTTCGTGGGATACTCACAACAATCATTTTTCCGACTTGAAAAATCACCTGATGCCGCGCATGGATCTTGCCTATTCGGCGTTGCTGCAGGATCTGGAAGAACGGGGCTTGCTGGATGAAACGCTGGTCGTCTGGCTGGGAGAGTTTGGTCATACGCCTCGCATCAACGGCAACGCGGGACGTGACCACTGGGGCAATTGTTTTTCGATTGCGATGGCCGGCGGCGGGATCAAAGCAGGCACCATTCACGGCGAATCCGACGCTCACGCGGCCTTCCCTGTGTCCGGCATCGTCTCCCCCGCCGACATCACCGCCACCATCTTCCATTGTCTTGGTTACTCGCCGGAAACGGCGCTGCTCGACCAGACCAGCCGCCCGATCCCATTGACTCGAGGTCATGTGATTCGGGAGATTGTTGGCTGACGCCTTGGGGTTTAAAGGATCAGAAGCGGTAGCCAACATCCAATGGCTGGCTGGTGGCTTTGTCTGTCGTCACTTGCCCGTTGTCATCGTTCCGATCGCGTCCGGCTCCGTAGATGACGATCTGCTGACCCTGATTTTGGAACCTGATCGGTTTCTGGGTGACCGGATCGGTCCAGGTATCTCCGAAAGACTCCTCGACAAACGGCATCAACTGGTCAGAGTTTGTTGGTCGGGTCCCATGAGTCCTCTCATATCGCAATGATGCAAGCGTCAAGTGGGCCGCACGTTGTCGAGTTGCGGTCTCAGCAGAATTTGCCATCAGCAGCCTCACTGCGGGAAAAACGATGGCGACAGCTGCATTGACTCTGGAAGATCGTTCTTCCGGAGTCCATTCCTTCATCGCTTTCGTGACTTTGTCCGTTTCTTCCCAGGCTTTGGGCCATCCGGAATCCATTGAGACGATGAATCGTTCATAAAGATCAATGGCGGCCGCAACGGTCGTGCTATTCATCGCGGTCAGTCTGGGATCGCTGACCGTCGACAGAAAGTTGGCTCTGTCTCCGATTAAGGCTTTCTGGATTTCTTTCAGAACGTTGACTGCCGCGACGAATTGTTGCAGCTGGCCAATTTGTTCTTCAGTCCACTGGCCTGACGGTGCGAGGTCAATCATACATCGGCATGCCGACGTGAATGTTGATTGACGAATCAACTGAGCGGGGAGGCTTGGTTCCGCCATCAGTGACTTCGATACTGCAAACATGCTGCTCACATTCGTGAATCCGGCGGATGAGTTTCTGCGGTGTACCGAAACCCAGGCATCAAGCTCCAGTAACTGCACAGCAAGAGTGACGTCCGACGCATAACTCAGAGCAGAAGGATCTCTGCCAATGAAGTCGACGGGATATCGCGCGATTCCCTTTGTTGCTGCCGCCGCATGAATCAGAGCGATTACGCTCTGATGAGATTTGACGAAGTTCTCTGCCTCCCCCAGTTGAGCCCACGACTGCCCCGGTGCTGGGATCGCTTCCGCTCCGGTTCCAACCAACGGCAGTGCCTCTCGGGCAGGATCAGCCTTGAGTTCTTTCAAGGCAACCATCGCCGCAAGCCAAAGCTCCGTCGCATCCGTCTCGCCCTCAGGGATGATATAGAATTCGTTCAGCTCCGCCGCGGTCGTCGGAATACCTCGGCTTCGAAGTTCGGAGAGTTTTCGATCAGTCTCTGCAGATGATGGGAGTAGTGAGGCGCCAACAGCAATAACGGCAACGATGACAAGGCAAAGAAGAAGTCGCGGTTTAGCAGACATAGATGAAGCCCCATTCAATTACTATTCGCGATAATTCTTTCAACTGCATCGGCATCATTCTGAGTTGGGAGCGGCCAGGTCATCCGGGTGAATGGTACACAACACATCCTTCGTCAACGGTGCCGTATAAATGATCCTCGTCGCGAGGCGGCGAATGGCATGTTCGAAGATATTGCGGACCAGGCGGGCGTTACCGAAGTGTTCATCTTTGTTTTGCACGCACGTTTCCAGCATCGATTTCAGCCTGGTGCGAGCCGCTGGTGTGAGTGTGTAGTGATTCTTGTCGCACAGTCTCTCAAAGATCTGCAGCAGCTCCTGTGAATCATAGTCGGAAAATGAAATCGTCCGCTGGAAGCGAGATAGCAGGCCGGGGTTGGATTCGAGCATCCGATCCATGGGATCTGGATACCCTGCTACAATCACAACCAGTCGATGCCGGTCATCTTCCATCCGCTTCAGCAGCACCTGAATGGCTTCCTGGCCGTAGGCATCTTCGTTTGTGTCAGAAACGAGGCTGTACGCTTCGTCGATGAATAAGACTCCGTCGAGCGCCTCGTTGACGTGTTCGTTGACGCGAGGCCCAGTCTGGCCGGCGAACTGAGCAACAAGGCCGGAGCGATCGGTTTCCACCGTATGCCCCTTTTGCACGACCCCGAGGCCACCAAGAGCTTTCCCCAAAATGCGTGCAACGGTCGTCTTTCCGGTGCCGGGATTGCCTTCAAAGACCGTGTGCAGACTGATGCTGGTGAGCGGCAGATTTTGGCGACGTCGTTCTTCCTGAATCTTCAAAAAGCTGATCAGCTCTTTCATGTCTCGTTTCACGGCATCAAGACCGATCAGCCCATCCAGTTCGTCCATCGCATCCCGCAGCGCGCGAATCCGATCGGCGGGGGAGAGTTTTCCTTCTGGCCGACCAGGCTTCGAGGCGACAGAGACGGCCGCGTCTGATTCAAACGGATCAGTCGGGTCGCCGGGAGACCTGGTTAAGTCGATCACGGCCTTTTCAATCGGCGAAGGCTGCCACTGATTCGCCTGAGCTCGCGATGACGTTTCCGCAGACGCGGCTCTCGGACTACTCTTCTTTGCGGGGTCGGTTTTTCGTTGAGCGAAGACGGCCTCGATACTGTTGCTGATTCCAGTCAATGCTTCCGCTTCTTCGGAGGAAATCGTTCCGTCAGCTTTGGCGATGATGTTGGCAATGCGAATGACGACTGATTCGACGTCGACGAACTGATCGTGAAGCACTCGAAGTCGAACAAACGGCTTCAACACACCGTCCCACTGAAGTGAACCAGCGAGATCTTCGGCTTTGGCCAGAGCTTGTTCGATATTCTGCGATGTGACATGTTGGCCCCAAACATGCTTCAGCAAAATCTCCGCGGCGGCCTTTTCTGTTCGATGCCATCGCCGATCACAATGAGCAATCTCGACGAGAATCTTGACCAGCAGTCCGCGATGCAGATCAATCATCAGATCTGAAAACGCATCCGGACCTCCAGGGAGTTTCTCAGGGCAGACTTGAGCACACAACTTCGCGCTGGCTCGATAGATGGCTTCGCAGTCCTTCAGACTTCGATGCAGCTCAAGAACGAGGTCCTCGTCGATGCCGGAGAACCCCGCAGTGCTTTCCGATTCAGAGGATGTGACAAATTTCCTGATCCAGTGAAGCATGGATGCTTACAGCCTCGGAGAGTGAACGAATGAAGGACGGCAGTTCGTCAGGTAACCTGTGCTGATGTGACGGCAACACGGTATCGGTCGTACGGAGTTGCGGCAATCATGGAGCGTCCACATCGTCGTTATTCGCCCCGCGAACAGTATGCCTTCGTCCCAGGTTCACTTTCGTGGCTCGTAACTCGCAAGCCGAGCGAAGAGTTTTGTTCGGCGCAGTGATCAACGAGTTTGAAAAGACGCCTTTAATCAATCGCCTTCAGGCTGATATTGAAACGCAACGCGATAAGTCTCATGGTGACGACAACGGATGCGCAAAGGGAGAAGCTGGCCGTGTAGGGGATGGGAAGCAGCTTGCAGCCGATCCAGAGCCAGCCGCCGACGAAGGCGCAGGTGGCGTACAGAGGCGTCGATGGACGAAAGAGGTTCGGAACTTCGTTGCAGACAATGTCGCCGATCACCCCGCCGAAGGTTCCGGTCATCACGCCGAACAGGACTGCGACGAATGGTGCTACATCGTTTTCCAGAGCGATTTCCGTCCCCAGAATGCTGAACAATCCGAGCCCCAGAGCGTCCGGGATCATTAGCCATTTTTCCAGGTCGCCCGGGAGCTTTGGGATCATCGCAACTAATGCTGCAACGACAAAGACGATGACTGGGTACCAGTGATACTGAATCCAGAACAACGGATGACGATTCAGCAGCAGATCACGCAGAGTGCCTCCGCCGAACGCGGTCATGAAGGCCAGCGAGAAGACTCCGACAAAGTCCATGCCCTTGCGTCGCGCGAGCAATACGCCGAACACCGCGCCGCTGATGACGGCGACCACTTCAAGAAACAGCATCATGGAGCAGGGCTTGTTGGTGGTGACGTAAATGAGTTGTTATCGGAAGCATCTGAAGCCTTTGCCTCGACCGGCTTGCCGTCGCGAGTGAACTCGACCCATGTCGAATCAGACGTGGATTCATGCCGAAAGGTTCGCTCGCGAATTTCCTTCTCCTGAATCAGGTGGTACACGTAAAGTTCCACGTAGCTCAGTTTCGAGAACTGGAACTCCGAGTCCTGAACCTCCTCTTCCACTAGTTGTCGCACGCGATTCTTTGTCGTGTTGAGCTGTTCGATATCTTCAGGATCGGTTGATCGAGGATCGTATGGCAACTTCATGGCGATTCGAATGACCTTGGGTGTTCCCTTGTGCATTTTGTTCTGCCCGCCATCCACTCGCGGCGCAGAGCCTGGAAACTCACTTACGATTGCTTCCTGCAGCGGCATGAATGGCATCAAATGCAGTGTCCAATAGGCATACAGCAGGCCGGTCGCTGTGAAGCCCATCACAAACATGGCCGCGACAACTCGTGGTCCGGTCAGAAATCGTTTGCCAGCGGAAGCCGAGGAATTCATGGCAGTCACATATGAAAGAAACAGGAATGTCAGAGTTTCGCCTCTATTCTGAGTATCGACGGTTCAGCGGCGAGGAGTCTGTTCAGCGATCGGTCGATTTTCTTGAAGACATGAAAACTCGTCGAACGGTCAGACAGTTTTCTGACGAACCGGTTCACCGGGACATTGTCGAAAACTGTCTCCGCGTGGCTGCGAGTGCTCCAAGTGGCGCGAATCAGCAGCCGTGGACGTTTGTCACCGTAGACGATCCCGCCGTTCGAAAGCGTCTTCGCCATGCGGCGGAAGAGGGAGAACGTCAGTTCTATGATCACCGAGCACCGCAGGAATGGCTCAATGCACTGACGCCTTTTGGGACGGATGCATCGAAGCCCTTTCTGGAGACGGCTCCGGTGGTCATCGCGATCTTTGCCCAGAGCTGGAAGTCATTACCGGACGGACATCGAGGTAAACACTACTACGTTTCCGAGTCTGTCGGCATCTCGACTGGATTCCTTATCACGGCGTTTCACTATGCTGGTCTGGCCACGTTGACTCATACGCCAGGCCCGATGAACTTTCTCAATGATATCCTGAGACGACCAGAGAACGAACGGCCGTATCTGATCCTTGTCGCCGGTTATCCGTCCGAGGAATGTCGCGTTCCGACGATCGACAAGAAGCCGTTTGAAGATGTGTTTGTTCGAGTCTGATCGAGGAAGTTGCTGAATTGGCGGGCAGCCGGTGTGAACAGGCCGGTACAGTACGCATCGGCCGGCTGACGTCAGCCGCTCGCCATTCTCTGAATGACAGGCTCATCAGCGTGACTCGCCCGCCGCTGACTGAGGCGTCAGTTCCTTCACGCAGTAGATCGACTCCACTCCGCGGAAGATGATGGCGCCATTGGCCACGGCGGGAGTCGACCAGAACGTATCGGTGAGTTCGCCGGTTCCAGCTACCTCGAAGGTCGGTCCACTCTTCACGAGACAGCTTTTGCCATTTTCATCGATCAACAAGATTTTGTCACCGATCAGAAGCGGGCTGGCGGCGACCATATCCAGTCCGGGAATTCTGCTCTGATACAGACGCTCGCCCGTCTTTGCATCGAAGCATTTCAGAATGTTGCTGTCGGTGGAATACAGATATTCGCCTGTCGAAATCGGTGAAGCCATTCCGGGTCCATTGCGTTCCGACAACCAAACGCAGTTCGTGAACCTGTCGTTCTTCTTCTTCGGTGAAAGATCACCGTCGCCTCCAGCCTCTACGGCAAACAGCGGACCCTTCGAAAAAGGATCGCTGCCGCCGAAGTAAAGTCGATTCCGGTCTGCACACGGAGAGCAGGCTGTGGCCGCTTTTACGTTTTTTAACGTCCAGTTGAGCTTCCCGGTTGACGGCTCATAGCTCGTCACCTCTTCACCACCGGAGATGATCAGTTCAGATCGTTTTAAGTTGGTCCAGATCAGTGGCGAACTCCATGATGTCACGTTTTCGCTACGGCTTGCCTTCCAGAGTTCCTTGCCGCTCGCGGTGTCAAAACACGTGATTGTTGAGTTTTGCTCACTCAGGTTCTGGACGAAAACGTGACCCTCGTGAATTGCCAGAGAACTTCCGGTGCCGAAGCTATTGGTCGTTTTGAAAACCCCCACGTCCGCTGTCCAGCGAGTGGATCCGTCATGGTTCAGTCCTGCGACGGTACCGGTCGCGCCGAAGTACGCGTACAATCCCTTCTCGTCGGCGACGGGAGTTTCCGTGGCCCATGAATTCGACGGATGAATTGGGAACCTCGGTTTCCCGCTGATCACGGATTGCTTCCATACGACATTTCCGTCTGCCAGATTGAGGCAAACCACCTGCCAGTCCATCGCGGTGTCTGGCGGTTTGGCAAACAGAGACACCCCCATGCTTTGAGGCGATTTTAAGCCGTCAGCAAAGTTCTTCGGCTTGACATCTTCCTCAGCGACCGCTGCGGTAATGTAAACATGGTCTCCCCAGACGATGGGCTGTGACCACCCGGCCCCGGGGTTTCCGACTTTCCAGGCGATGTTCTTCTCCGCTGACCATGAGTTTGCAATCGGCTGAGATTCGACGATGCCGTTGCCACTGCTGCCGCGGAACTGGGCAAAGTTCTCGCCACCGGAAAGCTCGTCGCAAATAATCAGTGCGAGGGCAAGTAGAGCGAAACGAATCTCGATTCGTGGCATCACGATATTCCTGAGGATTCAAATGATTGAACGCTCCGCATCATCACCGGAGTCATTATCCAGCGTGTTATAGACCGAGTGAACGTTTCGCCCAGGGGCTGCATTTTTCTGGATCGCCGATCGAATTGTGGCGGTTGCAGGCAAATGCGGCTGGAAAAGTCGGTTGACACGGATCTCTCGCCGAGATCTGTTATTTGTTGAGCTTTTTCGGGCCACTGATGAAAGGAGATCCGGCGATAAAGAATCTCAGCGGCAGGTCGTGGGCGGAGGTAACTCCGATACGACTTGAGATGCGAACATCTCTGGGGCTTGAGGATTCTTCGTCAGCTGCGATCCATAGTGTGTCACCACGGGACAGATCCCATCCATCGAAGTCTCGGTCGATCAACTTTGCCTCGCACAGCCGCGCCGGACCTCGACACAGGTCTCGAAGAATGTTCGTACGACGCCTCATCTGCATCAGAGGCAATCCATGGAGTGGCTCGAGTGCTCGAATCAGCACGGCAGAGCCGATGCCTTCGCTTTCAGTGACCACATTAAAGCATTGTCTCGCGTGGATGGTATAAATGTAAGCGCGGCCGGCTGAACCAAACATGGTTGAATTCTTTCGGTTCCGCCCGTTACAGGAATGCGATGCAGAGTCCCCGGTTGAAAGATAGGCTTCCGTTTCGACAATCCTTCCGATGGTCAGTCCGTCGCTGGCCTGTCGACAGAGGAGCTTGCCGATAAGTTGTTCCGCGACAGTTGTGACCTCGCGATCGTAAAAGTCGATTTTCAGTGGAGGCAACAACGTGATGTTCATGCAGTGTGGTCAAGGTTTCCGAAAAGGTCTGAGCTCGCCGATCGGGCTTGGATACGCTCGCACCTTGTGTTCCGGAAGCGGCTTCAGTAACGTGACTTTCGAAAAGGCGGCTTTGTATCTTGATGTCCGATCATGACCAGATTGAATTCGGGAGGCAATGATGAAGCGACTGAAATTGAACCCCTCGCTGCTTCCTTGCTCGCCGCTGCTCACGCGCCGTGATGCCTTGCGAATTGGATCCATCAGCACGGCTGCAACATTGATGCCTGCAGGCTGGGCTTCGGAATCTGTATCTTCGCCGGGTCGTGCAAAAGCTGATTCCGTCATCTTTCTGTGGATGGGTGGCGGAGTGACTCACATTGACTCGTTCGATCCGAAGCCTCACGCTCCCGAAGAGATTCGCGGGACGCTCGGGACGATCTCCACTGCGCTGCCCGGGGTACACTTTGGCGAGCCGATGACGGAATTGGCTCAGATCGCCGATGATCTTTGTCTGGTCCGAAGTTTTTCCCACGACAGCAATGATCATTTGCTGAGTCAGGCTTATACGCTTTCAGGCAAGAAGGTCACCATGGCTCAATTGTACACCGAGCCAAATCTGGGATCGGTTGTATCGAAGCTGCAGGGTTCACGGAATGGTTTTCCAGGATATATCGCCGTTCCCGGAACAACACGGCCCGGTCCTCCGCCATATAACCTGTTTGTGGGAGGCTGGCTCGGAAATGGACACGCGCCATTTTGTGTAGGAGGTGTTCCTGAGCAGCCTGATTTTTCTGTTGGCGAAAAGCTTTCCAATCCGAGTCCACTGGCTCATGAGGATCTTGCTCCCAGAGATCTGCTGCCACTGAATGGCCTCAGCTCCCAGCGGCTCAACTCGCGATTGTCTCTGCGACAGCAATTGGACTTTGTTCGGAATCAGCAGGATCTGACAACTCAGGCAATGAGCCAGAGTGTACATTACGAGAATGCATCGCACTTGTTGACTTCGGAAACGGTGCGTGATGCTTTTCATCTGGACGCGGAATCAACGGCTGTCATGGATCAATATGGAACCACGAAGATCGGGAGACGATGCCTGCTGGCTCGGCGACTGGTAGAGGCTGGTGCCAGGTTCGTCATGGTTGATTACGGATATGATCCGGATTACGGAAACCTTTGGGACAATCACAACGCTCCGGGACAGAACTTCCCACACATTTCGGATATGTGCCGTCGTGGGTACCATCTCGCCGGAACGGATCGCGCCGTTGCTGCGCTGATTCGCGATCTGAAACTCCGCGGGTTGCTGCAAAGAACTTTGGTGGTCTTTTTGACGGAATTTGGCAGAACGCCGAAAATCAATTCCCTTGGTGGACGTGACCACTGGGGGCTGTGCGGGTCGATCTTTTTTGCTGGTGGTGGAACAAGGGCAGGGGAAGTGATCGGAGCGTCCGATGAGCAGGCTGCATCGCCAATCACTCAACCGTGGGGCCCGGCTGATATTGCTGCCACAGTCTACGAAGCTCTCGGGATTTCTTCGGATACACGCATTCCCGATCCGTTTGGCCGACCAATGGCGATTCTGGATCACGGCCGAACCATTTCGGGCGTCTTCTGAGGAATTGGGTGTCTATTGTCAGGCGAGCCTCGCGGCTTCGCCTTCGAGAACCGCCACGTCGTATGCCTCCCGGTGATAAACTTCGTCAGTCTGGCGACGAGCAGCATGACGAGGTCAGAACCCTTGTCTCGCCTCTCTGCAGGAATAATCAGTGAACAGGAACAGGCTGAGGAATCTGTGATCAGCGAGATCCGCGTCGTCGTGCGGATGCGTCGAAAATGCTGTCAGAGTCCGTCATCTTGAGGCCTTGCGATCGGTCCTGCGGGATGGAGGAACGTGGCAGGGCATGCAACATGCTGAGGAATCTCTTAGGCTCTGTTGATTAAATGCTTTTTAACAGGATTCTGGTTGCTGCGATCTTGATGAAAGCGATGTAGCTGCTGGCACATTTGTCGAACCTTGTTGCGATTCTGCGGAACTCCTTCAGGTGTCCAATGGTCCTCTCGACAATGTTTCGGCGTCGGTATAGCTGAGCTGCAAAGCGCCCTCGTCGGCGTTCATTCGAGCGTTTTGGAATGACGGCCTTGATGGAACGCTGGTTCAGCCAGTCGCGGATGGCCTGGGAGCTGTAACCCTTGTCTCCTGCCACCGCGCGTGGTCGCCTGGATCGGAAATCCGAACAAACAGTCACACCCTGCATCACATGGTGAAACTCCGGAGCTTCTCCGGATTGGCCGGGTGTTGCAGTGACCGAAAGCAGAGTTCCGTTTGCGTCTGCCACAATATGGATCTTTGTTGAGAAGCCTCCTCTCGATCTGCCCAACGCCTGCAATTCACAGCCTCCGGACCGCAGTAACGCTCCCGCCGCCACGCGGTGAGCACGGACGACGCTTCCATCAACACACCACAAACTTCGATCGATTCGCCCCAGATGATCAAAACGACTCAGCAATCGATTGTGGATACGATCCCAGAGCCCTTCGTTTTTCCAGCGTCGAAACCGACCATAAACAGTGGCCCAGTTTCCGAATTCCTCGGGCACATCCCGCCACGCAGCCCCCGTCGCAAGGATCCAGAGGATCCCGCTGATGATCTGCCTGTGCGGACACCAGCGTCTCCCTTGGCGGCACGGCCGTTCTGCCGGAAGAAAATTTCGAATTGTGTTCCACTCGCGATCCGTCAAACTGTGTCGTGACATCTGGCTCCTCCTTGAGTACTGTGGTTAGTAGCTCTCGGAGGATGCCATTTGTCATTCACTCCCGACAACACCAATTTCCATTTGTCAAACAGTGCCTAG